>CAXUEX010000014.1:0-31510 GCA_964250215.1 uncultured Acetobacteraceae bacterium | reverse complement strand
CCTCAACCCAGCCCTCCCGGCGGGGCTGGATAACCCGGCCGCCAGCCGCCACATTCCCCGCCACCACCGAATCGACCCCTCCCCGAATGCCCGAAACCTCCTTCGACGTTATCGTCATTGGCGCCGGCCCCGGCGGCTACGTGTGCGCCATCCGCGCCGCCCAGCTCGGCCTGCGCACCGCCTGCGTCGAAAAACGCGAAACTCTCGGCGGCACCTGCCTCAATATCGGCTGCATCCCGTCCAAGGCGCTGCTGCAATCCAGCGAAAACTTCCACCAGGCGGCCGGCAGCTTCGCCGATCACGGCATCATCCTCGATCCGCCGAAACTCGACCTTGCCCGCATGCAGAAGCGCAAGGACGAGGTGGTGAGCGCGAACGTGAAGGGCGTGGAATTTCTGTTCAAGAAAAACAAGGTCACTTGGCTGAAAGGCGAAGCCCGCATCGCCGCCGCGGGCCGCGTGGAAGTCGGCGGCACCGCCTACGAAGCCAAGCACATCGTGATTGCCACGGGCAGCGACAGCATCCCGCTCCCCGGCGTGGAAATCGACGAGAAGCGCATCGTCACCTCCACCGGCGGCTTGGCACTCGATCGCGTGCCGAACCACCTGCTGGTCATTGGCGGCGGTTATATCGGCCTGGAACTCGGCTCCGTCTGGCATCGGCTTGGCGCGCAAGTGACGGTGGTGGAATATCTCGATCGCCTCGTTCCGGGCATGGATGGTGAAATTGGCAAGACCTTTGAGCGCATCCTGGCCAAACAAGGCTTGAAATTTCGCCTGAACACGAAAGTAACCGCCGCCAAACCCGATGCGGACGGCATCGATGTCACGCTCGAACCCGCCAGCGGCGGCAACGCCGAGACGCTCCGCGTCGATACCGTGCTCGTCGCCATCGGCCGCCGCCCAGTCACGGAGAATCTCGGCCTCGCGGAACTCGGCATGGCGCTGGATGCGCGCGGCTTCATCGAAACCGACGCGCATTATCACACGAACGTCGCCAACATCTATGCCATCGGCGACGTCATCCACGGCCCCATGCTCGCCCACAAGGCGGAAGAGGAAGGCGTCGCCTGCGCTGAACGCATCGCCGGGCAGGCCGGCCACGTGAACTACAACGTGATCCCCGGCGTGGTGTACACCTGGCCCGAAGTCGCCAGCATCGGCGCCACCGAGGAAATGCTGAAAACCGCCGGCACGGCCTATAATGTCGGAAAATTCCCGTTCACCGCCAACGGTCGCGCCCGGGCCATGGGATCCACCGACGGCTTCGTGAAAATCCTTGCCGACAAAACCACCGACCGCATCCTCGGCGCACACATCATCGGCCCGGATGCCGGCACGCTGATTGCCGAACTCGCCACCGCCATGGAATTCGGCGCAAGTGCGGAAGACGTTGGGCGCATCTGCCACGCCCACCCTAGCCTGAGCGAGGCCGTGAAGGAAGCGGCGCTCGCGGCGGATGGCAGGGCGTTGCACATATGAAAGAAAGAATGTTCTTTCTTGAAAGAAAGAACCAAAGAACTTTCTTCAATATAGCGGACGACGCTTGTTAGCGCTTACCATGGGGGATCCCGCCGGCATTGGGCCGGAAATTGCCGGGAAGGCTTGGCACTTGCTGCGCCGCACTGGGCCCGAATTCATCTGCATTGCCGACCCCGGCGAACTGGGCCGCCACGCCCCGATCGAGATCGTTCCTACCCCGAACACCGCCAGTTTCGCCGAAAAACTCCCGATCCTGCCGGTCTATCTCGTGGCCTCGCCCAAACCCGGCCATCCCGATCCCGCGGCCGCCCCCGCCATCATCGAAAGCATCGTCCGCGCCGTTCGCCTCGCGCAAACCGGCGCTGCGGCCGGCATCGTCACGAACCCGATCGCCAAATCGGTGCTCACCCGCGCCGGCTTTCCGCATCCAGGCCACACCGAATTCCTCGCCCATCTCACCGGCGTTCCCGGCCGCGAGATCATGATGCTCGTCAGCCCGGAACTGCGCGTTGTTCCGGTCACGATCCATTGCGCGCTGCGCGAGGCCCTGGCGCGCCTGACCACCGAAGCGATCCTGCACGCCGCCCGCACCACCCACGCGGCGCTGCGGCAGGATTTCGGCATCGCCGCGCCCCGCCTCGCCGTCGCCGGCCTGAACCCCCACGCCGGCGAGGACGGCACAATGGGCAGCGAGGAACACACCCTGATCGCCCCGGCCATCCAAACGCTGCAAGCCGAGGGCATCCGCGCCACCGGCCCCCACTCGCCCGATACGCTGTTCACGCCGCAAGCCCGCCCGGGCTACGATGCCGCCATCTGCCACTACCACGACCAGGCGCTGATCCCCTTGAAAACCCTCGACATGTGGAATGGCGTGAACGTCACGCTCGGGCTGCCCATCGTTCGCACCTCGCCAGACCACGGCACCGCCTTCGATATCGCCGGCCAGGGCCGCGCCAATCCGGCCAGCCTGATCGCCGCGCTTCGCCTCGCCGATGCGATTGCCAGGAACCGCGCGCGATGATCCGCCTCGGCGTCAACATCGATCATGTGGCGACGCTGCGGAACGCCCGTGGCGGCACCGAGCCCGATCCGCTCGCCGCCGCCTACGCCGCCATCGACGGCGGGGCCGACGGCATCACGCTGCATTTGCGCGAGGACCGGCGCCACATCCGCGACGACGACCTGGCTCGCGTCCGGGCAGCGCTGGCCGTGCCGATCAATCTGGAAATGGCCGCCACCGAGGAAATGGCCGGCATCGCCCGCCGCACGCGGCCGCACGCCTGCTGCATCGTGCCCGAACGCCGCCAGGAGATCACCACCGAAGGCGGCCTGGATGCGGCCGGCCAGCTTGCCACGCTGGCGCCGATCGTCGCCGCCTTGAGCGATTCCGGCATCCGCGTTTCGCTGTTCATCGATCCCGACCCGGCCCAGCTCCGCGCCGCGGCCGAGCTGCGGGCCAGCGTGGTGGAACTGCACACCGGCAGCTATGCCAACGGTGCCGAAGCCGAGCTGGAACGCCTGCGCATCGCGGCTCTGCTGGCGCACGATCTGGGCCTGGAATGCCACGCCGGGCACGGCCTCACGCGCGGCAATGTCGGCCCGATCGCCGCCCTGCCGCATCTGCGCGAGCTGAACATTGGCCACGCCATCCTGGCCGAGGCCGTCCTGCTCGGCCTGCCGGAAGCCGTGCGCCGCATGCGCGCCGCGATCGATGGCGGCGACGCGCCGGCGGCCAACGCGGCGCCGGCCTTGACCCCCGGGCCCTGATCCGCCACTCACGCGCGCTTCCCCAAAAATCCGCCGGAGCCGCGATGCGCAACAAGGGCGATTTCCTGTTCACGTCCGAATCGGTCTCCGAGGGCCACCCGGACAAAGTGGCCGACCGGATCAGCGACACCGTGCTCGACGCGTTCCTGGCCGCCGATCCGCAATCCCGTGTCGCTTGCGAAACGCTGGTCACCACCAACCGCATCGTGCTGGCGGGCGAAACCCGCGGCCCCGCTTCGGTCACATCGGAATACCTGATGCATCTCGCACGCCTGGCCGTGCGCGATATCGGCTACGATCAGGCCGGTTTCTCCTGGAGAACCGCGCAGGTCGAATGCCTGTTGCACGCGCAGAGCCAGGATATCGCGGTGGGCGTGGACGCCGGCGGCAACAAGGATGAGGGCGCGGGCGACCAGGGGATCATGTTCGGCTTCGCCACCGACGAAACCGCGAGCCTCATGCCGGCACCGATCCATTACGCGCACGATATTCTGCGCCGCATCACGGAGCTGCGCCACGCTGGCGATCCGCGCGTGGCCGGGCTGCTGCCGGATGCGAAAAGCCAAGTGACGCTGCGGTATGCCGAAGGCCGGCCCGTGGGCGCCACCTCGATCGTGCTCAGCACGCAGCACGAGGAAGGCATGGACCAGGCGGAGATCAAGCGCCGTATCGTGCCGCTGATCGAAGCGGCGCTGCCGGCCGGCTGGATGTGCCGGCAAGAGGAGCTGTACATCAATCCCACCGGCAAGTTCGTGATCGGTGGGCCAGACGGGGATTGCGGCCTGACGGGGCGGAAGATCATCGTGGACACCTATGGCGGCGCGGCGCCGCATGGCGGTGGCGCGTTCAGCGGCAAGGACCCGACCAAGGTGGATCGCAGCGCCGCCTATGCCGCGCGCTATCTGGCGAAGAACGTGGTTGCCGCCAACCTCGCCGCCCGCGCCACCATCCAGATTTCCTATGCGATCGGCGTTTCCCACCCGCTCTCGCTCTATGTCGATCTGCACGGCACCGGAAATGACGTGGACGAAACAAAACTGGAGCGCGTGCTGCGCGAGATCATGAATCTTTCGCCTCGCGGCATCCGCGAGCATCTGCGCCTGAACCGGCCGATCTACGTTCCCACCACGGCGTACGGCCATTTCGGCCGCTCGCCCGACGAGGCGCGCGGCACGTTCACCTGGGAACGCACCGACCTTGTTCCGGAGCTGCAATCGGCGTTCGACAGATAGGCGGGCTGCCCGACGCAGGCCAGCCTGAAGATTTTCTTTGCTGAAACCGCCGCCCGATCGCCTGTATGGCCGCCGCCGCACGCACGCGCTCCGCGCCCGTCAGCAGCTTCTGCTGAGTGCCGCGCTTCCCCGCCTGCGCCTGCAAGACCCCACCGCCCCGTTCACGCCGCGCTGCGAAAAACTCTGGCTGGAAATCGGCTTCGGCGGCGGCGAACACGCGCTCGCCACCATCGCCGCCCATCCGGAAGCCGGCCTGATCGCCGCCGAGGTGTTCGATCAGGGCCTCTGCTCCCTGCTCGCCGCCCTGGTGCCGGCGGGCGAAGAGGCAACCGCGCCGTTGCCGCCCAATCTGCGCCTGTGGGATGCCGACGCCCGCGCGCTGCTGCCGCGATTGCCGCCCGCGAGCCTTGATCGTGTCATGCTGCTGTTCCCCGATCCCTGGCCGAAGGCACGCCATGCCAAGCGCCGCTTCGTGCACCCGGATATCGTCGCCCTTCTCGCGTCCCGCATGTCGCCCGGCGCGGAATGGCGCATTGCCACCGACGACCCCGGCTACCAGAACTGGATCGAGGAAATCCTTCGCCCGCGGACCGATTTCCGCTTCGCCCTGCCGACGCAGACGCGGCCGCCGGACTGGCCGGCCACGCGTTACGAAGCCAAGGCCCTGGCCGCCGGACGCCAACCGCTCTACTGGCAATTAATCCGTTCGTAACCGCGGGCCGCCAATTTGCGGCGGTGTGTCCCGCTATTGCACCGCCACCACAAGGCGCATCTTCGGATGTATGCCGCAGAGCACATTGAACCGGCCGGGAACCGAAAACACGATGGGCGTGCGGCTACCCGGCTGCTGGTCGCCGCTGTCGAACTTGAACCGTGGGCTGGAGACGTAGGCGTGGTGGTGCAGATCCGCATCGTCGTTCACGATTATCACGGTATCGCCAGGGTGCACGCTCAGCGTGTTCGGCGCGAAATGCCGATATTTCTGCGAAATCACGTACTCCACCCCGGTCGGCTTGGTCCGGTCGCCCGAAAGCATTGCCCAGGCCGCCCCGGCCACCACCAAACCCAGCACGGATACGGAAAGAAGTCTCATGGCTCGCTTGCAACCTGCCCGTACATCTGTGAAACTAACGCAAATTCCGCCTACCGATACGGCCGTTGCCACCCAGCGCCGGCCAGCTCGTCCACCAGGTCTGCCATTGTGATCTCTCCGGTTAACCTTAGAACAACCGTCGCGTGTAATCAAGGCAGGCTGCTCCCCTGCCCTTCGCGGCCGTCGCGCCCGCAAAAATCACCCGGGGCCTAGCGCGATGTGGCGCGAATTGCGGCGTTGGGAACGGCCGGTCTCGCTCCGGGTCTCGCTGCTGCTGGGTTTCGCCACCCTCACGCTGCTCACCGCCTCGCTGGGCCTGTTCGCGCTCAAAACCATTCGCAGCGGCGCCCACTTGGTGGTGGAGACCTACGACGGCTCGCTGATGTCGATCAACTACGCCCGCGCCGCCGCTGCCGATTTCGCACTGCTGAAATCCGCGCTGCTCGAACGCCGCATGATCGAAAACGCCGACAGCCGGGCCGCGCTCGATCCGCGCATCACCCAGTTGCGCGAAGATCTGGATGACGATCTTTCGATTGCCACGGAACGCGCGCAATCGGCCCGCGCCGTGGCCGCGGCCGGCCGCGTGCGCCGCGCCGTCGCGGGGTGGGAGGAGAGCTGGGCCGAACACCAGATCGACGCGAACTGGCCCGCGCTCGACCATTACGATCGCGCGGCCACGCGTGAGATCGACCTGCTCGTGAACTATACGGCGGAAGACGGCTTCTCCTTCCGCCAGGCCGCGCTGCGCGCCATCGGCACCGATACCAGGCTCGACCTGGAACTCACCGGTGCCGCGGTGCTGATGTCGCTCCTGCTCAGCCGCGTGCTGGCCCGCCGCATCCTCGATCCCATCTCGCTCGCCTCGCGCGTCGCCGGCCGCATCGCCGGCGGTGAGCTGACGGTGGAAATCCCGCGGCGCCAGAGCCGCGACGAACTCGGCCGCCTGCTCACCTCCATGGAAGCGATGCGGGACAGCATCGCCGGCATGATGGCGCGCGAAGTGTCGCAGCGCCGCTCCGCCCAGATACGGCTCGTCGACGCCATCGAGAACTCCAGCGAGGGCGTCATCCTCGTCAATGCCGAAGGCGCGGTTGTGGTCAGCAACACACAGGCGCAGCAATTCTTTGCCGGTCTCGCCCAGCCGCTCGAACCCGGCACCTGCTTCCTCGCCCTGCTCGCCGGGCTGCGCGGCGACCGCCTCAGCGCTAAGTTGCCCACCCTGCCGTTCGGCGCCTCCCCGAACCCGGGCTCGGCCGAAGCCGAACTGGCCGACGGCCGCTGCATCCGCATCGGCTGGAGCCTCACCGGCGATGGCGGCCTGGTGGCCTTCTGCAGCGACATCACCGCCCGCAAGCGGCGCGAGGCCGAGCTGAAACAATCCAATCTTTGGCTCGATGCCGCGCTGTCGAACATGACGCAGGGTCTCTGCTTGTTCGATGCCGAGCTGCGGCTGAAGCTGGCCAACCGCCGTTTCTCGGAAATCTTCGGCCTGATGCGCGACCGCGTGCGCAGCGGCATGGTCATGGAAGAGCTCGTCTCGCTCAAGCTTGGCGGCAATTTGCCCGAAGGCACATCATGGCCGCAGATCTGGGCGCAGCGCCTCGCCATGCTGCAAACCCGCACCACCTTCACCGTGCAGCTCGCACTGGCGCACGGCCGCACCATCGAAATCCTGCACCAGCCGATTGCCGATGGCGGCTGGGTCGCGACCTACGAGGATGTCACCGAACGGCACCGCTCGCGCGAAAAAATCCTGTTCATGGCGCGGCACGACGCGCTCACCGGCTTGCCGAACCGGCTGCTGTTCGGCGAGCGCCTGGAGGCCGCGCTCGCCGAGGCGTCGCCGACCAACCGTTTCGCGCTGCTCTGCATCGATCTGGACCATTTCAAAGCGATCAACGACACGCTGGGCCACCCGGTGGGGGACCGGCTGCTGCGCGGGGCCGCCGAACGCTTCGCCACCTGCCTGCGCCAGCAGGACACCACCGGCCGCCTGGGCGGCGACGAATTCGCCACCCTGCTCACCGGCCTGCGCCACCCGAGCGACGCGATCGCCTATGCCGAACGCATGATCGAAGTGATCCGCGCGCCGTTCGAGATCGACGGCCATTCGCTGGCCATCAGCGCCAGTGTCGGCATCGCCATCGCCCCCGATCATGGCGCCGACCGCGACACGCTGATGCGCAACGCCGATATCGCGCTGTATCGCGCCAAGGCCGAAGGCCGCTCCGTGTTCCGAATGTTCGAACCGGCCATGGAAGCCGAAGTGCAGGCGCGGCGTCGCATCGAGCTGGAATTGGAACAGGCGCTGGCGAAAGACGAACTGGAGCTGCATTTCCAGCCATTGTTCGAAGCCATGAGCCTGCGCCTCACCGGGTTCGAAGCCCTGCTGCGCTGGCGCCACCCGGTGCGCGGCCTGCTGGGCGCCGGCGAATTCGTGCCCGTGGCGGAGGATACCGAAACCATCAACGCGCTGGGCCAATGGGTGCTACGGGAAGCCTGTCGCACGGCGCGAGACTGGCCGGACAATCTGCGCCTCGCGATTAACGTTTCGGCAGTGCAATTGCGCTCCGGCAGCTTCGCCACCCTCCTCGCCTCGGTCATCGAGGCCGAGGGCGTGCCGCCGTCGCGCATAGAACTGGAAGTGACGGAAACGGTGCTGCTGCAGCGCGATCCGGTAACCTTGGCCACGCTGCAACGCATCCAGGCGGCCGGCATCTCGGTGGCACTCGACGATTTCGGCACCGGCTACAGCTCGCTCACCTACCTGCAAAGCTTCAAGTTCGACCGCATCAAGATCGACCAGAGCTTCGTCCGCGGCCTGCCCGGCGACGCCGGCGCCGCCGCCATCGTCCGCGCCATCCTGGGCCTGGCTGCCTCGCTCGGCATACCGGCCACTGCGGAAGGCGTGGAGCAGCAGGCCCAGCTCGATTTGCTGCGCGAACACGGCGCGCGCGAAGTGCAAGGCTATCTCCTCGGCCGTCCGGTCCCCGCCGCCGCCCTGCCGGCGCTGCTCGCCCAGGCCGACCGCTCCGCGCGCGTCATTCCGCTGCGGCCGGCCAACCGCGCGTAAACCCTGGCGGTCTGGCGCTATCGCGCAGCCGGTCACGCAGAAGGGGCCGCCCGACCATGCTGGTTCCCCGTTCCGGCTCGCGTATATTGCGGCCGGCGCTCCGGAGCGGGCGCGCGAAACGGGAGGATACCATGGCTGGGATGCGGAAACTTCGCGGCTGGGTTTGCCTGGCGGCCGCGCTGGGAAGCGGCGCGGCTTTCGGCCAAGGCAGCATCCTGTTGCCCACCGGCCAGACGATCACGCCGCAAGCGGCACCGGGCGCCATCTTCACCCCGCTGAACCCGGGCCTGCCCGATCATCCCACCTACGACGCGGGCCAGGCCGTGCGCACCGCGCTGAGCCCCGATGGCAACACGCTGCTGATCCTAACCAGCGGCTACAACCGGCTCAACTACTCCAGCGGCGTGGATGCCGGCCAGCCGGAGCCGTTCGCCTCGAACGAATACGTGTTCGTGTATGATGTTTCGGGTACGCATCGGCGGGCACCGGTGCAGAAGCAGGTGCTGCTGATCCCGAACAGTTTCTGCGGCCTGGTATGGGCCCCGGATGGCACGCATTTCTATGTATCGGGCGGCGTGAGCGACGCGGTGTTCGCGTTCGCCAATTCCGGCGGCATCTGGGGCCCGAGCGCGACCATTCCGCTGGGCCACACCAGCTATGCCAGAAACCTCACCGGCAACGGCACGCAGCTGGCGCCGTTCCTGGGCAACGGCATCGGGATTCTGCAAGCCGCCGAAGCCGCCGGACTGGCGATCACGCCCGATGGCACGCGCCTGCTGGTGACGAACATCGGCAACGACAGCCTCTCGCTGATCGACACCACCAGCAACACCGTGTTGTGGGAATACGATCTGCGGCCGTATGCGAACACGCCCTCGCTATCCGGCACGCCCGGGGGCGAGGCGCCGTTTTCGGTCGCAATCGGCGGCAATGCGCAACGCGGCTATTTCGCCTATGTCAGCTCGATACGCGACCGCGAAGTGGATCTGTTCCCGCTACGCGACATTCCGCCGGACACCGGCACGGTGTTCCGCATTCCGTTGCGCGGCACGCCGAACAGCCTGGCGCTGAGCCCCGACGGCGGCCGGCTGTATGTGGCGCAAGACAATTACGATCGCATCGCCATCATCGAGACGCAGCACGATACGGTGGTGGCGCAGCTACCCGTGCTGGGTAGCTTCAGCGGCCATGGTGGCCTTACCGGCGCGGCGCCGAACGGGCTCGCGGTCTCGCGCGACGGCAATTTTCTCTATGTCACCGATGGCGGCGTGAACGCGGTTTCCGTGATCGCGCTGAACGGCAGCGGCGCCCTTGCCACGACCGGGCTGATCCCCACTGGCTGGTACCCGCATTCGGCGAGCGTAAGCGCCGACGGCAGCACGCTGTATGTAGTGAACGGCAAGAGCGTGCCGGGCCCCAATCCGATGTACCGCAACAATGCCGCCAACCAGTATATTCTGCAATTGGAACAGGCTGGCTTTCTCACCCTGCCGGTGCCGAGCGGATCGGCGCTGGCGTCGCTCACCGCCACCGTGGCGGCGAACAACAACTTTGCGTTCCGCGAAAGCGCGGCCGACCATCAAATAATTGCGGCGTTGCGCAGGAAGATCAAGCATGTGATCTACGTGATCAAGGAGAACCGCACCTTCGATCAGGTGCTGGGCGATCTCGGCAACGGCTCGAACGGCGATGCGGCGCTCACCGAATACGGCGCCGCGATTACGCCCAATCTGCACGCGCTGGCCGGTGGCTTCGTCACGCTCGACAATTTCTATGACAGCGGCGAGGTGAGCGGCAATGGCTGGCCGTGGAGCACCGAGGCCCGGGAAAGCGATTTCGGCGTAAAAACTATTCCGCCGAACTACGCCAACCGCGGTTTCCAGAACGACAGCGAGGGCCTGAATCGGCTTATCAATGTGGCGCTGGATCAGGCCGGCCGCGAAGCCTCGTATCCTACCATAAGCGGCATCGGCAATCTGTATGACGTGCTGGGCAATGCGTTTCCCGGCGGCGTCGCCAATTTGCTGCCCGGGCTGGCCGACGATTTCGCCACCGACGGCCCGGTGGGCACGCCGCCGGGCCAGGGGTATATCTGGGACCAGGCGCTGCGCGCGGGATTGTCGGTGCGCAATTACGGCTTCTTCATCGATCTCGTGCGCTACAATATTCCCACCGGCATCGGCGGCATCCCGCTCACGCAAAACCCCGCCGCGATCGGCGAGCAGGTGGCGTGGAGCGCCAATCCCACGCTAGCACCTTTCACCGACATCTATTATCGCGGCTTCGACAATGCGTTCCCGGACACCTGGCGGGAACAGGAATGGGCGCGCGAATTTGCTCAATACGTTAGTGCCGGCAATCTGCCCGCGCTCTCGCTGGTGCGGCTGATGCACGATCACACCGGCAGTTTCAGCACCGCGGCCGCCGGCATCAACACGCCCGACTTGCAGCAGGCGGACAACGATTACGCCGTGGGCGCCCTGGTGCAGGCGGTGGCGGCGAGCCCGTATGCCGCGAACACGCTGATCTTCGTGGTGGAGGACGATGCGCAGGACGGCGCCGACCATGTCGATGCGCACCGCAGCACGGCTTATGTGATCGGCCCCTATGTGAAACAGAAGGCCATCGTTTCCGATCGCTACACCACGGTCAACATGGTCCGAACCATCGAGGAAATTCTCGGCACCGGCTTCCTCAATCTGAACGACGTGACGCAGGGACCGATGAGCGACGTGTTCGACCTCAACCAGACGAGTTGGAGCTTCACGGCCATGCCATCCACCATCCTGCAAGGCACCGGCCTGTTCCCGAACGGCGCGCGGATGCATTTCGCTTCCGGCCCGCGCGTGTATCCAACGCATTCGGCTTCGTGGTGGGCCGCGAAAACCAAAGGCTTCGACTGGTCGAGCGAGGACCGCATCCCGGCGGACCGATACAATCGCATTTTATGGGAAGGTTTGAAAGGCGGCGCCCCGTATCCGAATAAGTAATGGGGCCTGGGGCGGAGCCTCAGCCTTGTCTAGGAGCTTGTTTTGCAAAGTTTACAACCCGCCCGCGGCACTCGCGACATTCTGGGCGAGGAACAGCGGCGTCATGCGCACATCCTCGCCACGAGCCGGCGGGTCGCCGAAGGCTACGGCTTCGACGAGTGGTCCACACCGATCTTCGAGGCCACAAGCGTGTTCGCCCGCACGCTGGGCGAAACCTCGGATGTGGTAACGAAGGAGATGTACACCTTCCAGGACCGCGGCGGCGAAAGCCTGACGTTGCGCCCGGAGAACACCGCCGGCGCCTGCCGCGCGCTGGTGAGCAATGGGCTGACGCAATCGCTGCCGCAGAAGGTGTTCTATGCCGGCCCGATGTTCCGTTATGAGCGGCCGCAGAAAGGCCGCTTTCGCCAGTTCACGCAGATCGGCGCGGAACTGATCGGCCCCGCGGAGCCGCTGGCCGATGCCGAGGTGATTGCGCTCGGCCGGGATATCCTGGCAGCGCTCGGATTGGCGGCGGAAATCACGCTGGAACTGAACACGCTCGGCGACGCAGCCAGCCGCGCGGCCTGGCGCCAGGCGTTGGTGGCGCATTTTTCCGCGCACCAGGATGCCCTGTCCACCGAAAGCCGACAGCGGCTGGCGCACAACCCGCTGCGCATCCTCGACAGCAAAGATCCCGCCGACCGCCCGCTCGTCGCTGCCGCGCCTTCGATTTTCGCGTTCCTGACTGCAGAGGCGGCGCAGTTCTACGACCGACTGCGCGCGCACCTGCAACAGCTCGGCGTGGCCTTTGTGGAAAATCCACGCATCGTGCGGGGGCTGGATTACTACAATCACACCGCGTTCGAGTTCGTAACAACGCAGCTCGGCGCGCAGGGAACCGTGCTTGGCGGCGGCCGCTACGATGGCCTGGTCGAGCAAATGGGCGGCCCGCCCACCCCGGCCGTCGGTTGGGCCGCCGGCGTCGATCGCCTGGCCATGCTGCTGCGCGAACCGCCGCCCGCGCCGCGCCCTGTTGCCGTGGTGCCGATGGATGCGGAAAGCGAGGCCGATGCGCTGGCATTGCTGCAGGAATTGCGGCAAGCCGGCGTGCGGTCGGAAATGGCCTACCGGGGCAATGCGAAGCGGCGGCTGGAACGGGCCAATCGCATCGCCGCGCGCGCAGCGCTGCTGATCGGGGGCTCCGAGCGGGAGGCAGGAATGGTTACGGTGAAATATCTCGATACGGGGGAGCAGGTGCGCGTCGCACGGGGCGAGGTGAAGAAAGCGCTTCTTTCTTGAAAGAAAGAAGCAAAGAACTTTTTTCAATTTAAGATCATGAGCACGCTGGACTCGAAATTCGATCGCATCTTTGCCCGCGCGGAGGAACTTCGCGCGCTGCTCAGCGACGCCATTGGCGGTGCTGCGTTTGTGCGCGCCTCACGCGAACTGGCCGAGCTGGAGCCCGTGGTGGCCCGCATCGCACAGCTGCGCGCGGCGGAAACCCAGGCGGCCGAAATCGAGCAGATGCTGGCCGATCCCGAAATGCGCGGCCTGGCGGAGGACGAGCTGCGCGTGCTGCGCGAAACCCTACCCGCCCTGCGCCACGAAATCCGCCTGGCATTGCTGCCGAAAGACGAAGCCGACGATCGCAGCGCCATCCTGGAAATCCGCCCCGCCGCCGGCGGCGACGAAGCGGGCCTGTTCGCGGCCGAACTGTTCGGCGCTTATCAGAAATATGCGGCAATGCGCGGCTGGCGGTTCGAAATGCTGGAATACGCCGATACCGAGCTGGGCGGCATCAAGGAAGGCATCGCGGAAATTACCGGTGCCGGCGTATTCGCGCGGCTGAAATACGAAAGCGGCGTGCATCGCGTGCAGCGCGTGCCCGCCACCGAAACGCAGGGGCGAATCCACACATCAACCATTACGGTGGCCGTGCTGCCGGAGGCCGAGGAGGTGGATGTGCAGGTGAACGAAGCCGATTTGAAAATCGATACCTACCGCGCCTCTGGCGCCGGCGGCCAGCACGTGAACAAAACCGACAGCGCCGTGCGGATCACGCATCTGCCCAGCGGCATCGCCGTGGCCATGCAGGAGGAACGAAGCCAGCACAAGAACCGCGCAAAGGCCATGAAAATTCTCCGCGCCCGGCTTTACGAGCAGCAACGCAGCTCGCTCGACAGCGCACGCGCGGCCGACCGCAAGAGCCAGGTGGGAACCGGCGACCGGAGCGAGCGCATCCGCACCTACAACTTTCCGCAAGGTCGCGTTTCCGATCACCGGATCAACCTCACGCTCTACAAGATCGATCGCGTAATGGCGGGTGAATTCGACGAATTCGTCGATGCGCTGACCGCCGAAGACCAGGCCGCGCGCCTGGCCGCCGAGGATTGACGAAGCGATGGCGGACCATTCCGCGCAACGCGCAACCGGCTTCTGGCGCCGCTTCGCCGCCAAGCCCGAGCCGCCGCCAGCGCCATCGCCGGACGGCGGTTTCGAAACCTTGTTCGGCGAGCGCGCACGCGCGTCAGCCATTGCACCCGAGACAACCCGGCTGCCTGAACCCTCGCCTGCTTCCGCCGCTGTCCAGGCCGCCGACCGCGACTTCACTTTGCGCGCCTGGGCGGCACGCGAACTCGCGCATTGGCGGCTGCATCCGGCCGATCCCGAGGATGCCGCAAAGGTGTTCCAGCATCTAAACGAAACCGATCCGCGCCTGTTCCTGTATCGCTTGCAGGGGTCCCAGGTGGAGCGCGTGGAGAAAGCCCCCGCGCTGCATGAAGAGGGCGCGCTCGGCCGGGCTGACCATTATCTCAACCTTTTCCGGATGGCCGCTGCCGCCCTGCCGGACGACTACCACGCGACGCTCGCGCTGGAACTGAACGACAAACTGCCGTTCACGCCCATCGTTCCGGTGTTCTGCTTTCAGAAACGAATCGAACAGCGTGGCATCCTGCTGCCCGACATCGACTTTCTGGTCTTCGATTTCTACGCAGGCGAACATTTTCGCGACGATGTTCACTACGAGGACAAGATGGCGGATGCGATCTTCTCAGGCTCCACCACCGGCGGCGAAATCACGCCCGCGATGGCGCGAGAATGCGCGCTCCCCCGGCTGCGCGCCGCGCGCTTCTTTCAGGACCACGGCCGGGTGCGGTTCCGTCTCCCCAACATCGTGCAAACCACCGAGGAAGCCGCGCGCGCCATCCTTGCCGAGATGCCGTTCTGCCAGGGCGAGCCCGTGCAATGGAAGGCGCAGTTCCAGCGCAGATACCTCCTTTCGATGGACGGCAACGGCGCCACCTGCTCCCGCGTGGCCATAGCGCTACGCAGCCAAAGCGTGCTGATGAAATACGATTCGCCAGACCTGCTGTATTATTTCCAGGCGCTGCAGCCTTGGCGGCACTACATCCCGATTTCGGCGGATAGCGACGTCGAGAAACTCCTCGACATCGATGACTGGTCCCCCGGCCTCGTGCAATCGATCGCCGAGGAAAGCACCCGCTTCGCGGTGCAATATCTCAACCGCGAGGCGGTGTTGGCCTACACCACCCAATTGCTGCTGCTGTATCGCGAGTGCTTCACCAACGGCGCGGCCGCAAGTGCCCCCGCATCGCGCTAGAGCAACATCGGCACACACCGCGTCCGCGCGCCGATAAAGTTGCTCGACAAAACAATGGCCTAGAGCGTGACCGGCACCGATATCCGATTCAATCCGAGCCGGTCACGCTCTAGCGTCGGCATTGGTCGTGCAAGCCACCTGAATCGGCGTCGTCACCGGGCCAGCGCCGCGGCCACTCGCCGCGCGAATTCCGCCGGATGGCGCGGCGCCTCGCCCTCCTGAACGCGCGCCAGATCCAGCAGCGTCGCCGCTTCCTCCGCGATATCGGCGCCGGCCGCCACGCGCCCCGCCAGCGTGCGGATCAACGCGTGCCGCGGATTGATCTCCAGCAGCGGCGGCGGGCTCGGCACCGTGCGGCCGCTGCGCCGCATCAGCCGCACAAGCTGCAAATCCGGTCCCTTGGCCGAAGCGGCCAGCACCACGGCGCTGTCGGTCAGCCGATCGGTGGGGCGCACATCGTCCACCGCATCGCCCAGCGCCGCCTTCAATGCCGGCACCAGCGCGGATACATCGGCGGCCTCCCCGGCAGCGGCCTCGCCGCCCGGCAGAAACGGCAAATCCGCCGCACCCTGCGTCACGCTGCGCAGCGGCTTTTCCTCGAACTTGTCGATGCGCTCGGGCCAGAATGCATCCACCGCATCGGCCAGCAGCAGCACCTCGATGCCGCGCGCGGCAAATCCTTCCAGTTGCGGTGACGCCGCCAGCGCCGCCGGATCGTCGCCCGTCAGGTAATAGATGGCCGTCTGGCCGGGCTTCATGCGCTGCACGTAAGCGGCCAGCGAGGTCAGCCCCTCCTGCGTCGAGGAGCGGAACCGCATCAGTTCAGCCAACGTGGCGCGGTGCTCCGTATCGCCCCAGGCGCCCTCTTTCAAAACGGTGCCAAAATTATCCCAGAACTTTGCGTATTCGGCATCGTCCTTGGCCTTGGCCTTCAGCTCCGTCAGCACGCGATTAGTCACCGCGCGCCGGATGCGGGCCAGCACCGGGGTGGCTTGCAGCATTTCGCGGCTCACGTTCAGCGGCAGGTCCTCGGTATCCACCACGCCCTGCACAAAGCGCAGCCATTCCGGCAGCAGCTTCGCATCGGCGGTGATGAACATGCGCCGCACGTGCAGCCGCACATGGCTTTCGCGATCGCCCTCCAGCAGATCGAACGGCTGCGATCCAGGAATGAACAGCAGTGCGTAGAATTCCAGTTGCCCCTCGGCGCGCCATTGCAGCGTCGCCCAGGGCGCATCGAACATATGGCCCAGATGGCGATAGAATTCGGTCGCGGCCTCCGTGCTCACTTCGCTCTTCGGCTTGCGCCACAGCGCCGTGCCCTCGTTCGCCGGCACGTCGCGGCCGTCCCGCGCCACCGTCACCGGCAGCGTGATGTGATCGGCCCATTTGCGCACCACCGTCTCCAGCCGGTACGCATCGAGATATTCGTCGGCGTCCGGTTTCAGGTGCAGAACGATCGTTGTGCCCGGCTGCTCCCGCACGGCCGGCGCCAGCGTGAATTCGCCGCGCCCGTCGGATGCCCATTCCCATGCCTCTGCCGTGCCAGCCTTGCGCGAAATCACCGTCACGCGCTCGGCCACCATGAACGCGGCATAGAACCCCACGCCGAACTGGCCGATCAGCGCCGGCGCCTGCTGCGCGTCGGCGTGCAGATTGGCCGAAAACGCGCGCGTGCCGGAACGCGCGATGGTGCCGAGATTTTGCGCCAGTTCGTCGCGCGTCATGCCGATGCCGTCGTCTTCGATGGTCAGCGTGCGCGCCGGCCGGTCCGGCACGATCCGCACCTTCGGTTCCGGCTGCGCCCCGACCGCGGGATCGGTCAGCGCCTCGAACCGCCGGCGATCGGTCGCATCGGCCGCATTGGCCACCAGTTCGCGCAAGAAAATTTCGCGCTCGGAATAGAGCGAATGCACCACAAGATCCAGCAGCCGACCCACCTCGGCGCCGAATTCGTGCCGTTCGGGGGCAGCGGTCGCAGCTTCGCTCAACAGCCAGGCTCCATTAACGTGATAAGGTCGCGGGGCGCGGTGTGCCACGGAACGTGCCGCCGCATCAACGGGGTCGCCCGGGGCGGGCAAAGTGATTACGTCCCCGGCTTTATTGTTGACCTGTGGGCCAATTTCATCCGATACGTCCGGCCCAGCCACACGGATAGGGATGTGCCCTGGCCCACGCCGCCGAAACCGGATCGCCTGTCGATGCAGCGCCCCATGGTGAAGGACGCCCGCGCATTCGCGCCCTGGTGCGCCGCCTGCTCATCGAAAGGGGCATCGATGCGGCTTACGGGGACGACGACACGCTCGCCGAAATCGGCCTGACGTCCACCGACATGGTCGCGCTGCTGCTGGGCGTGGAGGCCGAATTCGCCCTGGAAGTGCCGCAGGAGGAGATCACCCCCGACGTGTTCCGCTCCGTGGCCACCATCGACGCCATGCTGCGCCGCCTGCCGCAATCCGGCCTGGCCTGACGGTCCCCCGCCACCGCGCCTGATCGCCATGTCGAACGATGCCGGAAATGTTCCGATTTCGCATCCGGGCAGCCTGGCCACCGGCACAAAACCGCGGGTTGCGTGCCGCGAAATCCAGGAAGCGGATCTCCCGAAGCTGCCGCCTCTATTGCGGGAAGGCTTCCCCGGTCGCCCGCTCGCCTATTGGCAAACGGCGCTGGGCCGCCTTGCGTCGTACGCCTCGCCGCCCGCCGTGCCCCGCTTCGGTTATCTGCTCGCCGCCGAGGGCGAGCCGGTCGGCATCATGCTGCTGATCCACTCGCGCTTGCCGGAAACCGGCGCCATCCGCTGCAACGTTTCGAGCTGGTATGTGCGGCCGGCCTGGCGCGCCCACGCCGCGCTGCTCAACCAGCGGGCGGTGCGCAACCGCTTCGTCACCTACGTCAACATCTCGCCCGCGCCGCACACCCGCCCCATCATCGAGGCCCTCGGCTTCGCCCCGATCCCGGCCGGATTGTTCGCCGGCGTGGCGCTGCCGGCGCCGCCCCGCGCCGGAATCGCCGCGCACATCCTCGCCGACCCGCGACGCGATCCAGGCCGGCTGCCGTCGCCGGCAATTTCTCTTCTCTCCGACCACGTGGAATTCGGCTGCCTGGCGCTGCGGCTCGACACCCCGGAGGCCGCCGATCCGTTCGTGTTCCGCCGCCGGATGCTGCGCGGCGTGCTGCCCTGCGCCATGCTGATCGCGTGCCCCTCAATGGAGCTACTGGAACAGCACGCGGCACCTATCGGAGCGGCGCTGCGCCGCGCCGGGCTGCCGCTTCTGCTGGCCTCCAGCCCAAGGCGGCTGCGCGGCTTCGCCGGCCGGCATTTCCCGGGCCGCTTCTGCATCTACGCCAAGGGCGAGCATCCGCCTGAAGCCGGCGATCTCGCCTATACGGAAGCCGCCGTGTTCGGCATGTAGAGCAACATCGGCACACACCGCGTCGGCGCGCCGATGAAGTTGCTCGTTAAAACAAAGAGCTAGAGCAACATCTCGGCACACACCGCGTCAGCGCGCCGATGAAGTTGCTCGTCAAGACAAAGCGCTAGAGCGTGACCGGCACCGATGTCCGATTCAATCAGAACCGGTCACGCTCTAGCGCCGGCAGGAAGCCTACACCACAGACCACTGTGTGCCGCGCCGGCACATGGTATATGGCTCGACGCGGCGAAAGGAAATTGCGTGCTATCCACCACCGAAATGGCAGCCCCCGGCGATGGCGGCCGGGGCCCGGATGCCATTCCGGTGCTCATCGTGGCTTTTCGCAATGCCGAGGACGTCGAGCGCTGCCTGCGCGCCCTGGCGTTGCTGGATGCGGAGCCGCATTTCGCGGTGCAAATCTGCGAAAATGGCGGCCCCGCCGCCTACGACGCGCTGCTCGCCCATCTCACCGCGGCGGGGGGCGCCTGCGCGGCGGATGCGGAAGCCATCGCGCTGCCGCCACGCTTCCGACGCGGCGTTCGGCTCTCGCTCCGCCGCGAACCACACCGCGCGGCGGTTGGCGTGATCCTGGGCGAGGCGCATGAGAACTACGGCTACGCCGGCGGCGTGAACGCGTTTCTCGAGCCCCGGCTCGGGGCGTCCGAAAACCTGCCGGGCGTCTGGATCCTCAATCCGGATACCCAGCCGGCGCCCGCCGCGCTGGCCGAACTCGTGGCGGCCGCCTCGCGCAGCGGCAGCGGGATGATTGGCAGCCGCCTGGTGGTTGGCGGCTTGCCCGAGGTGCCGCTTGCCTGCGGCCTTGCCTGGCGGCGCTGGCGCGCGGCCACCGGCATTGTCGCCGGCACCGATCCGGCCGCGATCGCGGCGCAGCTCGATGCCCCCTCGGGCGCTTCGATGTATGTCACCGGCGAGTGCCTCCGCCACATCGGTCCGATGCCGGAAGCCTATTTCCTGTATTTCGCGCATCTCGAATGGGGCCTGCGCGCCAAACGGGCATGTGGGATCGGTTATGCGCATCACTCGATTGTGATCCACGAACTCGGCACCACGATCGGCAGCGCAACATCGCGCCGCCTGCACTCGCCGCTTTCGGTTTATCTTGACTTCCGCAACCGTTTACTGTTCGTTAGACGAAACTTTCAAAACTGGCTGGTCTGGACAGCGTTCATGGAGGCCGTGGAAATCCTGGAATATGCCCGGCTCGGCGCGTTTGCGAACGCCGCCGCGGCGTTGCGCGGCATGGCGGCCGGCCTGCGCGGCCAGCGCGGCCGGCCCGATCGCACGTTGGAGAATCATCGGCCGCGCCGCACTGTCCCGCTGCCATCGCGCGATTTCCAGTGGAAACGCCGCACCAAACTCGGCATCAGTCTGGCGTATTTCGCAGCGCAATACTCAACCGTAACAATAAACCGTTTCGCCGGCAGGCCACCTCGTCCGAAATTGCGTGTGCTCTATTACCACGCCGTGCGGCCGGAGCAGCAGGCGGGTTTCGCGCGCCAGGTGCAGGCTTTGGCAAGATGGGCACGCGTGGTCGCCGCCGATTGGCACGGCGAAACCGCCGCTTGTGCCGGCCGAACCACGGTGGCCCTGACCTTCGACGATGCGTTTCAAAGCGTGCAGACACACGCGATCCCGGTTCTGCAGCGCGCGGGCTTCCCCTGCACCGTGTTCGCGCCCACCGGCTGGCTAGGCCGCGCGCCCGGCTGGCGCATGGAAACCGAGGCCGATCGCGACGAACAGCTCATGACACAAGCCGATCTCGCCGCCCTCCCCGCCAGCCTGGTCGCCATCGGCTCGCACACTGTTTCGCACCCGCACCTTACCGCCCTGGCCGACGACGAAGCGAAACAGGAACTGCTCGACAGCCGCCGCACGCTGGAAGCGGCAACCGGCCGCGACGTGCGGCTATTCGCCTTTCCCTACGGCGATTTCGATGCGCGCTGCCTCGAACTGTGCCGCGATTGCGGCTATACGCACGCCTTCACGATCGAACCGCGCGACGTGCCACCGGCCTCGTCCGGCTTCGCGCGCGGCCGCATCGCGGTCGATCCTGGCGATGGCAGGCTGGAATTCTATCTCAAGGCGCATGGCGCCTACGGCTGGATGGCGCTGGCGGGGCGCTGCCGCCGCGCCTTGCAGCGCCGCTTCGGCCGGCCGGAAACTCCCTGGTACGAATCCGCCGCCGAATAGGCCGACCTGCCGCCGCCGTTCATTCCACCTCACGCGATTTCCGGCCCTTGCGCACACGGGGGGGTTGCAGATGGAACGCCACCGCGCCTAGCGTGTTCCTGCTTCCAGGGGGCACGGAGGGACGCGGTGCAAATCGTAGCGGAAATTCCGCAAGCCGCTCGCGGCCAGGCCGCGAAGCAGCGGCCCGGGCCGGCCAATCCTGCCGATCCGGCGGCCGAGGGGGCGCCAGTGGAGTCTTGGCTCCGGCCCTCTCGCGGGATCGCGTTCGCCATGCTGCTCGCGGTGCCGTTTTGGCTGGCGTTGCTGGCCTGGTTGCTGCTGTAGGGCCTTCGCCACGCCCTAAAAATAGCGCTCCCGCACGGTGATGATGTCGCCCGGATGCACCCGAGTGCCGCGCTCGGCCGTCCCCTCAACCGCCCGGCCCGCCACCTGCCGCTGGATCACCGCCTGCTGCTGCTGCGCGCTATAGGTGAACCCGCCGGCCACCGCCACGGCACTCAGCACGGTCATGCCGGGCTGATAGGCATACTGGCCTGGCTTGCCCACCTCGCCCAGCACGAAGATGGGACGATAGGCCGTCACCTCCACCGAAACGCTGGGGTCCACGATCAGCTTGCGCCGCTCCAGCTCGCCCGCGATCGCGGCTTGCAGTTCGTCGGTGCTGCGGCCGGAAGCCGGCATCGTGCCCAGCAGCGGCAACGCCAGATTGCCGGCATCGTTCACCCGGAACTCGCCGGTAAGTTGCGCCTCGCCGAAGGTGATGATGCGCACCGTGTCGCCCGTGCCGAGCCGATACGGCTCGATCGGCGTGTCCGGCACCACCGGCAGATCGCCGGCACAGCCGGCCAGCGCCGCGGCAAGCGCCACCCCCAGCACACCCCGTCGCCCTAGCCGTGAATTTATCCGCATTGCCCAACTTATCATAGCGTAATAAAAGATAGCCAGGGGCTTTGTCCCTGGACCCCGCAAAAGGCAAGCCCTTGAAATACTTTGGTTAACAAATCGGGGTCCGGGGTCATAGCCGGTCCAGCGCGGCGCCCCGGCCTTGCTTCTTCCATAGCCGCAACCCGGCTACAATGCGAAGTCGGAACTTCACTTAGCGAGCGACGGAGTGCGAGCAGCCAGTCTCCTGCAAAAAATGTCGTTCCTCGTCGCGTGGCTCGCCTGCGCCACCGCCGCCCGGGCCCAATTGCTCGACCGCGCCTTTCAGTCGAACGTGCCTGGTTTCGACCAACAGCGCGGCCTGGCCCCGCTCGCGGAAAGCGCCGCCGGAACCGGAGCTCCGCCGGTGCATCTCGCCGGCCTCACCATTCTTGCCGATCTGCAGGAATCGATCGGCTATAATTCCAATCTCGACGGCACCAGCGGCGGCCCCGGCAGCGCCTTCCTGGAAACCGCCCCATCGGTCTCGGTGGAAGCCGCCGGCCCGCGCGGCCGCGCCGGGCTCGATCTCACGCTCGACGACCAGCGCTACTTCACGCTGCCGTTGCAGGATCGTACGAACTGGACAGTCGCGCTCGGCGGTACCTACGCGCTCGGCCGCGACTTCCTCACGCTCGGCTACGCGCATCTCGACGAACACGAGGTTGCCACCGAACTCGCGCAGCCGGCCTCAGCGTTTGCAATCCCGTATCAATCCGACGATTTCCGCGCACTTTACGCGGCGGAACTCGGCCGCGCTGTCATCACGCCCAACCTGGAATTCACAACCTTGCGCTACGGGGGCACCGCCGCACCCGGCGCCGCGGCGCAGTCTTTTGAGAATCGCAACGTATTTACCGGCGGCGCCACCGCGCTGTTCCCTATCGGTATCGAACGCAACCTCGTCGTCGCCGTGCAGGACGTGCAAACCGATTATCTGCGCCGCCTGCCCGGAACCCCCGATCTCGGGTCGAATTCCGTGCTTGCGCTCGGCGGCCTCGATTACCGCGGCAGCGCCGTCTGGCGCTATCGCCTGCTGCTCGGCGTGGAGGAACGCAGCTTCAGCGCCCCGGGCTTTGCCAGCATCGTAACCCCCGTGGCAGCCGCGAGCGCGATCTTTACGCCAACGCATCTTACCGCCCTTACCGCAACCGTCTCGCGCGAGATCGAGGATGCCGCGGCGGCGGGCGTAGGCAGCTACACCGACACGGATGCCAGGCTGGTGCTAGATCATCGGCTTCATCACGACGTCTTTCTGCAACTCAGAGGCGAATTCGAAGCCGCGTCATACCAAACCGGCGGCACGCAACTCAGCGGGGAGGCTGGCGGCAGCGCCACCTGGCAATTCGCCCGACGCTGGCAATTGCGTCTGGACTACGATTACCGCCGGCAAGGCGGCGTAAGCGGCCTCGTCGCGGCCGGCGATTCCGCTTTGGCCACTGCCGTAAGCAGCCAATTCTCGCAAAGCCTGGTTCTGCTCACTCTGCGCATAGCGCTGTAGCACGCCCGGGTACTTCGCCCGGTCCCGCGCAAGCAGAAAAATTCAGCACGGAATCCAGCAACTTATCCGCTGTTTCGTGCCGCCGTTACATACCGTAACGCGCCGCTTTCCGCGGCCGGGGTTGCCAAACGCCGCAGCCCCGGTCTATGCAATCCTCGGTTGCAGCTACGAAAAGAATTTCGCGCGCGCAACGCAAAAGGGGGATCGTATGCCGGATCGGTTTTTCGCTGCGGGTTTCCGCGGCCTTTTGGCTGTGTCTTTGTGCGGCGCGGCTTGCGCCCAGAGTAGCGGCCGCCAGGTCGACGAGCGGTTCAATACGAGATGGGTGCCGAGCACGAACCCGAATTCAGGCGGCGAACCCACCGACGGCGTTTTCAAGGTTGATGGCAATTACTGCGTGCCATACGGCGATGCGCATACCGATGAGTTCAACATCGGCAACGTGACATTCCACCGCGCCCCGCATGATTCCGTCGCGCATCTGATCGTCCGCGCCGGCACGCACACCGCCACCTCGTGCGGCGGCGTAATCGCCTATGGCGCCGCGGAGATCGCCAGCAACGCCGGCTGGGAACCGACCGGAAGCCCGCCGCCGCCATTCGGCAACAGCCCCTACAATTACGGTTATTATGAAGCCGAGATGAGGCCATCTTGCGTGCAGGGCGAGATTTCCTCGTTCTTCTGGATCGCCGCGCCACATTACGGGCCACTGGAGATCGACGTCGAATTTCCCGACGCCCCGGGTCATGTGTTTAACGATGTGCATTGGACAATCCATCCAAGCGGCCAGACCGTGGATTACCCGCTCGGCTTCAACCCGTGCCAAGCCATGCACCGTTATGGTTTTTTATGGACCGCGGGCCAGTTGGTATTCACGGTGGATGGTCATGCGAAACAGACTTTCAACGATACCACCCTGAACACGAATCAAACCGGCTTCATCATCGCAAATGCCTGGACAGGCCATGCCGCCTGGGGCGGCGGCCCGCCATCGCAGGACGCGGTGAACGATTACCGCTTTATCAAATTCATTCCGAACGCAACAACAATCCCGCCACAATAGGCGAGGCGGGTGCGTACGCGGGGGTGGTGTCAGCGGAGCCCATGGAGGGGCGGCTCGAACAAAAACGGGCGGACATCTAGCGTCAGAAAGCCGGCATGGTATGTTTTTTCCAACGGCGCCGCCACCCCACGGAAGCGTGCCGTACTACCAGCATCACGCCCATCGGGCTCTCCACGAAGTAACGGTGCGCCAACCGGCGCGGCTCCAGCACCAGCCGATACGCCCATTCCAGCGCCATGCGTTGTAGCAGCAACGGCGCACGGCGCTGCTGCCCGGTCAGGAACTCGATGGCAGCGCCGGCGCAAACCCCCACGCCACGTGCACCGCCGCCATCGGCAATGCCTTGCGCCAGAAGCTCCTGCTGCGGCGAACCCACTACCAGAAACGTGTAATCGGCTTGCGCATCGCGCACGAAGTCTTCGACCCGCGACACCTCCGCCGCATCGCGCCAGAAACCCCGCGAGGGGTTCAGATGCGCAACGCGCAACAACCCATAGCGCCGCTTCAGTTCGGCAACCGCATCGGCTTCACCGCCAATGATGCAGATCGGCGTGCCTGCATCAATCGCCTCGCGGAACAGCGAAGCCACCAGATCGGAACCGGGTACCACCGGTGGCGGACGCAGTCCGGCCGCACGCGCCGCCAGTGCAATCACGCGGCTGTCGAGGAAGCAGAACGCAGCCCCCGCATAAGCCCGATGCAGCGCGGCATCGTCGTGCCGCAATCGCGCCAGATGCGCGGCATTTGGCGTCACCACATATTGCCACGCACCGCTCGCTTTCGCCTGACGCAAGGCAGCCACCGCCTCCGCCCGCGAAAGCGCCGCGAAGTGCAATCCAAGAAAATCCATCTCGCGCATCTTCACGGCCGCGCGGCTCCGGTGGGGTTGAGCAACAACCGCGCCATGTGGCCGGCGCGCCATAGGCGGTGCGCCACGAGCACTGCGGCCGCCTCGGCGCGCGCGCGCCGATCCGGCAGCTTGCCGGATCGCGCCACGCGCCACAGATGCGGCACCGCCGAAAGCGGCATCGCCGCCGTCTTGCAGGCCCAGCGCAGCCGCCCAAACCTGCGTTCGTTCGCCAATCGATAGTGTTCGGCCAGCACGCGGCGCCAGCGCACCAGCAGTTCGCGCCAGCTCGGCCGCGCCAGATGCCGCACCACGGCGTGCGGCGCATAGCCCAGCCGGAACCCCGCCGCCCGCGCGCGGAACGACCACTCCATGTCCTCGGCCACGCCGGCACGAAATCCGCCCACCGTCTCGAAAACCGATCGCCACACCCACATATTGCCGCTGCCGGTATAGCCTTCCACCAGAATATATCGTTCAAAATCGAAACCGAACACCATTTCCCAGGCTTCCACGGCGCTTGGCCGGCGCGGATCGCGCGGCAATGTGATCACGTGGCCGCCGGCGAAATCTTGCCCTCGCAATCCCCGCACGCCGTGCTCGATCCAGTCCGGCGCCGGATCGCAATCGCTGTCGAGGAACGCCAGCACGTTGCCACGCGCCACGGCCGCCCCTGCATTGCGCGCCGGTCCCGCGCCCTGCACCGGCGCCGCGATCACCACGCAATCCGGCGCCGCCTGCATCACAGCCGCCAGACCGCAGGCGGAATTATTGTCCGCCACCACGATTTCCATGCGACCTTCCGGCCAGGTTTGCCGCCGCAACCCGGCCAGGCACACACGCAGCGCGGCCAGATCATTGTAATGCGGAATGATCACCGAGACGAAGATCGGGCTTGCACCCTCGGCGAGGTCGCTGTCGTGCCGCGGCAAATCCAGTTCGATGCAATCCATGACGAAACCCCGTGCTTAAAAAGCAACCGCGCACGACGTCGCTTCCGCCGTGCCGGAAAAGTCACCGCGTAGCGCCGCGCCCAGCTCCGCGCCGATGTGCTGCAAGGCGATCCGTGCGTACGGCAGCCATTGCCCGAACCCATAGAACAAATGCGTCATACCGTAATGACAGGTGCTACGCACAGCAACGCCGGCCGCGCGCAACCGGTCGGCATAAGCATTGCCGGTCTCGCACACCGGATCGAACTCTGCCGTATGGATCAGCGCCGGTGGCAGCCCGTACCATTCGTCCGATCGCAGCGGTGAAATCGCCGGATCGCGAGCATCCACGCCGGGCGGCAGATACAGTTCCAGCTCCTGCGCCATCGTATCGGCATCGATCAGATATGGGTTCGCGGTCTCGGCCGCCCCGGCAATGGCGCCCGCCCAATCCAAGATCGGGCATAGCAGAAACTGCAGCGCCAGGCATCCCGAGTGGCTGCGCGCCAGCTTGCGAGCGACCGCGGCGGCCAGCGTCGCTCCCGCAGAGTCGCCACCGATGCCGATTCGCGCCGGATCGATCTCCAGGGCCGCCGCCTGCGAGATCGTCCACAATATCGCCGCCTCGGCATCCTCGAGCGCCGCGGGATAGCGATGTTCCGGCGCCAGCCGGTAATCCACGGCCACGATGCGGCATCCGGAAGCTGCGCAGATCGCCCGGCAGAGCGCATCGTGCGTTGCCAGATCGCCGCAAACGAAGCCGCCGCCGTGCAAATAAACCAGCCCCGGCAGCAATCCTCGCGCACTCGACGGCGAATAAAGTCGCAGCACCAGCGGAAACGACGCTCCTGTTACGCAATAATCACGCAACTCCACCGCCGCATCGCAGCGCTCCGCCATCGCCATCAGCCGGCGGAACGCGGCGCGCCGCCCGGCCAGGTCCGAGGCCGAAGCGGGCGCCAGCGAAAGCGCCCCCAGCATCCGGCGCAGTTGCGGATCGATCGGCATTGCAGCTACAAACAAAGCACACGGCGAACGCGCACCGGCCACGTCGCCGGTTTCAGTCCGTGCGTCGCGAACATCGCCAACGCCAGGCGATCCATGCCGAACGCGGCGCAACCGGTATGCGCCGGCTCGCCCTGCGCATCGCGCATGTCCCACACGTTGCCGAAATGGTCCCGGTGGTAGTTGAAGCTCATGCACGCGGTCGGCTTCTCCACCGAATAGATCGGCACGAGCAGCTCGAATTTCAGCGCCTGGTGAATCTGGCTCACCGCCTTCATCCGCCCCTCGCGCCCGAAGAATGGGTCGTTCGCCGGCGCAATGGTCGCTGGCAGTTCCAGTTGCTCCGCCAGCTTCCGCCCAAGTTCCACCCATTGCTCGCGGAATGCCAGCACCTGCGCAGCGCCGCCGATCCGCACGTATTCACGCATCCGGAACGATTGCAGCCGATCCAGCCGCTCCGAAGGTTCGCGCCGGAAACAATCGCACGCCACGTCGAAGCACAGCCCCCCGGCCGGCAGCGCCCCCCGCGCCGCCGCGATCGGATACACCGGGTAGCAGGCCGCGGGCGAAAGCACGAGATCTGCGGGCGCCAGCGAGCGTGTCCAATCGCCCCCCTGCTCGTGCACCTGGGCCGCCGCCTCGATCTCCGCATCGTTGCCCGAAAGCGCGCACACGCAGCCGAGCAGATTGGGGAACGATCCGAGATATCCCGATTTTTCCAGATCGCGCCGGCTCATCACCGGCGGAAAGCGCAGCACTTCGGCCGCATCGGGCCGCAACCCACTGATCAGCGTGCCCAGCCGCTCCACGACGTCTTCGTGAAGCGCCGTGCGCGCCTGCACACCGGGAATACCCATGCAACGGAACAGCGTCGCGGCAAAACCGGCATCGCTCACGGCAACGCGGGCATTTTCGGCCGGCTGCCAATCCAGAACATGCGTGTCCATTCGAACGTCTCCTGAAAAGCGCGTCAGATCTATAGAGAAGCCGGCACCGGCGTGAGGAGCGCGGTCATGGCGAGGTTGGCCAGGATGCGGTCGTTGCTGATCATGATCGGCGCCGAGAGAATGTCGCGCAGCGCACGGCCGATGCTGAATTCGGAATCGTTCCGATACCCGGAAAGCCCGCAGGCCCGTCCCGCATCCAGCACGATATTCACGGCCGTCTCGGATGCCTGCACCTTCAACAGCGTGATCGCGGTCTGGAATTCCACGGCCGTCAGCGCCCGTGCATCGCCCGCCTTGGCTTCGTAGTTGGCGATCGCTGCGGCAATGATACCCCGAAGCGATTGCAGCGAAGCCAACGCCTTCGTCAGATGCGGCGCGCCCGGCGGCAGCGTGCCACCGGCGCCACGCGCCGCCCTGCGCACGAAGGCCCGCGCCCGCTCGGTCGCACCCGCCGCAATGCCGGCCCAGCTCGCCGACCATAGCAGATGCGACACCGGAACCATGCTCTGACTGTGAATGCTCTCGTAGCCGGAAGGCAAAATCTGCTCCGAAGCCCCTGCAGCTTTCAGGTGAAAGCCCGCGCTGCAGGTGCCCCGCATGCCCAGCGGGTCCCATGACATCGTCGGCTCCAGCGTGTAATCCTCGCGCAGGAACGCCACCAGCACCTGATCGGAAGCGGGCGCCGCCGCATTACGCCGCGCAGTGGTCACGATGCCATCCGCTTCCGCCCCGTACGAAATCACGCTCGCCGCACGATCCAGCCGGATTTCGTTGCCAACCCGCTCCACCGCCGCCGCGCTCACCCGCACGTTGCCGCCCGCCTGACCTTCGGTGGTGGAGGAGGCCAGCAGCAATTGCTCGCCCGCAATCCGGCGCAGCAGGGCATTGTGCCATGCACTCTCCTGGCCGTGCAGGACGCAGGCCACGCACGATTGATGCATGGCATAGATCATCGCCGTGGAAGCGCAGGATTGCCCAAGACGGTAGCAGATGTCGGCGATCTCGCCGATCCGCGCGCCCTCGCCACCCAGCGCCCGCGGCAGCAGCGCGCCAAGCAATCGCTCCGTCCGCATTGCCTGCACAGCCTCGCGTGGAAAACGTGCGGCGCGATCCACCGTGTCGGCGTGTTCCGCCGCGATCTGCGCCACAACCGCAGCGCGCCCGGCAAGCGGGTCGTGCTGCGCCGCGGATGGCGGCAGCGTCTCAGGAAACGGCATCGGCTGCGGTTGCATGACGATAGCTCCAGGCAAGATTCGAACGCGCGATCTCAGGCCCGCACGGCGCGGCGAGACGCTTCGGCATACGGCACGTAGGCGCCGTCGTATTGCGACGATCTCGCAACATCCATGCCATTCAGCAGCACACCCGCGAGCGGCGCATCCACCGCGCGCAGCAGCCGCAGCGCCCGATCGGCCACCGCACGCGTGGTGCTGCGCCAGCGCAGCACCAGCACCGTCTTGTCGGCATGACGCGAGATCACGAGCGCATCGGAAACCGGCAACGCCGGTGGGCTGTCGATCACGATAAGCTGCCAATCGCGCGCCAACTCGCGCAGCAGCGCGGCGAATGCATCGGCTTCCAGCAGTTCCGGCCGCGGCGGCAGCGAACGCCCGGCCGGCAGCACCGCCATGTTCAGCCCCGGACGGCGATGCAACAATGCCGCCGCCGCGCCGCCGTGCAGCAGCAGCTCGGCCAATCCCGGCGCATCCCCCAATCCGAACATCGCGGATGCGCCCGCATGGCGCAGATCGGCATCGAGAAGCAGCGTGGGAATCCCGGCAGTCGCGGCCGATGCCGCAAGCGTCGCCGCCACCGTCGATTTCCCTTCACCCGGCAACGGCGAGGTCACCTGCAATATCGTCGCCGCACCGTCTGGCGAAACCCTCAGCACCGCGCGCATCATGCGCAGGCTTTCGGCAAACTCGGAAAGCGGCGCACGATCAGGAAATTCCGTCACACCATTGCGGCGCCCGCGCCTTCCCAGCCGCGGCACCGTGCCCAGCACCGGCAAACCGAGCCGCCGCTCCGCCGCCTCGGCACTGGAAAACCGCCGGTCGGCCAGCACCGGCAGCACCGTGCAGCCAAAGCCGAACAGCAGGAAACCAGCCGCCCCGCCGAGCGGCAGCAGCAGCGGCTTGGGAAAGCTCGGGCGGTCAGGTAAGTCTGCTGCCGAAATGATCCGGCCTTCCGGCTCCTCCCGCGTCTGCTGTTGGCGCAGCTCGCGCCATTTTGTCAGCAGCGCCGAATACAGGCCGCGGTTCTCGTCGGCCACGCGCTGCGCATCACGCAATTTCTCGTGGCCCTCGTCGCCGGCGCTGCTGCCGTCGGAAGCGATCGCCCGGTGCAATTGCGCCTGCAATGCCTGCACGCGCGAAGCCGCCGCCTGATACTCGCTCCGCCGTCCGGCCGCAACGCGTGACCGCGCGGCATTGATCTGCGCCTGCAATATGTCCTGCCCCTGGCGCAGCCGCCGCACCGCCGGGTAGTTTGCGCCGTAGCTCGCCCCCAGCGAGGCAATCTGCTTGCTATCCTCGGCCTGCTTTGCCCGCAGCGTCTGGATCAGCGGCGAACCCTCCACCTCGGCCAACCCGTCCAACCCCGCATCGCCCGGATGCTGCACCTGGTCGTCGCGCGCCCGCGCTGTCGCTTCTTCCGCCTGCGCCCGGATCAATTCCTCGTTCAGCGCGGTGATCGCCTGCCGATCCAACGTCGCACCCGAACCCAGCGCGGTCTCCAGCAGCCCGTAGCGCTGCCGCACCGCATCCACCGCCGCCTCGCTGCGCTCCAAATCCCGGCGCACGCTGTCCAGGCGGCCGTTCAACCACGCGGCGTCGCGTTGCGTGGCCGCAACTTTTCGTTCCACCTGGTCGTCCAGATAAGCGTCGGCTACCGCGCCCGCCACGCGCCGCGCCAGCTCCGGCGTATCGGCGCTCGCGGCCACGGTAACGATATAGGTGAAGCCCACGCGCTCCACCACCAGCGCCCGCGAGAGCCGATACAGCGCCCGATCGAAGCGCGTCGCGTCACTGTCGTCTGCGGGCGCTGCGGCGAAAAACGGCAGCCAGCCAAACCAGCGCCGCATCGCGGAACGGCCCGCATCGCCGAACTCCGGCACTTGGTCCAGCCGCTCCCGCTGCACCACCCGCGCCAGCAGATCGGCGGATTCCACCACCGAAACCACGCTCGCGATCTTCGCCTCATCGACATACATGCTGCCGAATGTCGTGTCGGCGCCAAAACTGTCGGACCGCTTCGGCTCCAGCAGCAGTTCGACGGAACTGGTGTAGCGCGGCGTGAGCAGGCGTTGCACGCCATAGCCAACCGCGCCGCCAAACAGCGCCAACGCCACGATCAACGGCAGCCGGCGCAGCAGCGTGCGCACCAGCAGCGCCATGTCCGGCCCTTCCGCCGCCGCCGCCGCACC
>CAXUEX010000013.1:0-32317 GCA_964250215.1 uncultured Acetobacteraceae bacterium | reverse complement strand
CGTTCGGCTTCGCGCTGCGACGCGACCGAACCCCGCCCCCCCGCGACGCGCGGTCGCGAGAACCGGAGCTCGAGGCGATCCCCGAGCCGGTCGCCTGATGGACCTCTAGAACAGGCCGAGTTGATCGTCGGGCGGCGGGTCGGGATCGGGGCGGTTTGGCCGCGAACTGGAGGCGGCGGCGGAGCGACTGGGCCTCGCCGGGCGTGTGCGTCTGGCCGGGGATTGCGCCGATATGCCGGCGGCGCTGCTGCTCGCCGATTTGGTGGTGTGCCCCAGCCTTGTGCCGGAGCCGTTTGGCCGGGCGGTTATCGAGGCGCAGGCGATGCGGCGGGCGGTGATCGCGGCCGATCATGGCGGGGCGGTGGAAACGGTGCGCGAGGGCGAGACGGGATGGCTCGTGCGGCCCGGCGACGCCGCTTCGCTGGCGGCGGGGATTGAGCAGGCGTTGCTTCTGCCGCCGGCGGCGCGGGACGCCATGGGAACCCGGGCGCGCGAGGCGGTGTTGGCCGGGTTCACGACCGCCGCCATGCAGGCGGCGACACTGGATGTGTACCGGGAGGTGCTGTGATGCGCGTGCTGGTGATCCGGCTTGGCGCGCTCGGCGATTTCGCGCTTTCGTTCAGTGCCTTCGCTGCCATCCGGGCGCACCATACGGGCGACGAGATTGCGCTGCTCACCACGCCGCCGCTGGTGGGGCTGGGAACGGACAGCCCGTGGTTCGACCGGGTGCTGGCCGACCCGCGGCCTTCGTGGCTCGATCCGGGGGGATTGTTGCGGTTGCGGCGACAGTTGCACGGCTACGACGTGGTGTACGATCTGCAGACCTCGCGCCGCACCAACCGGTATTTCTGGTTAGCTGGGCGGCCGCGCTGGTCCGGCACGGCCTGGGGCTGCGCGTATCCGCACGACAATCCGAAGCGGAACGAGATGCACACGGTGCCGCGCCAGCGGGACCAATTGATGCGGGCCGGGATTTACGATCTGGCGCGGCCCGATCTCTCGTGGCTGCGATCGCGCGGTCCGGTGCTGCCGCCGCCCTATGCGCTGCTGGTGCCGGGGACGAGCCGGGCGCATGGCGGCGCGAAACGCTGGCCGATCGGGCGCTTCGCCGAAACCGCGCGGCTGCTGGCGGCGCGCGGCATCACGCCGGTGATCGTGGGCACCACCGCGGATCGGGAATCGGCTGCGGCGATCCGGGCCGGGTGCGAGGCGGCGCTGGATCTGACCGGGCGGACGACCATTCAGGAACTGGCGGGCCTGGCGAGCCGCGCGCAGGTGGCGCTGGGCGGCGATACCGGGCCGATTCATCTGGCGGCGCTGATGGGCTGCCGCGTGGTGGCGCTGTTCTCGCGCTTCAGCGATCCTGCGCTTTCGGCCCCGGTGGGGGATGTGCGGCTGCTGCACGCGCCGGCGCTTTCGGATTTGCCGGTGGATCGGGTGGTGGGGCTGATGAAGTAAGAAAGGCTTCTTTCCTTCTACCGCCCCTCTACCGCGCCGGAAATATCGCGACGTCGTACTGCGAAATCTGCCGGTCGGCGGTAACAAGCACGAGCGCCTCGCAGCGGGCTTGCGCGATCATCATGCGGTCGAACGGGTTGGCGTGGTGGCGTGGCAGGGCAGCGGACTGGATGGCGTGTTGAGCGGTGATGGCGAGATGGCCGAAACCGGAGGTTTGCATCATGGTGCCGAACCGTTCCGGCACGTAGTCGAGTTTTCCGGCGGCCCATTTGAGCGCGATTTCCCAGGCGGCGGCGGCGCTCACCCAGATTTCGTTTCCCGGGTCTTCGATTTGCACTCGCGCCGAACCGGAGAGCTTTTCGGGTTCCCGCCATGTCCACAGGGCCACGTGGGTATCCAGCAGCAGGTTCACTTTATTCGGGATCGTGGCTGAGGCCGTTGAAGGCGTCCATAATTTCGGCGGGCAGCGGGTCGTCGAAATCGTCGCCAATCCGGATCTCGTCGCGGAACCGGCCGAGCTGCCGCTTTGGGGGGGAGGGTAGCGGCATGGGCACGAGGCGGGCGACGGGGGTGCCGGCCTTGGCAATAACGATCTCTTCGCCGGCGGCGGCGCGGTCCACCAGTTGCGACAGGTGGGTTTTGGCTTCGTAGATGTTGAACGTGTCCATCGCGGCCTCCAGGGCCAAACTAATGGGGTTGGTCAAGCTTGGTCAAGCCGGGTTTGGCTTGACCTGGTGGGCGCGGGAACGCATACCAACGCTATTCCGGGAGGTGTGAGACCCCGGTCCCCCTTGGGGGCTCCGTCGCTCCGCGAAGGTTCGCGCAGCGGCGCGTAACCGTTTGGAGCGATCGCATGTTCGACGCGCTGTCGGACAGGTTTTCCGGGATTTTCGAGGGGCTCCGCCGGCGCGGCGCGCTTTCCGAAGCCGATGTGGTGGAGGCGCTGCGCGAGGTGCGGCTGGCGCTGCTGGAAGCCGACGTCGCGCTGCCAGTGGTGAAGGATTTCATCGCTTGTGTGCGCGAGCGGGCGGTGGGGGCGGAGGTGCTGGCGGCGGTCTCGCCCGGTCAGCAAATGGCCAAGATCGTGAACGACGCGATGGTGGAGGCGCTGGGCGGCGAGGGGGCGGTGCCGCTGAACCTGAATGCGCCAGCGCCGATCCCGATGCTGATCGTGGGGTTGCAAGGGTCGGGCAAGACCACCACGGCCGGCAAGCTTGCGCTGCGGCTGCGCACGCGGGAGCGGCGGCGGGTGCTGCTAGCGAGCCTGGATACGCAGCGGCCGGCGGCGCAACTGCAACTGGCGCAACTGGCCGAACGGGCCGAGGTGGCGAGCTTGGCCGTCGTGGCGGGGCAAAATCCCGTGCAGATCGCGCGGCGGGCGATGGAGACCGGGCGGCGCGAAGGCTACGACATCGTTCTGCTGGATACGGCCGGGCGGCTTTCGATCGACCAGGCGCTGATGGACGAGGTGCGCGAGATTCGTGCTGTCGCCGATCCGGTGGAGACGCTGCTGGTGGTGGATGCGATGACTGGCCAGGACGCGGTGACCACCGCGCGCGCGTTCCACGAGGCGCTTTCGATCACCGGCGTGGTGCTGACGCGCATGGACGGCGATGCGCGCGGCGGCGCGGCGCTTTCCATGCGGCAGGTGACCGGCGCGCCGATCAAGTTTTCGGGATCGGGCGAGAAGATCGATGCGCTGGAGGAATTTCACCCCGAGCGCGTGGCCGGCCGCATCCTGGGGCTGGGCGACATCGTGGGGCTGGTGGAGCGCGCCAGCGAGACGATCGATCAGGCAGAAGCCGAGCGGCTGACGAAGAAGATGCTGAAGGGCGGCTTCACGCTCGAGGATTATGCTTCGCAGTTGAAACAGATCGGCAAGATGGGGTCGCTGGGCTCGATCGTGGGCATGCTGCCCGGCATGGCGCACATGAAACAGAAGATCGATGATGCGAAGATCGATCAGACCATTTTCCGGCGGCAGCAGGCGATCATTTCTTCAATGACGGTGGGCGAGCGTCGCAATCCGGACATCATAAAGGCGAGCCGCAAGAAGCGGATTGCCGCGGGATCGGGCACGAACGTGGCCGATGTGAACCGGCTGCTGAAGCAGTTCGACGACATGAGCACGATGATGAAGCGCATGGGCAAGCTGGGGCAGAAAGGCCTGATGCGCGGCGGCCTTTCGGCGCTGATGCCGCAGGCTGCACAGGCGCAACAAACACGCGGCGGACGCCGGCCTTACTGAAAACTGGCAACTGGCAACTGGCAACTGGGAACCGAACATGGGTTTGAAAATTCGACTTGCGCGTGCCGGGGCGAAGAAGCGTCCGTATTACCACATCGTGGTGGCCGACAGCCGCAGCCCGCGCGACGGGCGGTTTATCGAGAAGGTGGGCAGCTACAATCCGATGCTGCCGGCCGAGCACGCCGAGCGCATCCGGTTGACCGACGAGCGGATCCGGCACTGGATCGGCGAGGGGGCGACCGCGACCGAGCGCGTGGCGCGGTTCCTGGGCAACGCCGGGATTGTTCCGAAGACCGAGTATCGTGAGCAGCCGAAGCAGGCGGCGCCGAAGAAAAAGGCGCAGGAGCGTGCAAAGGCGCAGGCGGCAGCGGCTGGGTAATCGTGGAGTCGGCGAAAATCCTGATGGGCGTGGTGGGCCGGCCGCATGGTGTGCGCGGGCTGGTGCATGTGCATTCCTACACCGCCGATCCGGCGGCGCTGGCTGATTACGCGCCGCTGATCGACGAGCGCGGGCGCATGTGGTCGCTGGCGTGGTGCGGCACCGGCATCGCCGAGTTGCGCGATGCGGCGGGGCGCCCCGTGCCGGACCGGAATGCGGCGGAGAAGCTGGTGAACACGCGGCTGTTCGCCGAGCGCGCGCAATTACCGGCGGCGGCCGCGGACGAGTTTTATCTCGCCGATCTGATCGGCATGGAGGCGCGGCTGGCCGGCGGCATGACCGGGCGCGTGATCGGCGTGCACGATTACGGTGCGGGCGCGAGCCTGGAGATCGAGCTGCCGGGCGCGAACTCGCAATTGTTGCCGTTCACGCGCGCGGTGTTTCCGGCGGTAGATCTGGTGCAGCGGTGGCTGGCGGTGGTGCCGCCGGACGAGATCGAGGCGCGGGCGGCATGATCTGGAACGCGACCGTGCTGACGCTGTTTCCGGAGATGTTTCCGGGACCGCTGGCGGCGGCGCTGGCGGGGCGCGCGCTGAGCGCCGGGATCTGGCGGTTAAGGGCGCGCAACATACGCGATTTCGCCAGCGGACCGCACCGCAGCGTGGACGATGCGCCGTTCGGCGGCGGCGCCGGCATGGTGTTGCGGCCCGATGTGGTGGATGCGGCGATCGCGGCCGAGGCGGATGGGCGGAGGCTGCTGTGCCTGACGCCGCGCGGGCGGCCATTCGTGCAGGCGGATGCTGCGCTGCTGGCGGCTGGGCCGGGCGTGGTTCTGGTGTGCGGGCGCTATGAAGGCATCGACCAGCGGGTGATCGAGGCGCGCGGCGCGGACGAGATCAGCGTGGGGGATTTCGTGCTTTCGGGCGGGGAGATTCCTGCGCTGCTGCTGCTGGATGCGTGCGTGCGGCTGCTGCCGGGCGTGATGGGCGCGGCTGCGAGCGCCACGGACGAGAGTTTTTCCGCCGGCCTCCTGGAGTATCCGCACTATACGCGACCCGCCGAATGGCAGGGGCGCGGCGTGCCGCCGGTGCTGCTTTCGGGCAACCATGCCGAAATTGCGCGCTGGCGGGCGCGTGAAGCCGAAACGATTACGCGGGAGCGCCGGCCGGATTTGTGGGCCACCCGTGCCAGCCACTGAAGCCGAGAGGATGAGGCGATGAACACGATCCAGAAATACGAAGCGGCCGAGATCGAGCGGCTTTCGGCGGCGCGGCCGATACCGGAATTTGCGCCGGGCGATACGCTGCGCGTTTCGGTAAAGGTGGTGGAAGGCGAGCGGACGCGCATCCAGGCCTATGAAGGCGTGTGCATCGCGCGCAGCAATCGCGGGCTGAACAGCAATTTCACTGTGCGCAAGATCAGCTACGGCGAAGGGGTGGAGCGCGTTTTTCCGCTGTATGCACCGACGATCGCGGAGATCGCGGTGGTGCGGCGCGGCGACGTGCGGCGCGCCAAGCTGTATTACCTGCGCGGCCGGCGCGGCAAATCGGCGCGCATCGCCGAGAAGGGCCGGGAAACGACAGCCGCAGCGGAATAGTGCCTTCGCGGCAGGCGGGAGACGCATTTGGCGCGGACGCTGTTCGACAAAATTTGGCAGGCGCATGTGGTGGAGCAGATGCCGGATGGCGCCTGCCTGCTGTATATCGACCGTCACCTCGTGCACGAGGTGACGTCGCCGCAGGCGTTCGAGGGGTTGCGTGCGGCAGGCCGGCCGGTGCGGCGGCCGGATGCGACCATTGCGGTGGTGGACCATAACGTTCCCACCAGCGATCGAAATCAGCCGATCGCCGAGCCCGAAAGCCGGCTGCAGGTGGAGACGCTGGAACGCAACGTGGCCGAGTTCGGCATCCCCTATTTCGATCTGCGCGACGAGCGGCAGGGCATCGTGCATATCCTGGGACCCGAGCAGGGAATTTCGCTGCCCGGCATGACGATCGTTTGCGGCGACAGCCATACTTCCACGCATGGCGCGCTGGGCGCGCTGGCTTTCGGCATCGGCACCTCGGAAGTGGAACACGTGCTGGCGACGCAGACGCTGCTGCAATTGCCGGCGCGCAACATGAAGGTGCAGGTGAATGGGCGGCTGGCGCCGGGCGTGCATGCGAAGGATCTGGTGCTCGCGATCATCGGGCGGATCGGCGCCGCGGGCGGCACAGGGCACGTAATCGAATATGCCGGCGAGGCGATCACCGCGCTGGACATGGCGGGCCGGCTGACCGTGTGCAACATGTCGATCGAAGCGGGCGCGCGCGCCGGGCTGGTGGCGCCGGACGACATTACGTTCACGTACCTGCGCGGCCGGCCGTTCGCGCCTGCCGGGGAGGATTTCGAGCGCGCCGTGGCGTATTGGCGCACGCTGCCTTCCGATCCCGATGCGCATTACGACCGCGCTGTGGAAATGGACGCGGCCGCGGTGGCACCGATGGTGACTTGGGGAACGAGCCCCGAAGCCGTGCTGCCGATCGATGCCTGCGTTCCCGATCCCGAGGCGCTGCCGGAAGCGCGGCGTGCGGCGGCGCGGCGGATGCTGGAATACATGGCGCTCACGCCGGGGCAGCGGCTGGACCGGGTGCCGGTGGATGTGGTGTTCATAGGCAGTTGCACGAACGGAAGGATCGAGGATATCCGCGAGGCTGCGCGCGTGGCGCGTGGCCGGCGGGTGGCGGATGGCGTGCGTGCGATGGTGGTGCCGGGCTCGGGGCTAGTAAAGCGGCAGGCGGAGGCCGAGGGGCTGGACCGCGTGTTGATGGAGGCGGGGTTCGAGTGGCGCGAGCCGGGCTGCTCCATGTGTCTGGGCATGAACCCGGACCGGCTGAGGCCGGGGCAGCGTTCGGCCAGCACGTCGAACCGCAATTTCGAGGGAAGGCAGGGGCCGGGCGGGCGTACGCATCTCTGCTCGCCGGCCATGGCGGCGGCGGCGGCGCTGGCCGGGCGGCTGACCGACGCGCGGGATTTCGGCTGATGCACCCCTTCACCACACTCACCGCAATCGCCGCGCCGTTGCCGATGGCGCATGTGGATACCGACCGTATCATTCCGGCTACATTCCTGAAAACCATCACTCGAACGGGGCTGGGTCGGAATTTGTTCCACGCCTTGCGCTATCACGAGAACGGCGCGGAGCGGCCGGATTTCGTGCTGAACCGGGAGCCTTACCGCCGCGCGGAAATCCTGATCGCGCACGAAAATTTCGGCTGCGGCTCATCGCGCGAACACGCGCCTTGGGCGCTGCTGGATTTTGGCATACGCTGCGTGATTGCGCCGGACTTCGCTGATATTTTCGAAAATAATTGCTGCAAGAACGGGCTGCTGCCGGTGCGGCTGCCGCGCGAGGTGTGCGACCGGCTGATGCAGGATGCGGCGATGGGTGCCAATGCACGGCTTGCGGTGGATCTGGAGCGCCAGGTGGTGGTGCGGCCGGGTGGCGAGACGATCGGCTTCAGCATGGAGGCTTCGCGCCGGCACGCGCTGCTGCACGGGCTGGATGAGATCGGGCAGACGCTGGAACGGGTGGCCCGCATCGACGCTTTCGAGCGGCAGCGCCGGGCAGAAGCATTCTGGGTGACGCCGCTTGGCGTGTAAGCGGCGAGGGGGGCGGGTTTGAGAAAACTACTGATTTTGCCTGGGGACGGCGTGGGCCCCGAGGTGATGCGCGAGGCCAAGCGTGTGCTCGACTGGCTGGCGCGGCGGCGCGGCGTGGCGTTCGAGATGGAGGAAGACCTCGTGGGCGGCGCCGCGATCGATGCGCGCGGCACGCCATTGGCCGAAAGCACCATCGAGCTTGCGAAAGCGGCCGATGCGGTGCTGTTCGGCGCGGTGGGCGGCCCAAAATGGCAGGGGCTGGGCTTCGACCGCCGGCCGGAAGTTGCGATCCTGGAACTGCGGCGGATTTTAGGATTGTTCGCCAATCTGCGGCCCGCGATGGTGCATGGCGCTTTGCTGGCCGCCACGCCGCTGCGGGCCGAGCTGGCGCGCGACATGGACATGATGATCGTGCGCGAGAGCACGGGCGGGATCTATTTCGGCACGCCGCGCGGCATCGAGACGCTGGCGGATGGCCAGAGGCGGGGCGTGAACACGGAGGTTTACACCACCGGCGAAATCGAGCGGGTGGGCCGCGTGGCATTCGATCTGGCGCGGACGCGACGCGGGCATGTGACGAGCGTGGAAAAATCGAACGTGATGGAAAGCGGCCTGTTGTGGCGCGATACCGTCGCCGCGCTGCGCGATGCGGATTATCCGGATGTTGCGCTTGCGCACATGCTGGCGGATAATTGTGCGATGCAGATGGTGCGCGAGCCGCGGCAGTTCGACGTTATCGTGACTGGCAATCTGTTCGGCGACCTGCTTTCCGATCTGGCGGGCGCGCTGACTGGCAGCGTGGGTTTACTGCCTTCGGCGACGCTGGGCGAGGTGCAGCCGGACGGGCGGCGCCATGCGTTGTATGAGCCGATCCACGGTAGCGCGCCGGATATCGCCGGCAAGGGGACCGCCAACCCGCTGGGGGAAATCCTGAGCCTGGCGATGCTTTTGCGCCTTTCGTTCAATCTGGAGACCGAGGCAGGGCTGATCGAGCGGGCGGTGGCCGGCGTGCTGGCGAAGGGTCTGCGCACGGCCGACATCATGGCGCCGGGCACCGCACGGGTAGGCACGGCGGTGATGGGCGAAGCGGTGCTGGGCGAACTGGACAAGCTGGAGCTGCAGCCGGTCTGATTCTCGCATCGGCCATGCGCGCTTGCCCCCAGCCCCGATCGGCCTAATTCAGCCGCCATGGCCCGCTACCGCACGCTCGCCGCTCTGCTCCTGATCCTCGCGGTCATGACCGGGCTTACCAGCTACTCCGTCACGCTCTATCGCCTGTTCTGCCAGGTCACCGGCGCCAACGGCACCACCCGCCGTGTCGCCGCCGACGATGCCTCGCCGACGAGAAACTGGATCACGGTCCGCTTCGATACCAGCACCGCGCCCGGCCTGCCCTGGTCCTTCCAGCCCGTACAGCGCGAGATCCGCCTGCACCCGGGCCAGGAAGCGCTTGTCTTCTTCGCCGCCGAAAACCTATCCGACCAGCCGCTCACCGGCCATGCCACCTTCAATGTCACGCCCGAGAAGGCCGGCATCTACTTCAAGAAGATTCAGTGCTTCTGCTTCAACGAAGAGCACCTCGCCCCGCACCGCCGCGTCGAAATGCCTGTCGAGTTCTTCGTCGATCCCAAGATCACGACCGACGCCGACACGGCCGACGTGCACGAAATCACGCTGGCCTACACGTTGTTCCGTTCGGCTCGCAGCGAGAAACCGCTCGATCTGGCGCGTTTCGCAACCCCCGACGCGCAAGCCGGCGCCCGGCTGTTCGCGCAGCAATGCACCGGCTGCCATGCGCTGGATCGCAACCGCACGGGCCCCGCGCTCGGCAATCTCGCCGGCCGCCGCGCCGGCACCGTCGCGAACTACGATTATTCCGCGGCCTTGCGCAAAGCCGGCTTCACCTGGACGGCGCCCAGACTTGAGGCGTGGCTCGCCGATCCGCAAGCGATGGTGCCGGGTGCTGCCATGCCGGTGCACGTCGCCGATCCAGCCAGCCGCCGGGACATCACGGCCTATTTGATGGCCAAGCCCGCCACCTAGAAATGTTATTGTATCATAATGAATGAAAGTTCTTTGCCTCTTTCTTTCAAGAAAGAAGGCCTTCCTTATACTTTCTCCCGATGCCGCACCCACCAGGTAAGAAAGCTAAGCGCAATCAACCCCGCCGCCCCAACCAGCAGAAACAGCGCCGCTTCCTCGATCCAAGCCACCACCGGCACCGTCGCCGCCAGAAACGCGCCGATCACGCACAGCCGCCACGCCCGCACGTGCAGCCCCGATACGAACACCGCGAGCGCCACCATTGTCAGCAGCGTCAACCCGATCGAATCGTCGTTCAGCACATCGTGCACGTCGCTCTTCACGATCAGATACATCGCGACCAGGAAGGCGAGCCATTGCAGCCCCTGCGTCACCGCCAGCTCGATGCGCGCCTCACGGCTGTGGCACTTCCGCCAGCCGGCAAAAATGCAGATTCCCGCCGCCACTGGTGTCATGAAAACCCAGTAGCCCGCCGCAGGGCGGCCCGAAAGATTGGTCCATGCCACGCCCAGCAGGCTCGCCAGCAGCAGCACGATGAACGGCAGATCGTGCAGCAGCCATAAACGCAGCCGGCCGCGCAGATCGGCCGGCGCTGGCGGGGCGGTATCCGTGTTCGTTGCCATGGTGCTATCGTCATACGCCCGCCAGGCAGCCGCCGGAAGTCTCGGCCTTCAAAGCCGCCTCGGCCGCCCCCACACGACGGTGGATGACATCGCGTAATTCCACACGCCACCGATCACCGCGCCGATCGCCCCCGCGGGCGTCCATCCCGTATCGCCACCGTAATACAATGCCCTGGCGATGCCGATATTCGCCACCGCGCCGGCGCCGCACACCGCGAAGAACAGCAGCCGCCCGCGCCACACCCGGCCGCCGCGCAAACGCTGATCGCGATACGTGATCCGGTTGTTCAGCTCGAAATTCGCCGCCATCGCCACCAGCGTTGCCGCCGTCTGCGCCGTGCCGAACCCGGCGCCCGCGCGGCTCGCCGCCGTCAGCACCGCCAGATGCACAAGCACGCCCGACAGGCCTACCAGGGCGAAGGCCAGAAACCGCAGCGGCACGCGGCCACCCAGCGCCTTGTCCACCAGCAGCGCCGCGAATTGCAGCATCACCAGAACCGAAAGCTTGCTTTCGCCCGCCTGCCGCGCGCGGAACGCCGCGCCCACCTCCACCACGCGCAGCCGCCCCGGCCCCGAGAGCAGCACATCCAGCAAGATCTTGAACCCCTGCCCGGTCAGGCGCGGCGCCACCTGCTCGAACAGGTCCCGCCGCACCACAAAATACCCGCTCATCGGATCGCTCAGCCGCGTGCCCAGCACGGTCTGCGCCGCACGGGTCGCCACCGCCGAAAGCAGATGCCGCGAGCGTGAGGCAAGTCCGGCCGCATCGCCCCCCGCCGCAAACCGGCTGGCCACCACCAGATCCGCGCTGTCCGCGCGCAGCGGCGCCAGCATCGCCGGCAGCCGCGTCTCGTCATGCTGCAAATCGCCGTCGATCACCGCCGCGAACGGCGCCGAGCTCGAAAGCACCCCTTCGATCACCGCCGAAGCCAGCCCGCGCCGCCCGATTCGCCGCAGGCACCGCACGCGCGGGTCGGCCGCCGCGATCTCGCGCACTGCGACGGCGGTGCCGTCCGGGCTGTCGTCATCGACGAACACCGCTTCCCAGGCGATGCCCGCCAGCGCCGCCCGCAGCCGCGCCACCATCGGCGCCACGTTCCGGCGTTCGTTGTAACAGGGAATGACGATCGTGATTTCGGCTACGACGCCAGAAGCCGCCGCGACCGCGCGCTCGTCGTCAGCCAAGCGCCGCCAGCACCGCCTCGGCCCGGCTCACGTCGAAATCGCCCGGCTTTTCCACCGCCAGGCGCGTCACCCGCCGGTCTTCCGCCACCAGCGCGAACCGCTGGCTGCGTATGCCCAGGCCACGCATCGTCAGGTCGAGCTCCAGCCCCAGCGCCTTGGTGAACAGCCCCGATCCGTCCGCCAGCATGATAATATCGTGGTCCGGCACGCCGCTCGCTTTCGCCCACGCGCCCATGACGAACACGTCGTTCACCGCCAGGCACACGATCGCCTGCACGCCCTTCGCCCGCAACTCGGCCGCGTGTTCCACGAAGCCTGGCAGGTGCTTGGCCGAGCATGTCGGCGTGAACGCCCCCGGCGTCGCGAACAGCACCGCCCGCTTGCCGCCGAAAATGTCGTCGGTCGAAACCTCGCGCGGCCCCTCTTCGGTGGCCCGCATCAGCTTCATGGAGGGCAGCGTGTCGCCCGGCTTGATCATCTCGCACTCCGGTGAAAGCCGCGAAGCAGTAACCAAACCGCTACAAGCTGTCACCTTTCGCCGCCGCCGCCCGACTTGCGCCCCGGCGCGGCGGCGCCAAACTGCAAAGCGATGAGGCAAGACCGTTCCATGAATCAGGAATCCGAAGCCGGCCGGCTTACCGGCCAATTGCTGATTGCGATGCCGGCCATGAACACGCCGCATTTCGCACAGTCGGTGATCTACGTCTGCGCCCACACCGCCGATGGCGCCATGGGCATCGTGATCAACCGCCCGCTCGCCGCGCCCAGCTTCGAGGATCTGCTCGCGCAGCTGGAAGTAACCCCCGTGCCACCCGCCCGTCGCATCGACCTGTGCCGCGGCGGCCCGGTGGATGCGGCCCGCGGCTTCGTGCTGCACACGGCGGACTGGACTGGCGATGGCAGCCTGCTGGTGCAGGATGCCGTCGCCCTTACCGCCAGCCTCGATGTGCTCAAAGTGATCGCCGACGGCGGCGGCCCGGAACGCGGGCTGCTGGCACTCGGCTACGCCGGCTGGGGTCCGGGCCAGCTCGACCAGGAACTGCAAGAAAATGCCTGGCTCACCGCGCCATCGAGCCTTGATCTGCTGTTCGGCCGCGAACACGATACGAAATGGCGCCGGGCCATGGCCGTGCTGAAAGTGGATCCCCTGCTGCTCTCCGGCAGCGCGGGGCACGCCTGATCCGCTTGAAACGACTCCTTTCGCCCGCCATTATCCTTCCATGAAATGCTACACTCCGATCGCCCGAATTCCCGGCATGCCCGGACAGCCGCAGCCCAACCCTCCCGCCGGCAAGTAAGCTTACGGCAGCAGGGCTTGCGTCGGCGCATGGTTGGCGATCCGCGCGAGAAGCCATAGCGCGTGCTCCGATTCGCGGCCGCCCGAAAGCGCCTGGTTGCGTCGCATGTAGTCGCCGAACACCGCATCGATCGTGCGCAATGCCCCCTCGAAGGTGAAAAAAACCTCGTCGAGTTCCACCAGTTCCAGCCGCACCAGCAGCCCGAGATTTTCCACCACTGAAAGCAGGCGCAGCACGGCCTGGCGATCGTCGGCCGGCAACGCCTCCCCCGCATCCGCCTCGTCCATGCGCCAGCAGACGAACGCACCCAGGCTGATGGAACGATCGCTGCGCGCCTGCCACTCCACGCCAAGATCGCGGCACACATCCAGTCCCGCCGCGACATCCGCCGACATCAACTGATTGAACAGCCGCGCATAAACCTCGGCTTTCGCGGCGCGGGCCGTCTCGCCGCTCGCCGCGGCCGCAATGGCGTTCTGCCGCGCCGCCTCCCTCACCTGCCCGCGCGCAAACCCCAGCGCTACCAACGCCGTTGCCACCACCGCGCCGCCGGAGGCAAAACTTGCCAGCTCCAGCGCATTGCGAACGTAATTCGGCCGATCGCCCGCCAGATGTTCGCCGGCCAGCATCTGCGCCGCCCCCGGCACCAGCGCCACCAACCCGGCCAGCACCGCAAGGCCCAGGAACAGCCCCAGTGCCACCCGCACGGCGCTTCACCCGGCGATGCGCGCCTCAACCTCCGCCGGTGGCAGCCGCACCAGCGCCTCGTAATCGTGCAGCAGCGTCTCCGTCATCCGCCCGGGCGTGAATTCCAGCTCCGCGATCCGCCGCACCGGCGTCACCTCCGCCGCCGAGCCGGTAAGGAACACTTCCTGCGCCCGCGCGAGCTCCTCCGGCTTGATCGTCCGCTCCACCACCGGGATCTGGCGCCGCCGCGCCAGCGCCATCACCGTGCGCCGCGTGATCCCATCCAGGAAACAATCCGGCGTTGGCGTATGCAGCGCGCCGTCGATCGCCAGGAACACGTTGGCCCCGGTCGCCTCTGAAAGATCGCCGCGCCAGCTCAGCATCATCGCATCTGCAAAACCGGCCGCCTCCGCCTTGTGCTTGCTCAGCGTTCCGATCATGTAATTGCCGGTGGCCTTCGAAGCCGTCGGCGCCGAGGCCGGATCCGGCCGCCGCCATTCCGCCCAGCCCAGGGCGATTCCCGCCATCCGGTTCTCGAAATACGCCGGCCACTCCCAGGCCGCGATCGCCAGATGGATCTTCGTGTGCTGCGCCGACACCGCCAGCATCTCGCTGCCGCGCCAGGCCAGCGGCCGCAGATACGCGTCGCGCAGCCCGCTCGCCGCCAGCGTCTGTTCGCACGCCGCATCGATCTCGTCGGCGCTCCACGGAATTTCGAACCCCAGGATGCGCCCGGACCGGATCAGCCGCTCGGTATGCTCGCGCAGCCGGAAGATGTGCCCGGAATAGGCCCGTTCGCCCTCGAACACGCCGCTGCCATAATGCAGCCCGTGCGTCAGCACATGCAGTTTTGCGTCCCGCCACGGCACGAGCCGTCCATCATACCAGATCGTGCCGTCGCGGTCGTCGAAGGGGGTGCGCATGGCCAGAGCTCGCGAAAGAAAATTGCGTGCTTGAATGAACCGCATCGGAGCGCGAAAGATAAGGCAGAAACCTTGCCCTACCCGGTCACGACTGTCATGCCCGACGCGAAATCCCAGGCCAGCCTCCTGTTCCTGCGCGAAACCCAGCTCCGCCTCGCCCAGGACATGCTCTTCTTCGCCGCCCGCGACCTCGCCGCCTGCACCAATCCCGTGCTCGCGCAGGCCGGGCTCGGCCGCGCCCACCACCGCGCCTTGCACTTCATTGGCCGCAACCCCGGCCTCACCGTCTCCGACCTGCTCGCCATTCTTGGCGTCACCAAGCAGAGCCTCGCCCGCGTGCTCACCGCCCTTCTCGCCCAGGGCCTCGTCACCCAGGAAGCCGGCCGCAGCGACCGCCGGCAGCGCCTGCTCCGCCTCACCGAAGCCGGCGCGGCGCTGGAACGCACGCTGTTCGACCGCCAGCGCGAGCGCCTGCTCGCGGCCTTCCGGGCCGCCGGCGGCCCGGAAGTGGAGGGCTTCCGCAAGGTGCTACGCGGCATCATGGGCCCCGGAGCCCGCCATATGCTCGATGCGCGCGAAGCCGCAGACTCCGCGCCGCGCATGATATGAAGTGCCGATGACCGACGCAGCCCACATCCTGGTGGTGGACGACGATCAGCGCCTGCGCGCCCTGCTCAGCCGCTACCTGGCCGAGAACGGCTTCCGCGTCAGCACCGCCGCCCATGCCGGCGAAGCGCGCGACAAGCTCCGCTTCCTGCAGCCCGATGCGCTCGTGCTCGATGTGATGATGCCTGGCGAAAGCGGCCTCGCCCTCACCGCCTCGCTGCGCGAAGAGGAAACCGCCCTGCCCATCCTGCTGCTCACCGCCCGTGGCGCCCCGGAAGACCGTATCGAGGGCTTCGAATCCGGCGCCGACGACTATCTCGGCAAACCGTTCGAGCCGCGCGAGCTCGTGCTGCGCCTGCGCGCCATGCTGCGCCGCACCGCGCCGCTGCCCGAACCGACCGGCAATCTGAAACTCGGCCCGCTCGAATTCGATACCGCCCGCGCCGAACTCATCGGGCCCGCCGGCCCAGTCTATCTCACGGGCGGCGAAGCGGCCCTGCTCGCCACGCTCGCCGCCAAGCCCGGCGGCGTGTTCTCGCGCGAGGCAATCGCCGCCACACTCGGCATGGACGAAACCGGCGAACGCGCCATCGACGTGCAGGTCACGCGCCTGCGCCGCAAGATCGAGGCAGACCCGCGCGAGCCGCGCTTCCTGCACACCGTGCGCGGCCGCGGCTACGTGCTCAAGCCGGGGGTTTGAGCCCGCGTGGCGCGCTTCGCCGCCGGCTGGGAGCGGCCAATCCGCAAGGTGCTGCCGCGCTCCCTGCTCGGCCGCTCGCTACTCATCATCCTGATCCCGCTGCTGCTCACCCAGGCGGTGGCGCTCGGCATATTCTACGGCAGCCACCTCGATCTCGTTTCCCGCCGCCTCGCCGGCGCCGTCGCCGGCGAAATCGCGCAAACCATCCGGCTGCTCGGCACCGCCGAGGATCCATATGACGAAACCCTGCTGCTGCAGAGCGCGGCGCACGATTTCGAGATCAGAATGTCCATCGATCCCGGCACGCATCTCGATCGCCGTAAGCGCGTGAACGTGCTCGGACCGATGGACGATGAACTGGCGCTCGCCATGCGCCAGAAAGTCCGGCTGCCCTTCACCATGGACTGGACGCACGATCCGCAATCCGTGCTGCTGGAAGTGCAGTTGCGCGAAGGCGTGCTGCACGTGGCGGTGCCGCGCAAGCGCCTCTATTCCAGCATGATCTATTTCTACGTGATCTGGCTCGCCGGCACATCGGCACTGCTGTTCACGATCGCCGCCCTGTTCATGCGCAACCAGGTGCGCGCCATCCGCCGCCTCGCCGCCGCCGCCGAAAGCTTCGGGCTCGGCCGCGATCCCGGCCCGATCCGTCCCGAAGGTGCGGTGGAAGTGCGCCAGGCGGCCACCGCCTTCAATCGCATGCAGGAACGCATCCGCCGCTTCCTCACCCAGCGCACCGAAATGCTCGCCGGCGTCAGCCACGATCTGCGCACGCCGCTCACCCGCCTGCGCCTGGCGCTTGCCATGCTGCCGAAGGATGCCGACGCGGCCGAGATGACCGCCGATGTCGAGGAAATGGAACGCATGATCGGCGGCTATCTCGCCTTCGCCCGCGGCGAGCAGGCCGAGCAGGCCGAAATCGTAAATCTTGGCGTGTTGCTCGAAGAAGTTGCCGACAGCGCCCGCCGTACCGGCACGCCGGTTGGGCTGGAAGTGACGCAGGAAGTCTCGCTCCGCCTGCGCGTCGGCGCCATGCGCCGCGCTATCACCAATCTGGTGGACAACGCCCGCCGCCACGCGGGCGCCGTGGCGCTCGCCGCCCATAGCAGCGGCCGTTCCGTTCAGGTAACTGTGGACGATGACGGCCCCGGCATCCCGCCGGAACGCCGCGAAAGCGTCTTCCGCCCCTTCGAAAGCGGCCTCGCGGGCGGCACCGGCCTGGGCCTGACCATCGCCCGCGACATCGTTCGTGCGCATGGTGGCGACATCGTGCTGGAAGACAGCCCGTTGGGCGGGCTTCGTGCGCGCATCCGGCTGCCGGTATGATACCGCCCCGCGGCTGCGACGGGACAGTGGTATAGGCACTCCTGGCACAGGGCGAGCGCATGAGCACGTACAGCGAAGCCGGCGTCGATATCGCGGCTGGAGAGGCGCTTGTCGAAGCCATCCGCGCCGATGCCGCCGGTACGGCGCGTTCCGGCGTGATCGGCGGCCTGGGCGGTTTCGGCGCGCTGTTCGATCTGCGCGCGGCTGGGTTCCGCGATCCCATCCTGGTCGCCTCCACCGACGGCGTCGGCACCAAGCTGCTGGTAGCGATCGAAACCGGGCTGCACGATGCGGTGGGTATCGATCTGGTGGCGATGTGCGTGAACGATCTGGTGGTGCAGGGCGCGGAGCCGCTGTTTTTCCTGGACTATTTTGCTACCGGAAAACTCGCGGTGGCGGACGCGGCGCGCGTGGTGCGCGGCATTGCGGCGGGCTGCCGGCAATGCGGCTGCGCGCTGGTGGGTGGCGAGACGGCGGAAATGCCCGGCATGTACGGCGGCGGCCATTACGATCTCGCGGGGTTCGCCGTCGGCGCCGCCGAGCGCGGCACGCTGCTGCCCAACGGCGTCGCTTCCGGCGACACGATCCTGGCGCTGCCCAGTTCCGGCGTGCACTCGAACGGCTTTTCGCTGGTCCGCCGGATTGTTGCGGATCGCGGCCTGAAATGGGACGCGCCAGCCCCCTTCGCACCCGGGCAGACGCTGGCGCAGGCGCTCATGCTGCCCACGCGACTCTATGTGCGCCCGGTGCTCGCATTGCATCGCGCCGGCCTGCTGCGCGCCGCGGCGCACATCACCGGCGGCGGGCTGCCCGGCAACCTGCCGCGCGTGCTGCCGCAAGGCCTGGGCGCGATCATCGACCAACCCTGGCCCGTGCCCGCGGTGTTTCCGTTTCTGGCGAAAAACGGCCGCGTGGATCAGGCCGAAATGCTCGCGGTGTTCAATTGCGGAATTGGCATGGCTTTGGTGGTCGCCGATCCCGCCGCCGCCATCGCCGTGCTGCGCGAAGCCGGCGAAAACCCCGCCGCCATCGGCACCATCGAGGCCGGAGCGCCCGGCCTGCGGTTCGCGCTGCCGGCGGGGTGGCTCGGCTGATGCGCCGCGTCGCCGTGCTGATCAGCGGCCGCGGCAGCAATCTGGGCGCGCTGATCCGGGCCTGCGCCGCGCCCACATTTCCCGCCCGCCTGGTGCTGGTGATTTCCAATGTGGCCGATGCGCCCGGCCTGGTTCTGGCCCGCGATGCCGGCATCGACGCGCGCGTGCTCGATCATCGTCAGCACGGACGGGATCGGGAGACACACGAACAGGTGGTGCAAGCCGCACTCGAAGACGCCGGTGCGGAATATGTCTGTCTCGCCGGCTATCTGCGGCGCCTCACGCCGTTCCTGGTCTCGCGCTGGGCTGGGCGGATGCTGAACATCCATCCCAGCCTGCTGCCGGCGTTTCCCGGCCTGAACACCCACGCCCGCGCACTGGAAGCCGGCGTGAAGCTGCACGGCTGCACCGTGCATCTGGTGACCGACGAGGTGGATGCCGGCCCGATCCTGGCCCAGGCGGCCGTCCCGGTGTTGCCGAACGATACCGAGGCCGCGCTCGCGGCACGGGTGCTGGCGCAGGAGCACGCGATCTATCCCGCGGCGCTGCGCGCGGCCATCGACGGCACGGCGCCGGCGCCCGCCGGTCGTGCCTGCCTCTGCAACCCCTTGCCGCTGGGCCCGGCCGCGGCGTAGAGGGGCACGCATGAACGAGGCGACCATGGCGGACAACGGCACGCCAGCGACCACCACCGCGACCACCACCGAGGAAGGCTTCCTGGCCGACCGCCGGGCCTTCTGGGGTGCGATCACGCGTACGGCCACCTACATCGTGGTCGGCCTGGCGGTGTTCCTGCTGTTCCTGTGGTGGTGGCTGGTTTAGCCGTCACCGCGCCCCAGCCTTCTTCCGAACCCTACGGCGAGAACCGGAAGATAGTTCCGCTTTGAAAATGGCCGCCGGAATACGTGGTGCCGTATAGGAACTGGCCGAACTCCACCAGTTCGCTGTAAGGCACGCCGCCATCCTTCTGGCCGGTGAATTCGTGCAGCGGCGTTACCGTGTGGGCATCGAGATCGAACGAATACAGCGTGCCTTGCTGGAACGTGCCGCCGTGCGGCGCCAGCGCGTCCGCATTGTGATGGATGATCGGCGGCGCTGCCGCGCTCGCATTGTGGTGGATGATCTGCTGTAGCGAATTCGAAGGTTGCGTGCCGTTCGCGCCGCCGAAATTGGCGAACAACGTGAACACGCGATCGTCAGCGGGGTTCACCGAGAAGATCGTGCCGCAGCCATTGCCATTGCACCCGTTGCCCCCGCCCTGCTTCGTCGTGCCGTAGAGAACGCCGCCGATGTTCGTCAGCTTGTCGGCGGGCAGGGCGCCATGCGAGGCCCCGCCTGGGAACGCGTAGATCTGCGTATAGGCGCTCGCGCTCAAATCGTATTTGAACACCGTTCCGCAGCCGATTGCGGCAAAGCATTTGGTTTTCCCGCCGACCGAAGTTGTGCCATAGAGAAAATTGCCCACGCGGGTCAGCGCGCCTTTCGGATAGGCGCCGTCGGAACCTCCCTGGAACGCGTAGAGCACCGTCTCGGCCCCGGTCGCGGCATCGAACGCGAAGATCGTGCCGCAGCCGAGCTTGTCGAAGCAGCCGGTGCCGCCGCCGATGCGCGTGGTGCCGTAGAATGTGCTGCCCACGCGGATCACCGGCGCCATTGGCGCGGCACCATCGCTGCCACCCAGGAAATTGTGCATCACGGTCTCGCCGTTTTGCGCATCGAACCGGAACAATGTGCCGAAATTCACGGTGCCGCCCGTGAACGTCACGCCATAGAGCGCGCCCTGATACGGCTCCAAGCCGCCCACCGGGCCGGCACCGTCCGCAGACCCGCCTTGGAAGCTGTACAGAACCCGCTCCTGAAAGCCGCTGCCGTCGCCATTCCGGGTCAGGCTGAAGATCGTGCCGCTATGCGCGCTGCCACCCACCCGCGTGGCGCCGACCAGGCTCTCGCCCATGACGGTGAGCGCGCCCACCGGGCCGCCCCCGTCCGTCGTCTGACCGTGGAACATGTAGATTGTGGTCACCGAGCCGGGTGGGGCCGCGGCCCCGGCCGGCAGCGCCGGGATTGCCGCAAGGGCAAAAATCGGAAGCCACTTTATCGACCGCATCGCGCTTTCCTTTCGCAACCCAGCCCGGCAACCCAGCCCGGCAACCCAGCCCGGACGCTTGTAACGTTACCGAATACACCTCTGTGGGGTCGGCTGGCAAGCTCGCGGCGCCTTGCCGCAACGTCATTTCAAGGTGCCCCGGCGCCCGATGCCGCGCCCGCTGCCTTCCCGGCATTCTGCAATTCCAGCCAATCCGGCGCGTATCGCTGAGCCGCCGCGTATTGGCGCGCTGCTTCGTCCGGCTTGCCCTGGCGCGTCAGCACATCGCCCCAGGCTTTCAGCGGGTCGGCCCAATGCGGCCCACGCACCGTGGCGGCCGCAAACTTTTCGAGGGCGCCAGCGAGATCCTGGTGCCGTGCCAGGGCCAAGCCCCAGGAATAATATGCCGCCGGCAGATCCGGTGCCAGCGCCACCGCCGCCGCATATTCGCGCTGCGCCTCCTGCCAATGCCCACGACGATCCAGGATATCGGCGCGGAAGCGGTAGCAATCCACGAAGCGGCCCGCGCCATTCAGCACCGCATCCGCGCGGTCGCCGTGGCCGGCCGCTTCCTCGGCCCGGGCGATCCAGCAATTGTAGCCGGGGAAGTTCCCGGCAAGCGCGGGGTCGGCGAACGCGCGGCCAAACGCCTCGAACTCGCGCGCGGCGGCCGCGAAATCGCCCGCCGCGAAATCCAGATTGCCGCGCACGAAATCACTCAGTCCGGCCGCGGTGGGGTCGTTCGGATCGGCCGGCATCAGGCGCAAACGCTGCCGCGCCATGGCATAATCGTGCAACCGCCAGTCGATATCGGCCAGCACCGGACCGGCGGTGACCGTCGCGCTGCCGATCCCGCCATGCTGTTCCGCGTCGGCGAGCGTGGCCGCGCGCCAGGCGAGCAGGTTCCAGGTGAGCGTGTCCCAGTTCACGTAATCGAATTCGGGCGCCCGGCCCGGCCGACCGCCAGCTACAGCCCGCATCTTCTCGCCGAGCGCCCAGGCGCCTTGCTCGTCGCCCAGCGCCCAGCGCGCATTCATCGCATCGCCGTACGCGCCCCAGTAATCCGGCTTCTGCCGCAACGCCTCCTCGTACAGCGAAAGCGCCTCGCGCTGCGAGCCGCCCGAAGACATGGTTGCGTTACCCCAACTGAGAAGCAGGAACGGCCGGTCCTCCGGCGCCGCCGAGAAATACGCGGCCTTGCTGAAACTCAGCTCATCGCCGTAACGGCCGACCGAGTCTAAATAGTCGGCATACCGGGCCGGCTGCGACTGACCGTAAATATATTCCCCGGCCTGCGCGATAATGCGGTCGAGCTCGTTCGCCTTCCCGGTGAAGGATTTCGGCAGCACGCCGTTGCCACGCACGCTGAGCGTAACGTTGCCTGCCTCGCTCCGCACCAGGCTGCCGCTGAGGTGCAAGTCGTGCCCGAACCGGGCGCGCAACAGCCGGTCCAGATCCAGCAGCGAAATGCCGGTCGCCGGAATGTCCACCTTGATGTCGTCGGACCAGGTGTTGGAAAGCGTCCGCGCGGCGAGCGAGGTTCGCGTCGCCACCTGCAACTGCGTCAGCACGTCCAGCACCGCGCCCGCCAAAACCTTGCCGTTCATCCCGTCATCGCCGAGCAGCCTCGGCGTGTCGAACGGCTCCACCAGGATGGCGCGCGACGTGAACGCATCATGCAACAGCACGATCACGAACACCGCAACGATCGTGACGACGATCGAGAGCGCCACCTGCGTGAACGCACGGAACCGCTCCGAAAAACGCCGCATTCGCATGTGCGACAGCACGAGCTGGCGTTGCTCGTGCAAATGCTCGGTCTGAATGCCCACGAGCGTCGCCTGTCGCCGGTAGTATTCCGAAACTTCCGGCGGCAGCTTGGAATTGCCCTTGTAGGAAGCGGTATCCAACTCGATGGCGCCGGGGCCAAGGATATCGGCCTCGCCGTCGCCAAGTGGATCGTCGGCCGGCTCCTCGTCCATGCCTGCCTGCTCCCACCGGCGGCCCCGCTGCATGATTCCGCGGCCAGGTCGGCCGCGCAAGCCGGCAGAGAGGTTTATTGTGTAGGCGAAGCCGACGAAGGGGCTCAGCCGCGGTGTCTTCCGCAAGTCGGGCAGCAAAGAAAGTGGCGCAGCAAAGAGCCCAATACACAGACCTGCCTGGCGGCAGGCCGCGATTGGAGAGCTTCGGTATCAGATCCGGCGCACCGTATAGCGCCGCGCCAGCGCCGCCTCGATGTCGCCCGCGTGCTCGGGATCGCGCGCCTCCACCATCACCTCCAGCTCTGCGCTCTGCACGCTGGGGCTCGCGAACAGCCGCTGATGGCTCACCTCGATGATGTTGCCACCCGAAGCCGCAATGGCTGCGGTAATGTCGGCCAGCACCCCCGGCCGGTCCGGGATGGTCAGCCGCAAACGCAGCAGCCGCCCATCCCGCAGCAGCCCGCGCAACAGCACGTTTGCCAGAATCCGTAGATCGATATTGCCGCCGCACACGGCTAGTCCCACGCGCTTGCCCGCGAACCGAGGCCGGTGCGCCAGCAGCCCGGCCAACGCCGCTGCCCCCGCCCCCTCGGTCACTAGCTTCGCTGCTTCCGCCAGCATGGCAATGGCGTTCTCCACCTCCATCTCCGGCGCTACGATCACATCGGCCACATGCGCCTCGATGACTTGCGCGGTGAGCCGGCCGATATCGCGCACCGCAATGCCTTCGGCGATCGTGGCTCCCCCCAGCGCCGCTGCCGCTGCTCCACGCCGCTGCGCCAATGCCGAATACGGCGCCACCTGCACACCGATCACCTCGGTGGCGGGGCTGACCGCCGCCGCCGTGATCGCGCAGCCGGCAATCAGGCCGCCGCCGCCGATCGGCACCAGCAGCACATCCAGCTGGGGCCCATCCTGAAACATCTCCAATGCCAACGTGCCCTGGCCCGCCATCACGGCAGGATCGTCGTACGGATGAATGAAAACAAAGCCGTGCCGATCGGCCAGCGCCGTGGCGTGCGCTGCTGCCTCCTCCACCGTGGCGCCATGCAGCACCACCTCCGCGCCCCAGGCAGCGGTGCCGCTCACCTTGGCCAGCGGCGTGTAGGTCGGCATCACGATCGTCGAGCGCACGCCCAGCAGCGACGCATGTCTCGCCACGCCCTGCGCGTGGTTGCCGGCCGACATCGCGATCACCCCGCGCGCGCGCTCCTCCGGCGTCAGCAGCGCCAGGCGATTGGCCGCGCCGCGCTCCTTGAAGCTGCCCACGGCCTGGAGATTGTCCAGCTTCAGCACGATCCCGGCGCCGGTGAGGCGGGAGAGCACCGCGCTTTCCACCGTGGGTGTGCGCAGAACTCGACCGGTTATGCGGTCGGCGGCGGCCGAAACGTCGGCGAAGGCCAAGCAAAGGCCAGAGGCTCCGTAGCCGGACCCCGCTGGCGCCTCGAGGCCCGCGACCCCCGTTCGTTTAGCTGAAACGGAAATCCAGGATCTCGTACGAACGGTCGCCGCCGGGGGCGGGGACGGAGACGGTGTCGCCCTTCTTCTTGCCGATCAGCGACTTGGCCAGCGGCGAACTGATCGAAAGCTTGGCTGCCTTAATGTCGGCCTCGTGCACGCCAACGATCTGATAGCTCGCCTCCTTCTCGGTCTCCTCATCGAGCAGATCGACGTGCGCGCCGAACTTGATCGTGTCGCCCGAAAGCTGCGTCGGGTCGATCACCTCCACAGCGCCCAGCACTTCTTCCAGCTCCGCGATCCGGCCCTCGATGAACGATTGGCGCTCGCGCGCGGCGTGATACTCGGCGTTTTCCGAAAGGTCGCCGTGGCTGCGCGCCTCCGCGATCGCGGCGATGATCGCCGGACGCTCCGCGCTCTTCAACTGCCGCAGCTCGTCTTCCAATCGCTGCATGCCGGGCGCGGTCATCGGGAATTTCTGCAACAGTCGGAATCCTTGTCAGAAGCCGGTGCCGCGACAAATCTGGCACCGGGGCAGGCGGTTTGAACGACGAAATGCCGCCCGGGCCCGGTATGGCCGATGCGGCGTCAGGGGGATGGCCTTGAACGGCGGAAAGGCCCCGTTGCCGGACAGCCCCTCAGAACGATCGAAGAAAGTATGACTGAAGCGGCGCGACTTCAAGCGTGCCCGACCGCAGCGCAGCCATCGCATGGATCGCCGCCCGGGCCCCGGCGATCGTGGTGTAGTGCGGCACGCCGTGCGTCAGCGCGCTGCGACGGATGTCGAAGCTGTCGGCCGTGGACTGCGCGCCGTGGCTGGTGTTCACCACCATCTGCACCTCGCCCGACCGGATCGCATCCACGCAATGCGGCCGCCCCTCCAGCACCTTATTCACCACCGTCACCGCCATGCCGGCCTCGCGAATGCGCGCCGCCGTGCCGCGCGTCGCCAGGATGGAAAAGCCCAGCTCGGTCAGCCGCCGCGCCACCGGCACCACGGTGGCCTTGTCGCTCTCGCGAACCGAAAGGAACGCGGTGCCGCCCACCGGAAGCTGCACCCCCGCGCCGAGCTGCGCCTTGGCAAACGCCCGCTCGAAGCTGTGGTCCAGACCCATCACCTCGCCCGTAGATTTCATCTCCGGCCCCAGGATCGTATCCACGCCCGGAAAGCGCGCGAACGGAAACACCGCTTCCTTCACCGCCACATGCGGCGCGATTGCGGTGTCGTCCAGCCGGAAATCGGCAAGCTTTGCGCCCGCCATCACCAACGCGCCAATCTTCGCCACCGCTACGCCGCTGGCCTTGGCGACGAACGGCACGGTGCGCGAGGCTCGGGGATTCACTTCCAAAACAAAAACCTGGTCGTTCTGGATGGCATACTGCACGTTCATCAGCCCCACCACGCCCAGCGCGCGTGCCAGCGCATCGGTCTCCGCCCGCAGCTCCGCCACCATCGCCGGCGATAGGCTGTACGGCGGCAACGAACACGCGCTGTCTCCGGAATGAATTCCCGCTTCCTCGATATGCTCCATAACGCCAGCGACATAAACCTGCGTGCCGTCGCAAATGCAATCCACGTCCACCTCGATGGCGTCGTTCAGATAGCGGTCGATCAGCACCGGGCTGTCGCCGGAAACCCGCACGGCCTCGCGCATGTAGCGATGCAGTTGCACGCGGTCGAACACGATCTCCATGGCGCGCCCGCCCAGCACGTAGCTTGGCCGGATCACCACCGGAAAGCCGATCTGTTCCGCAATCGCCTCGGCCTGCGCCGCGCTGCGTGCGATGCCAGCATCGGGCTGACGCAAACCCAGCTTTGTCAGCAGCGCCTGGAAACGCTCACGATCCTCGGCCGCATCGATGGCATCGGCCGACGTGCCCAGCAGCGGAATCCCGGCCGCCGCCAGCGATTGCGCAAGCTTCAGCGGCGTCTGCCCTCCATACTGCACGATGCAGCCCAGCACTTCGCCGTTCTGCTGCTCCCGCCGGATCAGCGCGATCACGTCCTCCACCGTGAGCGGCTCGAAATACAGCCGGTCCGACGTGTCGTAATCGGTGCTCACGGTTTCCGGATTGCAGTTCACCATGATCGTCTCGAACCCGGCCTCGCGCAGCGCATACGCCGCATGCACGCAGCAATAGTCGAATTCGATCCCCTGGCCGATCCGGTTCGGTCCGCCGCCGAGGATCACGATCTTGCGCCGCGCAGTGGGATCGGCTTCGCAGGCAGGCGGCCCGAACCCGCCCTCATACGTGGAATACATATAGGGCGTCGCGGAAGCGAACTCGGCGGCGCAGGTGTCGATCCGCTTATACACTGGATGCACATCGAGTCTCTCGCGTGCCGTCGCGATCTCGGTTTCTTTCGCGCCCGAAAGCTGCGCCAGGCGCCGGTCGGAAAACCCCAGCGCCTTGACCCGCCGCAACGCCCCGGCCTCGCGCGGCAAACCGCGGGCCGCAATCTCCCGCTCCGCCACTACTATAGTTTCAATCTGCCGCAGGAACCACGGATCGAACCGGCACGCATCGTGGATTTCCGCCACGCTCAGCCCGGCGCGAAATGCCTGCGCCGCCACCAGTAGCCGGTCCGGCGTCGGTGCCGAAAGCGCCGCGCGGAACGCATCCAAGCCGCCATCGCCCGGCGCCTCGATATTGTCCAGGCCCGAAAGCCCGGTTTCCATGCTGCGCAAACCCTTTTGCAGCGCCTCGGCAAAGCTGCGCCCGATCGCCATCGCCTCGCCCACCGATTTCATGGAAGTGGTGAGCAACGCCGGCGTGCCAGGAAACTTCTCGAACGTGAAGCGGGGAATCTTCACCACCACATAATCGATCGTTGGCTCGAAGCTTGCCGGCGTCGTGCGCGTGATGTCGTTCGCAAGCTCATCCAGCGTGTATCCAACCGCGAGTTTCGCCGCGATCTTCGCGATGGGAAATCCGGTAGCCTTCGATGCCAGTGCCGAGCTCCGCGAAACCCGAGGATTCATCTCGATGATCAGCATGCGGCCGTCCGCCGGGTTCACCGCGAACTGCACGTTCGACCCGCCGGTGTCCACACCGATCGCCCGCAGGCACGCAATGGAAGCGTCGCGCATCATCTGATATTCCCGGTCGGTCAGCGTCAGCGCCGGCGCCACCGTCACCGAATCGCCGGTATGCACGCCCATCGGGTCGATGTTCTCGATGGAGCACACGATGATGCAGTTGTCCGCCCGGTCGCGCACCACCTCCAACTCGTATTCTTTCCAGCCCAGCACCGATTCCTCGATCAGCACCTCACGCGTGGGCGAAGCATCCAGGCCGGAGCCGGCAATCTGCTCGAATTCCTCGCGGTTATAAGCAATGCCGCCGCCCGTGCCGCCCAGCGTGAAGCTGGGCCGGATCACCGCCGGCAGCCCGATCTCCGCCAGCGCCGCGCGCGCTTCTTCCAGCGAATGCGCAATTCGGCTGCGCGGGCTCTCGATGCCGATGTCGTTCATGGCATCGCGGAATTGCAGCCGGTCCTCGGCCCGCTCAATGGCCTCCGCCCGCGCCCCGATCAGCTCCACCCCATGCCGCGCCAGCGTGCCGTTGCGATGCAGTTGCATGGCTGTATTCAAAGCCGTCTGCCCGCCCATCGTCGGCAGCAGCGCATCCGGCTTCTCGCGCGCAATGATCTTCTCCACGAATTCCGGCGTGATCGGCTCGATATAGGTGGCATCGGCGAGCCCCGGATCGGTCATGATCGTCGCCGGGTTGGAGTTCACCAGGACAACCCGATACCCTTCCGCCCGTAGCGCCTTGCACGCCTGCGCGCCGGAATAGTCGAATTCGCAGGCCTGGCCGATAACGATCGGGCCGGCGCCGATGATCAGGATGGAGGTGAGGTCGGTGCGTTTGGGCATCAAGGGGGCCTTGCCAAGGCGGCACCGCCGACGTATGTATGCGGTACGTCCAGCTTATAGGGTCCGGGCAGAAGCCTGTGATACAGAGCTTCCGCGGCGGGCGGCTGACGGGTTTCGTGGACGGCAAGTTCGTCCGGGCATTCGAGCCGTTTCGTCCGCAGGCGGAGAAGCGGCCGGCCGTCTTTGATGCGGCGGCATCGGTCGCCGAACTGCGGACCCTGCCGTCGAACCGCCTGGAAGCACTCGGCGGAGATCGCTGCGGGCAGTGAAGTATCCGTGTAAACCTGCAATGGCGGCTCTGTTTTGAGTGGCCGGCAGGTGCAACTGGTCCGATGAATGTGGAACTCGTGGACTATCATTGAGGAGGGGTCCGATGTCTCGCAATCCAGTGCATCCTGGTGAAATCCTGGCCGACGAGTTGGCCGAGCTCGGCGTCACGCCCACCGAACTCGCACGTCAACTTCAAGTGTCCCACAACCGGATCATGCAAATTCTGCAAGGCGCCCGGGCTATCACCGGCGATACAGCGCTTCGCCTGAGCCACTGGTTTGGCAACAGCGCGGCTTTCTGGATGAACCTGCAAAGCGCCTACGATATCGCGGTTGCGGAACGGGAGAGTGGACGTGAGGTGGAGCGCCTTCCTCGGTGCACTATAGCCATGACCGGTCCGGTCACCACTTAATAGATATTTCTAGTTCGTAGCTTTCTACGGCTTCAACCGCAAAGCCGGCCTGTTTGGCAATCGAGGTCGCCAAGTGCGCATTTTGCTGCACCCGCTCGACGAACTGAGCAGAACCTTTGATGCTGCTTCGGATGCCTGCGACGAGGGACGGAAACCGGTCAAGCCAAATCAAACTTCGGCTCAGAGGAGCGACTTCCGGTCGGTCGTAATTGAGATCCGTCAACGTCTCCCATTTATTAGAATGTTCCCCGCTAAGATTTACAGAAAAGATGCTACCACCTCCGCCACCGGACTTCACGACGTGCTGCCGAATTTCTATCCACCTCGCGGGCACAATTGACCGCACGTAATCAATGATATCTGCCTGCTGTTCTCGAAGCAAAATATCCTGGAATGCAGGCGTCGGAATGACCAAGTCTGTAAGTTTCGGGTGCTGCGCATAAACTATGCCAATTGTCATCCGGCTCCCGTCCGGGTCGATAAACTTTTCTGCCTGCTCCGAACTCACCTTTTCGATCGGCAGCGGCAGGTCGGTGTTGCCAAGTCCAGCAATCAACGCAAGCGTGCCACAAGCGGCACCGGCGGCCACAATTTCAGCGCTGGCGAGCACTGCCCCTACTCCGAGAACGGGGACTGTACTCGCTAGCAGGTATCTGACAGCTGTGTCTTGTCGCCGATACCATTGAAGTGCCCCATCGATGAAACCAATCTCCTGTTCCCTTAATTCATAAAGCTTCGTCATCCGGCCCCCTCAATCATCTCCACAAACCTTCCAAACAAATGCCCCGCATCGCTCGGCCCCGGACTCGCCTCCGGATGATACTGCACGGAAAACGCCCGCCGGGCGGCGCACGCAATCCCCTCGTTGCTGCTGTCGAACAAACTCTCATGCGTCGCCACCACGCCTGCCGGCAGTGAAGCCGCATCCACCGCAAATCCATGGTTCTGGCTGGTAATCTCCACCCGCCCCGTCGCCACCTCGCGCACCGGCTGGTTCGCCCCGTGATGCCCGCGTGCCAGCTTGTAGGTCCGCGCGCCCAGCGCCAACGCCAGCAGTTGATGCCCCAGGCAGATGCCGAAAACCGGCACCCCCGCATCCATCACGCCCCGGATCGCCGGCACCGCATATTCGCCCGTCGCCGCCGGGTCGCCCGGCCCGTTCGACAAAAACACGCCATCCGGCCGATGCCGCAATATATCCTCTGCCGCACTCGCCGCTGGCACCACCGTCACGCGGCAGCCCGCGCCCGCCAGGCTGCGCAGAATGTTACGCTTGGCGCCGTAATCCACCGCCACCACATGCCGCCCCGGCGCGCTTTGCCGGCCATATCCGCGCGGCCAGGCCCATGGCGTCTCGTCCCAGGCATAGCTCTGCGTGCAGGAAACGTCGCGCGCCAAGTCCAGCCGGTCCAGCCCCGTCCAAGCCGCCGCCTTTGCCCGCAACGCCACAAGATCGAACCGCCCGCTCTCCGGAAACGCCAGCACGCCGTTGGGCGGCCCGCCATCCCGGATGCGCTGCGTCAGCGCCCGAGTATCGATGCCCGCAATCCCCGGCCTGTTCTGGCGTCGCAACCACTCGTCCAGCCGGCAATCCGCGCGCCAGTTAGCGGCCGCACCGGGCATCTGCTGCACGATCATCCCGCTCGCAGCAATTCCGGCTGCCTCCAAATCCTCGCCGTTCGCGCCCACATTGCCGATATGCGGGAACGTGAACACGATCACCTGCCCGGCATAGGAAGGATCGGTCAGCGTCTCCTGATAACCGGTCATCCCAGTATTAAAACAAAGCTCCGCGGCCGCGCCCCCGGCTTCGGGCGTCCACGCACCAAAACCCCGGCCCCAAAACGCGCCGCCATCCGCCAGCACCAGCACCGCATTCGCCCCGGACGGCCGGTCGGCAGCCGATACGCGCGGCGCGGATTCCTGCAGATCAGCCAGGCCCAACCCTGTGGTCGCCAGGATCATGGGCCAGTGCCGCGCGGGTATGGCCCGCGCCGCGCGCCATTTCCGAACCGCCTCCGTTCCTACGCCCGCCACCTGTGCCGCTGCCTCGGCGCCGCCCAGCCGCGCCAAAATTGCCTCAATATCCATACCGGCGGAGTATCCGGGAAATTTCTTCCCAGATCAATCGAAACCCACCTGCTTCGGGAGCCACTTTCCGCAGCATACCGACTTTGCGGGGGTGACCCGAGCCCCAACACCCCTTCACTCAAAAGCAGAGTCCGCGGTTGCTGAGGCCGTGCGGCGCAGCGGGGGCCAGGGCGGCGAGCTGGCTGGCGGAGGGTTGGTTCAGAACAGGCTCAGTTGCGGGATCGAGTCGGGCGCTTTCGTTGCGGGTGGGGCGAAATGGCGGGTTTCGAGCGGAGCGCGTTCCTGGAAGCCACGGGCTTTGGCGGCGCGGGTGAAGCGTTTGGCGAGGAGTTCGGCGTAGGGGCCGCTGCCAACGAAGCGGTTGTGGAACCGGGCGTCGTTGAGCTGGCCCGCGCGCGTCTCGCGGATCAGCGAGAGCACGTGACGCGCGCGGTGGGGGACATGTTCTTCGAGCCAGGCTTCAAACATCTGGCGCAGCTCGTGCGGCAGGCGGAGCAGCACGTAACCCGCGTGCGCGGCGCCGGCTTGGGCGGCGCGTTCGAGGATTTTTTCCAGTTCGGCATCGTTGAGGCCCGGGATCATCGGCGCTGCCAGCACGCCCGCGGGCACGCCGGCCTGGGTGAGTGCGGCGATGGCGGCGAGGCGGCGTTCGGGGGTGGCGGCGCGCGGTTCCATGCAGCGGGCAAGTGCGGCATCGAGCGTGGTGACGGAGAGGAAGACGCGCACTAGGCCGCGCGATGCGAGGCGCTGCAAGATATCCAGATCGCGCAGCACGCCGGCCGATTTGGTAACGATGGTGAGCGGATGGCCGAAACGTTCCAGCACTTCCAGCACGCCGCGGGTGAGCCGCAGCGTGCGTTCCACCGGTTGATACGGATCCGTGTTGGAACCGAGCGCCACCGGCCGCACGACATAGTTGGGTTTGCGCAACTCGCGTTCCAGTAGCGCGGCCACATCGGGCTTGAACACCAGCTTTGTTTCGAAATCGAGACCCGGCGAGTAGCCGAGATAGGCGTGGGTGGGCCGGGCATAACAATAGATGCAGCCGTGTTCGCAGCCGCGATACGGGTTGATGGCGCGATCGAAGCCGATATCGGGCGAGGTGTTCCAGGAAATGGCGCTGCGGCTGGCGTCGCGGATGAGCGTGGTGGGCAGCGGCGGCAGATCGGCCAAGGCTTCGAGCGTGGCCCAGCCATCGTCGAACGGCTCGATGGTGGCGGCATCGAAGCGGGGGCCGGGATTGGTGACGGCGCCACGGCCGCGGCGTTTTTGCGACGGCGGGCGCGGCTGGACCGGCGGTTCCGCGAGGCCGGCGCGCGCGAGCTGTTCCAGCGCCGCCGGATCGGCTTCCGACCGCAGCAGCTCGGGCTTGCGGACGTGCATCATGTTCTCCCTTCGTTCGGGCTGAACTTGGGCAGGTCGGGGGCCGGCTGTCAAGAACGAAGTATGAACACCAGTGGCGCACGGAAGCCCGGCTGGGGTTGCGCCGGGGCCACCATCGTTTAGGCAGACTGGCAATGGGCTTCCGCTCCCGGTTTTCCGGCTTCAACCGCTATCCGGTGTTCCTGCTGCGCCGCCTGGTGTTCTGGGTGGGGGCGGTGGTGGTGAGCCTGGCGGCGATCGGCTTCGCGCGGGCGGCGGACATTGCCGACAATGCGTTCCATCTGGTGCTGCTGCTGTTTCCCGCCGCGCCGCTGCTGCTGGGGCCGCTGGGGTTCATGCTTTCGGTGGCGCTGACGCGATCGGTGTTTCCGGGGGCGCAGGGCAGCGGCATTCCGCAGGTGATCGCATCGTTGGATATCGAGGACCCGGCGAAGGTGCGGCGGGTGCTTTCGTTGCGTATTGCGGCGGGCAAGGTGCGGCTGACGGTGCGGGGGCTGGCGAGCGGCGCCTCGATCGGGCGGGAGGGGCCGACGGTGCAGCTG
>CAXUEX010000012.1:0-34533 GCA_964250215.1 uncultured Acetobacteraceae bacterium | reverse complement strand
CCGTGTCCCGTTGCGCATGACTAGCGCTGTCGTCGCCGTCGTTGCGAGGCGCGCTTGCGACGAAGCCATCCATGCCAGCAGCGCGGTGCCGCTCGCCGGCACGGCAACGGCGTCGAAGCGGCGGATCTGGATGACAGGTCACAGTCCCTGAGACTGGGTATAAGGCCAGGAAGCCCGCTACACGGAGAAATACTTCGCGGCGGGATTGAGAATAACGATCGCGCTCGTGGATTGCTCGGGGTGAAGCTGCCATTCGTCGGATAGCGTAACGCCGATCTGCTCGGCTTGCAGCAGCCGCAGCAGCGGCGCCTGGTCCTCCAGACGCGGACAAGCGGGATAACCGAAGGAATAGCGCGAGCCGCGGTAGGACTGCGACAGCATTTTTTCCATGTCGCGATCGTCCTCGGCCGCGAAGCCGAGCTCGGCGCGGATGCGCTTGTGCACGTATTCGGCCGTGGCCTCCGCCATCTCCACCGAAAGCCCGTGCAGGTAGAGATAATCCTGATACCGGTTGTCCTCGAACCACAGCCGCGCCGTGTCGGACGCCAACTGCCCCACGGTGACGACCTGGAGCCCGATCACGTCGCGCTCCGCATCGTCGATGTCGCGCACGAAATCGGCGATGCATTCGCCATCGTCGCGCGGCTGGCGCGGCAGCGAGAAGCGCGCGATTTCGGCTTCGCCATCTTCGGCGAACAGGATCAGATCGTTGCCCTGCCCGGCCGCCTTCCAATAACCGTAGCAGGCCTGCGGGCGCAGGATGTTCTCGGCTTCGCAGAGTTGCAGCATCCGGCGCATCACCGGCCGCAGTTCCTGTTTTGCCCAACCGAGGAAATCTTCCAGGCTGCGCCCCTGTTTGCGGAAGCCCCACTGAAATTGATACAAACTGCGTTCGTTCAGGAACGGCACCACGGCGCGTGCCGGCGCTTCAATGCGGCGAGGTCCCCAAAAGGGCGGTTGCGGCGCCGGAACCTTCGCCGTGATCCGTCGCCGGCGCCCTTGCGCGGCATTTACATCCACCGGACGAAACGCGCGCTCATCTGCTTGGCCGAGTTTGCGCGCGCTGCGGTGCGGGCCGACGGACCGGCGGGCCTGGATGGCCGAGAGGTAATCGTCGAAGCCGTTGCCGGTGACTTTCTCCATCAGGTTCAGCCCGTCGAACGCATCCTTGGCATAAGCGACGCGGCCGCACGCATAGGCGCGGGCGCAATCGTCTTCCACATAGGTGCGAGTGAGCGCGGCGCCACCCAGCAGCACCGGGATCTCCACGCCCTGACGCGACATTTCCTCGAGATTCTCGCGCATTACCACAGTGGATTTCACGAGCAGACCGGACATGCCGATGGCATGGGCGCGATGCTCACGCGCAGCTTCCAGCATTTCGGCGAGCTTGACCTTGATGCCGAGGTTCACCACGCGATAGCCATTGTTGCTCAAAATGATATCGACCAGGTTCTTGCCTATATCGTGCACGTCGCCCTTCACGGTGGCCAGCACGATGGTGCCGCGCTCCTGCCCCTCCACGCGCTCCATCAGCGGTTCCAGGAACGCCACCGCCGTCTTCATCGTCTCGGCGCTCTGCAGCACGAACGGCAACTGCATCTTCCCGGCGCCGAACAGCTCGCCCACTTCCTTCATGCCGTCGAGCAGCAAGGTATTGACGATGTCGAGTGGCGCGTTGCGTTGCAGCGCATCGCGCAAATCGTCTTCCAGCCCCTTGCGGTCGCCATCCACGATGCGATCGCGCAGCCGTTCCTCGGACGTATCGGCACGGCGACGCTTTTCGGTTTGAGCGGCTTTGCGATCGGCGAACATCGCCAGCACGGCCTGCAGTGGATCGTAGCCTTCCCGCCTGCGGTCGAAGATCAAGTCTTCGGCGAGCTGTATCTCTTCCGGCGCCAGTTGGTGCAGCGGCCTTATCTTGCTCACATGAACAATCGCCCCTGTCATTCCGGCGCGCAGCGCGTGATCCAGGAACACTGAGTTCAAAACGCCGCGCGCCGCTGGGTTCAGGCCGAAGCTGACATTGGAAAGCCCCAGCACGATCTGCACATCCGGAAATCGTGCGCGGATTGCGGCAATGCCTTGCAGCGTCCATTCCGCCAGCTTCCGGTCGTCCTCGTTGCCGGTGGCAATGGTGAAGGTCAGCGGATCGATCAGCAGATCGCACGGTTTCAACCCGTGCCGGTCGCAAGCAAAATCCACGAGCCGCTCCGCCACTTCCAGCTTGCGCTCGGGAGTTTTCGCCATGCCCTGTTCGTCGATCGTCAGCGCGATCACCGCCGCGCCGAAGCGGCGCGCGAGCATCAGCCGGTCTGCGGCCGCCTGTTCGCCATCCTCGAAATTGATCGAATTGATCACCGCCTTGCCGCCGTGCAGCTTCAAGGCACTCTCGATGACCGGCGTTTCGGTGCTGTCGATGACCAGCGGCGCCGCCACCGCGTGGGTGAAGCGCCGCACCACCTCGTCCATCTCGGCGAGTTCGTCGCGTCCGACAAAGGCCGTGCAGAGATCGAGCGCGTTCGATCCTTCGCCGAGCTGCTCGCGGCCCAGGCCGACACAACCGTCCCAATCATGCACCGCCTGCAGCTCGCGCCAGCGCTTCGATCCATTGGCGTTGCAGCGCTCGCCGATGGAAAAGAAGCTATTCTCTTGCCGCAAAGGGGTTTGTGCATAAAGGCTTGCCACCCCCGGCACCCACACGGCGCGACGCGGCACCGGCACCGGACGGAACCCGCCGCGGCGGCGCAGCATCGCATCCAGCGCGGCGATATGCGCCGGCTCCGTGCCGCAACAGCCGCCGATCAGATTGAGGCCGTCCTCCTCCACGAAGCGTTCGAGCCAGGTGGCGAGATCGGCCGGTGAGAGCGGATACCGCGTGCGCCCATCGACCAGCTCGGGCAGGCCGGCATTCGGCTGCACGCTGATCAGCCCGGGCCAGTTGGCGGAGAGCCAGCGCACGTGCTCGGCCATTTCCTGCGGCCCGGTGGCGCAGTTCAGCCCGAGCAGCGGCACGTCCAGCGCCTCCACCACGGTCGCCGCCGCCGCGATATCGGTGCCTACCAGCAGCGTGCCCGTGGTCTCCACAGTCACTTGCACGAAAATCGGCAAATCGCTGGCTGCCTCCGCGCACGCCAGTTTCGCACCCGCAATCGCTGCCTTGATTTGCAGCGGGTCCTGGCAGGTTTCGATCAGGATCGCATCCACGCCGCCATCCAGCAATCCGCGCGATTGCTCGGCCAGCGCCGCTTCCAGCGCGTCGAAGCCGATCGCGCCCAGGCTGGGCAGCTTCGTGCCCGGTCCGATCGCGCCAAGCACGTATCGGTCCCGCCCATCGACGAATTCCGCCGCGGCCTCGCGCGCGATTTCGGCCGAGCGGCGGCTGATTTCGCGGGCTTTTTCCGCCAGCCCGAATTCACCGAGCGTGATGGGGCTGGCGCCGAACGTGTTGGTTTCCACCATGTCGGCGCCGGCCGCAAAATAGCCGCGGGCGATGTCGCGAACGATATCGGGGCGCGAAAGCGTCAGCACCTCGGTGCAGTTCTCGCAGCCGCAGTAATCGTGCTGCACATCGAGCGAGAGCGCCTGCACATGGCTGCCGGTGCCGCCATCGCACAGCAGCACCCGATCGCGCAGCGCTTGCAGCAGCGGCAAACGGCTCATCGCACGCGCTCCACCGCTGCAGCCGAATCGGCTGTTCTTGCAAACCATACCTGCACGGCTAGCCCGCACTCGGCCACCACGGTTTCGGGTGTTTCCGATGCAAAGCCTGTGGCATGCAGCAGATCGCGCATCGCCGGCTCGGCAAAGCCCAGAGCCCGATGCGCCATGCGCTCGCGCAGTTCGGAGCGACCGTGCGGTGCCAGATCAACAATGCACAAAAGCCCACCGGGGCGCAGCACGCGGCGGGCCTCGGCTAAAACTTGCGCCGGTTCCGCGGCGTAATGCAGCACCATTTGCAGCAGCACGAGATCGAACGCGCGATCGTGCAGCGGCAAGGCATACATGTCGGCCTGGCGCACCGCGCAATGCGCCAATTCCGGCTGTGCCAGCCGCACGCGCGCCAGCGCCAGCATGGCCGGGCTCGCATCGATCCCCAGGCCCGTGCTTAATCGCGGCGCCAGCAACTCCAGCACCCGGCCGGTGCCGGTGCCGATATCCAGCGCGTGGCCTAATTCCGCCAACGGCAGACGCGCCAGCAGCAGCTTCTCCACCCGATCGGCCGGCAGATCGAGCGCCCGCATCTCATCCCAGTCGGCGCCACGCCGGCGGAACGTTTCGGATGCCTGGCGCGCTCGCTCGGCCAGCACGCGCGCCGCACCCCGGCGATCGGCGGCCAGCAGGGGATCGTCGGCCGCCACGTGGCGCAGCAAATCGCGCGCCAAGCGGCCACCGGCGCCATGTTCCAGCGCAAACCACGCATTTGCTCCCTCGCGCGAACGGGTCAGCAGGCCTGCTTCGCACAGCAGCCGAAGATGCCGGGAAAGGCGCGGCTGGGACTGCCCGAGGATGTCGCAAAAATCGTTGACGCAAAACGCACCGCCGGCGGCGAGTGCCAGCAGGCGCAGACGGGTGGGCTCGGCGGCGGCGGCAAGAGCGGCAACAAGATCATCCATGGCTTAAGCATATAAAGCTATGTTTATATCCGCAAGTGGCCGCCCACTTGCTGTTGACTTGACCCCAGCCCGCGTGCGGCGCCCTACTCTCTATTCCCGGGGGAGCCGACAGGCTGAGAGTCCGCTGCGACGCGGAGACCCTGAACGAACCTGATCCGGGTAATGCCGGCGGAGGGACGGGATTTTCGTGGCGACCGCCGCCCGAGCTCCCGCCGTTTCCGAACTGCCAAGGAGCGAGCGGCGATGAATTACCAACCCCGTATCGGCGAGACCGCTTCCGTCACCACCGGCCCAATTTCTGGATCACGGAAAATATATTCCAGCCCGCCCGAGCGGACCGACATTTCGGTGCCGTTCCGGGAAGTGGCGCTGGAAGCATCGACCGGCGAAGCACCGGTGCGGCTTTACGACACTTCCGGTCCCTACACCGATCCGGCGGCCGCGATCGATCTGCAATCCGGTCTGCCGCCGCTGCGCGGCGCATGGATCGCGGCGCGCTCGGTGCAGGCCTCCGAAGCCCGTGCGGTGCAGCCGGAAGACAACAATGCGAGCGGCGAACGACTGGTACCTCCCTGCCCCGCCGCGCCGCGCGTGCTGGTGGCGCAGGCAGGAAAACCCGCGACGCAATTGGAATTTGCGCGCGCGGGGATCATCACCGAGGAGATGATCTTCGTGGCGCACCGCGAAAATCTCGGCCGCGCCGCAAAGGCGGAAGGCGCCGAGGCCCGGCGCGCCGACGGCGAGGATTTCGGCGCCGCCATCCCCGCCTTCATCACGCCGGAATTCGTGCGACAGGAGCTGGCGAGCGGCCGCGCGATCATTCCGGCGAACATCAATCATCCGGAACTGGAACCGGTGGTGATCGGCCGCAATTTTCTGGTGAAGGTGAACGCCAATATCGGCAATTCCGCCGTTACGTCCTCGGCCGCGGAAGAGGTGGAGAAGCTGGTATGGGCGGTGCGCTGGGGCGCCGACACCGTGATGGATCTCTCCACGGGCCGCAACATCCATAATATCCGCGGCTGGATTCTGCGCAACTCGCCGGTGCCGATCGGCACGGTGCCGATCTACCAGGCGCTGGAAAAGGTGGGCGGCGATCCGGACAAGCTGAGCTGGGAGGTTTTCCGCGATACGCTGATCGAACAGGCCGAGCAGGGCGTTGATTATTTCACGATACATGCCGGCGTGCGGCTGCGGCATGTGCCGCTAACCGCGAACCGCGTTACCGGAATTGTTTCGCGTGGCGGCAGCATCATGGCGCGGTGGTGCCTTTCGCACCATCGCGAATCATTCCTGTATGAGCGCTTTGCGGAAATCTGCGACATTATGCGCGCCTACGACGTTTCCTTTTCATTGGGCGACGGGCTGCGGCCGGGATCGATTGCGGATGCGAACGATGCGGCGCAGTTCGCCGAGCTGGAAACGCTTGGCGAACTCACCCAGATTGCGTGGGAGCGTGGCTGCCAGGTGATGATCGAGGGACCGGGCCATGTGCCGATGCACAAGATCAAGGTGAATATGGAAAAGCAGTTGGCCGTTTGCGGCGAGGCGCCGTTCTACACGCTGGGGCCGCTCACCACCGACATCGCGCCCGGCTACGATCATATCACCAGCGCGATCGGTGCGGCGATGATCGGCTGGTTCGGCACGGCGATGCTGTGTTATGTTACGCCTAAGGAACATCTTGGACTACCGAACCGCGACGATGTGAAAACTGGCGTGATCACCTATCGCATTGCCGCGCACGCAGCCGACCTGGCGAAGGGCCATCCTGCCGCGCGACTGCGCGATGATGCGCTGAGCCGCGCGCGGTTCAGCTTCCGCTGGCAGGACCAGTTCAATCTTTCGCTCGATCCCGACACGGCACGGTTGTACCACGACGAGACGATGCCGAAGGAGGCGCACAAGACCGCGCATTTCTGTTCCATGTGCGGTCCTAAGTTCTGCTCCATGCAGATTACGCAGGATCTGCGGGCGGAGGCGGAGCGGTTGGCGGGGTTGGAAGCGAAGGGGGAAGCCTTTCGGGAGGCCGGTGGAGAAATCTACGTGGAGGAAGGGCTTCTTTCTTGAAAGAAAGAAGCAAAGAACTTTCGAAAGTTTTGGGTGGCAGCAAAGTTCCTGCCGCTACGCTTGGGTTTTGGTTCATCAAGGTTCTTGCAACCACGCTCGGCGAAACCGGCGGCGACGCGGTGACCATGTCGGCCGGGCTCGGCTATCTTGTTGGCACCGTGATCTTCTTCTCGATCCTGATTGCCGCCGTCGGCACGCAAGTGGCTACGAAGCGCTTTCATGCGCCGCTCTACTGGTTTGTGATCGTTGCGACCACCACGGCTGGCACCGCCCTCGCCGATTTCTGCGACCGTTCGCTCGGCATCGGCTATGCAGGCGGCGCCGCCATCCTGGCAGTGCTGCTGTTTGCCACACTGGCCCTTTGGCGGCTCACGCTGGGCCAGATCGCCAGCGATACGGTCACGTCGCGCCCCGCCGAGCTGTTCTACTGGGCAGCGATCACGTTCTCGCAAACGCTCGGCACCGCCCTGGGTGACTGGATGGCCGACACGAACGGCTTCGGCTATGAACGCGGCGCGCTGGTGTTCGCCGGCGCGCTCGCCATTGTTGCGCTGCTGTACTTCTTCACGCGCATTTCCCGCGCGCTGCTGTTCTGGGCCGCCTTCATCCTCACGCGGCCACTCGGCGCCACGCTTGGTGATCTGATGGACAAGCCGGTGGCGAATGGCGGCCTGGCATGGGACCGCTATACGGCTTCCGCAGTGCTGGCGGCGGCCATCATCGCCTGCGTGGCGTTGCTGCCGCAGCGGGCGGGGCGCCACTCCGCCGCCACGTAGGCGTCTGGTTCAGTATGACACGCCGGCAGGCAAACCCGCCTGGCGAAGCAGCAATGGCAGCCAAAAATCGCATTTGTGGTCGGCGATGAAGCCGGTCTCGGTTTGCGGCGAAGGCGAGATCAGCGAAAGTTTCGCGTGCGCAGCCAGGCTGTATCGCGGCCAAATGCCGCCCGTGGGGCTGAGCGGCCGGCTATAACGCGCGAGGCTTCCCCAATCGGCCCGCATGGTGTGCGTGAGCTGCAGTTGCGCCGCGCTGAAATTCGCCGGCCCGAGGCCGAGCAGCGAATTCCGGAATTCCGGATACAGATAGGGCAGCTCCGCCGCATGGCTGTCGCCCAGGCTCGGCATGTAGGGATCGAACGGCAGAAAGATGTTCGGCACGTTCGGATCGTTCAGCTCGTACGAATATACCGGAACGTATTTCGAGAGCAGCGCATCGAGCAGCACGGCGCCGCAGGAGAATGCGTAATCGGTCGCTACGGCGGCCAGCGCATAATTAGGACTGGGGTAGTTCGAAACCGGGTATTCAGCCAGCACCTGCGGCGCAAACTTGCCCGACATCGCTTCCACGGTGGCGATGTAGGACTGGTATGTCTGCGGGCCGGAGCCGGCAATGTCGTTCTCGGACACGAAGAGCCGGTATTCGTCATGGTTCGTGCCGTCGATCACCGGAACGCGGTTGAACTTGCCCCGGTAGTAGGCCTGGAACGGCTGCATCGGCAGCACATAGCCATCCACATTCGGCGCGATGTTGATGGTGGAAGAGGAAATCACGCCGGCGCCGACCAGATCGACGAGCGTGGTTGCCGAGATTGCGCGCAGGCATGCGGCGACCGTGGAGGCATCGGTGCAATTCAGTGTGGTGGCGATCGCCTCGCCCTGGGTTTCGGCGCTCGCCAACGTGGGCAGCGCGCGGGCATAGGCGCCACTCTCAATCACCGCGGTATGCACCGGGCCCAGTAGCGGCGAGGTGAGCTGATCGATCGTGCTTTGCCCGCCGGCGGATTCGCCGAAGATCGTAATGTTGTTCGGGTTGCCGCCGAAATTCGCGGCGTTCGACCGCACCCAGGAAATTGCCGCCTGCTGGTCCATCAAACCGTAATTGCCTGTGCTGCCATGTGCATCCACCAGCGCCGGATGCGCGAGGAATCCGAGCAGCCCTAGCCTATAGTTGAATGAAACAAAAACCACGTTCTGCTCCTGCACCAGCGCCGAGCCATCGTATTCCTGGCCCGAGCCGGTGGTGAGGCCGCCACCGTGAATCCACAGCATTACCGGCAAAGCGCTGCCGGTGGTGGCCGCTGCCGGTGCTTGCACGTTCAGGTACAGGCAATCCTCGTTGCCGCCGCCGAGGCCGATTTCGCTCTCGCCCTGCGGGCAATATGGTCCGTAGGCGGTGGCCTGCAGCGTGGTGCCGCTGTGGTTCGGCGGCGCGCCCGGCGGTGCCCATCGCGCGCTGCCGGTGGGGGGCGCCGCATAACGGATACCGAGGAAACTGTTCACGATGCCGTTGCTGCTGCCCTGCACCGGGCCTTCGGTTGTGTTCGCAACCGGCCCGTTCTGCGCGCTGGCCGCGCCCGCGGCCAGACAGAAGCAGGTTGCGCCAAGGAATGCGTTTCGCATTTCGGATCCTCCCAGACCTTCTGGGGTGTTTACCCCAGCGGCGCGCCGATGGCCAGGACCGGAATCAGCCGAACTTGCCGGAACGCGGGAAGCCGCTGGGCGGCAGTCTTCCGGCCTGGGCGCGTTCGCCGAGCCATTCGCGGATGGCGGCTTCCGTGCGCAGGCGTTCACCCGATTTCCAGGTAAGGCCGTCCGACAGCCGGAACACGCGCGCATCCGCGAGGCCGCCATCGCGGAACTTTTGCAATTGCACCCCGGCACCGCGCGCCATCTCCGGCAGTTGCGCCAGCGGAAATACCAGCAGCTTGCGGTTTTCACCCACCACCGCCACGTGATCGCCCTCCGCGGGCACGCAAAGCTTTGCGGTTTCGTCCGGACGCAGGTTCAACACCTGCTTGCCAGTGCGCTTCTCCGCGAGCAGGTCGGCGCCGCGCACGATGAAGCCGCGGCCGCCCGAGGAAGCCACCAGATACCGCGCCGCCTCCCGCCACACGAACATGGCCGCCAAATCGTCGCCGCTGCCCAGATCGAGCATCACGCGCAGTGCCTGGCCATCGCCACGGCCACGTGGCAGCTCGCCCGCGCGCAGCGTGAACACGCGGCCGTCACTCGCGAAGATCGCCAACCGGTCGGTGGTTTCGCACGGCAGCAGCAGTCGCAGCGCATCCCCCTCCTTGAATTTCTGGCCTTCCGCGTCCGCCACATGGCCGCGCACCGCTCGCAGCCAGAGTTTCTCGGTCAGCAGCACCGTGATCGGCTCGCGTTCCACCGGCAGCAGCGCTTCGGTATCGATTGCCGTTGGCACAGGGCCGATTTCGGTGCGGCGTCTGCCAAGCGGTCCGCTGCCAAATTTTTCGCGCACCTCCTCCAGCTCGTGCACGATCCGCTGCCAGCGCAGCGCTTCCTCTGCCAGCAGCTTTTCGAGTTCGCGGCTGTCCTTCGTCAGCGCTCTGTGCTCGCGCTTGATTTCCATTTCCTCCAGCCGCCGCAGGCTGCGCAACCGCATGTTGAGGATGGCTTCGGCCTGCAAATCGCTCAGGCCGAAAGCGCGCATCAAGCCGGCCTTCGCGTCGTCGGCCTCGCGAATAATGCGGATCACTTCGTCGAGGTTGAGAAATACCTTGAGAAGCCCGTCGAGGATTTCCAGGCGCCGGCGGTTGGCCGCAAGCCGATGACGCGAGCGGCGCAGCAGCACTTCGTGCCGGTGATCCAGCCAGGCTTGCAGCACATCCTTCAGCCCGAGCACGCGCGGCGTGCGATCGGCCGTGAGCACATTCATGTTCAGCGGAAACCGCTGCTCCAGCGCGGTGGCGCGGAACAGCGTTTCCATCAGCATCCCGGGCTCCACGCTGCGGCTTTTCGGTTCCAGAACCAGTCGCACGGTCTCGGTGCTTTCGTCACGCATGTCGCCCAGCAGTGGCAGCTTTTTCGCTTCCATAAGTTCGGCCACCTGCTCGAGCAGGCGGGTTTTCTGCACCTGGTAGGGAATTTCCGTCACCACAGCGGTCCAGGTGCCGAACCTTCCTTCTTCCACGTGCCATCTTGCGCGCACGCGGAAGCCGCCCCTGCCGGTTTCGTAGGCGGCATGGATGGCAGCGCGATCTTCCGTCAGCACGCCGCCGGTGGGAAAATCCGGGCCTTGCATATGCGCCAGCAGCGAAGCCGTGTCGGTATCGGGATGCCGCACCAGATGGATTGCCGCGGCGCAAACTTCGCCCGCATTGTGCGGCGGAATGCTGGTGGCCATGCCCACCGCAATGCCGGCCGCGCCATTCGCTAGCAGATTGGGGAATCCGGCCGGCAGAACGGCGGGCTCCTGCTCCTCGCCATCGTAGGTCGGGCGGAAATCCACCGCGTCTTCCGCAATGCCGGAAAGCAGCGCCTGCGCCACCTCCGTGAGCCGCGCTTCGGTGTAGCGCATCGCCGCGGCATTATCGCCGTCGATATTGCCGAAATTGCCCTGGCCTTCCACCAACGGATAGCGGGCCGCGAAATCCTGTGCCAGCCGCACCATGGCATCGTAGATCGCGACATCGCCATGCGGATGGAACTTGCCCATCACGTCGCCGACGATGCGCGCGCATTTCTTGAAGCCGGCGGCCGGATCCAGCCGCAGCAACTGCATGGCATAAATCAGCCGCCGGTGTACCGGCTTCAACCCATCGCGCACATCCGGCAGGCTGCGCTGCGTGATGGTGGAAAGCGCGTAGGCCAGATAGCGCTCGGACAGCGCATCGGCGAGTTTCACATCCACGAGTTGATCGGTCATGGGCCCTTTTCGGGCGGATCGGCAGCTTCGGGCAAGGTTTGCAGGATGTCCACCAGGCGCACGCGCGCCGGCGGCAGCGGCAGATGGCGGCTGCCGAATGCGTCGCGGGCCAGGAAGTGCCCGGTGAGTGCCAGTCCGTCGCGCCACGCCGGCATATCGGCCGCGGCGTTGCCGGCAAGAAATGCCGGCAGCTTCAGCAACCGTTCGGCCCACGCGCCGGCGGCCTGACGGCTCACGGCGCGACCGGTGCGCGGCGAGACGTAGGCCAGATCGGTTGCTGAACCCGTGACGGCGCACAGCGCAAGATCGAGACCGAAGCCGAGTTCCGCCAAAAGCTCGAGTTCCCAGCGCACGAGATCGGTGAGCACGGCGGACCCGGCCGCAAGTCGCGCGAGCACGCGCAGCAGGCCGCCGAAGACTCGGCGATGCGGCTCCCGCTCCGGCAACGCGCCCGCAGCGGTGGCGCAGGCGGCACTGAGCACCGCGAGCGCAAGCCGATCCTGCATTGCGGCAGCGGCGGTGGCGTGGACCAATTCGCCGGTGAGGCTGCCGAGCTGGTCCGGCAGGCGGGCGACCCAGCGGGCTTCGATCAGATTTCCCGTCTGCCAAGTGGCCGCACGCGAGCGCGAAGCGCCACCGCGCACGAGGCCGCGAAACATGCCGTTTTGCTCCTCCAGCACCGTGGCGAGCGCGTCACCTTCGCCGTAGGGCGCGGCGGAAACGAGTATTGCTGGACCGGACCATTCCAATTTCGTTCAGTCCGGATCTTCCAGGCCGATCGCCCGCAGGCGCGCGCGCTCCGCATCCCAGCCGGATCTTTCCTTCACGTTCAGGAACAGATGCACCTGCCGTTCCAGCAGCCGCCCCAGCTCCGCCCGCGCCCGCGCGCCGATGCTGCGCACCCTCGTCCCACCCTCGCCGATCAGGATCGCCTTCTGTCCCGGTTTCGCAACATAAACCGTCGCATCGATCCGCACCGAGCCGTCGGAACGCTCGGCAAAACTCTCGGTTTCCACCGTGGTGCCGTAGGGCACCTCCTCATGCGTTTGCAGAAAAATCTGCTCGCGCACGATCTCCGCCGCCAGCAGGCGGTCTGGCAAATCGGTTAGCTCGTCAACGGGATACAGAAATGGCCCTTCGGGCAGGTGCGCCACCACGGCATCCAGCAGCGCCTCCACGCCGTCGCCCGTCGCGGCACTCACGGGGTAAATCTCGGCGAACAGCGCCAGCTCGCGCAGCTCGGCCATCAAAGGCAGCAGCGCGGGGCCGGCGACAAGGTCGGTCTTGTTCAGCAGCGCCCATGCCGGCCGGTGGGATTTTCGCAATCCTTCGCCGATGGCCCGCACGGCATCGGTGATCCCGGCGCGCGCATCCACCAGCAGCAGCGTGAGATCGGCATCCTGCGATCCTGTCCAAGCCGCCTTCACCATCGCCCGATCCAGCTTGCGCCTGGGCGCGAAAATCCCTGGCGTATCGACAAGCAGAATCTGCGACTCGCCGCGCATGACGATCCCGAGCACGCGAAACCGCGTAGTCTGCGCCTTCGGGCTCACGATCGAAAGCTTGGCGCCGGCCATCCGGTTCAGCAGCGTCGATTTGCCGGCGTTGGGCGCGCCGATGAGCGCGATGAACCCGCAACGACTCATTTTGTCGCAACCCGAATAAATGACTGCTGCTTCATGTCTTTAATTTTGTTAGCAACTCAATGGCTGCCTCCCGCTCCGCCCCCCGCTTGGTTCCTGCCCGGCCGCGGCCGCTGGCTGCGCCGAAGCGAGCGTTGACGATGAATTCCGGCGCGTGCGAAGGCCCCTCCGCCGACACAAGCGTATATTCCGGCAGCGTTTCACCGCGCGCCAGCGCGTATTCCTGCAACGCGGTTTTCGGATCCTTCGGTGGCGCTGTCTGGTGCTGCATGGCCGGCGCCCAGGCGCGGCGCACGAATTGGCGCGCCGCCGGCAATCCGCCATCGAGAAACATGGCGCCCAACGCCGCTTCCAGCGCATCGGCCACCACGTTCGCGGTACCGGTTTCCGCCATGCCCAGTGTGAGCCACTCGGCAAACCCGATCTCGCCGGCGACCTGCAGCAGCGCGTCGCGGCTCACCAGATGCGCGAGCCGCGGCCCCAGCTTGCCCTCCGGCTCCCCAGGATACCGCTCCACGAGCCATTCGGCGATGAGCAGCCCCAGCACGCGATCGCCGAGAAATTCCAGCCGCTCGTTCGATCCCCGTGCGCGCATCCGACCCTGCGCGGCGGAACGGTGCGTGAGTGCCTGCGCCAGCAGCGCTGGATCGGCGAAAGCGTGACCGAGCAGCGCCGCGGCGCGTGCGATCCGATCGGCGCTCAACGCCGGCGCATCAATGCACCGGCTGCAGCAGCCGCCCCCAACGGATATCGAACGGCCACATCCAGGGCTTGAACCAGGAAGCGTCCGGCGTATCGAAGCTGAAGAAGATGAACTGCGCCTTGCCCACCACATTTTCCAGCGGCACGAAGCCCAGATCGTTCTGAAACCGGCTATCGCTGGAGTTGTCGCGGTTGTCGCCCATCATGAAAAGGTCGCCTTGCGGCACCACGTATTCGGGCGTGTTATTGGCATCTATTTCACTGCCAATATTATACTCCTCGGCATCGCTGCGCTTCAAAATCAGGTGCTTCGGCCCATCCGGCGGCAGCGATTCCCGGTATTCCTGATCGAGCTCGCGCGTGCCGTGCTCGTCCACGGCCTCGTAATCGCCCAGCGGCTGGCGCGGCACTTCGGTCCCGTTCAAGAACAACTGGCCGCCTTTCATCTGCACCCGGTCGCCGGGCAGCCCGATCACGCGCTTGATGTAATCGATGGACGTGTCGCGCGTGTAACGGAACACCACCACGTCTCCGCGATGCGGCACCGAGCCGAAAATTCGGCCGGAGAACAGGGGCGGCGAAAACGGCATGGAGAAGCGCGAATAGCCGTAACTGTATTTGCTGACGAACACGAAATCGCCCACCAACAACGTGGGGATCATAGAGCCGGAAGGGATGTTGAACGGCTCGAACGCAATGGTGCGAATGCCGAGCGCGATCAGCCCGGCATAGACGAGCGTCTTGACGGTCTCGAACCAGCTGCTGCTGGCCGGCTTGCGGGCGGCTTTCGGGGCGGAGGGCATCCTGGGTCCTGGCGGGGCGCGCCGGGGTTGAAGCGCGGGGTGGAGCCCCTGTCAAGAAAACGACGGCCGCCGCCCTAGCCGGCCGGTTCCCACGCCTCGCCGAACGGCCGCCGCACCACGCAATTTGGGTCGCCCGAAACCACCTCGTGCCGCGTCTCGTCGCCCTCCCGCCAGAAACGTATGGCGTAGTCGCGGCCGCCCACCGTAAGGCTGGATACGGCAACTTCCGGCAACCAGCGCGGCAGCGCCGGATCGATATACAGCCGACCGACCGGCGCATCCGGTGCCAGGCCGAGCATTGCCTGCAGCAGCATGAACGCCGATCCGGCGGCCCAGGCCTGTGGCACGTTCGCGCCCAGATACTGCACGGGAAAATTGCTGCCGTTGCGGGAGTTGCCGGCATAGAGTTCCGGCAACTGGCTGCCCTGGAAGTAACTCGCGGCGCCACTGATATCGCGCGCGATGCGTGCCGCTTCCGCCGCAAATCCGTAACGCCGGAAACCGAGCGCGATGATCGCATTGTCGTGCGGCCACACCGAACCGCGCTGATACGCCATCGGATTGAACGCCGCATGATCGGCCGAGAGCGTGCGGATGCCCCAGCCGGACCACATATCCGGCGCCATGAGCCGCGCCACCACGCGCGCGGCCCGCGCCTGCGGCACAATGCCGGTGCACAGCAATTGTCCCGGGTTCGAGGCGACCGTGAGCACCTTCTTTTTCTCGCCGTCGAGCGCATAGGCGTAGAACCCGCTGGTCTCATCCCAGAACGCCGCATCGAAACGCTTGAACATCTGCGCCGCCTTTGCGCGCAGTTCGGCCGCGCGATCGGACTTGCCCAGCGTTTCGTACACCTGCGCCATGCGCCGCCACGCATCATATACGTAGCCCTGCAACTCGCACAGCGCAGTGGGACCGCGCACATGCGTGCCATCGGGATACAGCACCGCATCGCCGCTATCCTTCCAGCCCATATTCTCGTAGCCGGCCGACGATCGCGTCTGGTATTCCTGGAAGCCGTCGCCGTCGAGGTCGCCGGATTCGTCGATCCAGGCCAGGCACCGTTCGGCGGTGCCGATGTGCTCTTCCAGGAACGCGCGGTCGCCGATCGCCCGCCAAGTGGCGTGCAGCGTGATCAGCCAGAGCGGCGTGGCATCGGCGGTGCCGTAATACGGCGTGTGCGGCACCATCTTGAAATGCGCGAGCTCGCCGTAACGCAGCTCGTGCATGATCTTGCCGGGCTCCGCATCCCGGTAATCGTCGCGCTCGGTCGCCTGGAGATCGCCCAGAACCTTGAGTGTACCGCGCGCGAAATCCGGATACACCACGATGTTCTGCAACGAAGCGACCAGGCTATCACGGCCAAACGGCGCCACGAACCACGGCAATCCCGCGGCTGGCATGAACACCATGTGATCGCTGCCGCCGATCGACAGGCGCAGCGCCGCCATGTCTTCGATAGCCTGGTGGTAGAGGCGGTAGAACTCCTCGTTGGTTGTGGTGATCTTCATCACCCGCTCCTGCCAGTCGCGCAGATTGGCCGCGTGCTGGCTCTCCGCGTCGTGCGCCACGCAATCCGGGGGCGCCACGATCTCATTGTCGCCATCGGTGAGATCGTAGAGCAGGCAGCAATGCCACTCGGCGCCCGGCGCCAGATCCACTTCGAACGTCAGCCGTCCGTTCGCATACAACCCGCAGGCTTGCTGCACCCGCAGCCGCACGCCGCGACCGAAATCGCCGTTCGCATAGGTGTTGGAAAGTGTTTGCTTGGCCTCGTCCCACGCGGTGGAAATACGGCCGCGCCGGATGATGCGATTGGATTTCACCTCGAATATATCGGCAAAGTCGCAGCGCAGCGAGATCTCCAGATTGAAGCGCACACGACCCTTGCCAAAATTGCGGATGTCGATGTCCTCGTGCACGCCGCCATCGATTTCGCGGCTGATCGTCAGCGCGAGCGTGCCCGCATCGATCTTGCCGTCCTGAGTAAGAAACTCCGCGTTCGCAAGGAAAATACGCGAGGCATAGTAGGCGATCGGGCCGCCGTTCAGCAGCGTCCATGAGACGCCGTTCGCGTAGATCGACCAGGCGCTGATAATTCGTGTGTCGCGGAAATACAGCCCCTTGTCGGTGGGAAAGGAAATCTGGCCGCCCTCCTCCGAAACCAAAATCGTCTGGCCCTGATGTATCGCAATCTGCGGCGGCCCCACTTGCACCTTGAAGGTCATGCCGTCTCCCCATCCGGTTGCGCCTCAACGGCGTTGTTGCGCTCACGTTGCGTTCCGCCCGCCGTCGAAGCGGGCAATTCAGCCTGGCCTTGCCCACAAAATCACCTGGGCGAACGCATATGGCGGCTCGTCCGTCATGGTCAGCGCGATCTCGGCGGTGCAGCCGGCCGGGGTCATGTCGCGCAATCGCGCCAGAGCGCCGCCGCTCAGCGCCAGGGTCGGCTGGCCGCTGCGCAGGTTCACCACCCCCATATCGGAATGGAACACGCCGCGCGAAAACCCGGTGCCGAGCGCCTTGGCGCAAGCTTCCTTGGCGGCAAAGCGCTTGGCGAAGGTGGCGGCCCGCAGTGCCTCCGTACGCCGCGCCGCGCGGGCGCGTTCGGTTTCGGTGAACACACGTTGCAGAAAACGGTCGCCGAAACGCGCCATCACGCGCTCCACGCGGCGGATGTCGCACAGATCGGCACCCAGCCCCAAAACCATCACGCCTGCGCGCGCTCCACCTGCGTGATGCCCGATACCGCGCGCAGCCCGGCGATCACGTTCGACAGATGCCGCAGATCGCGCACTTCCACATCCACCAGGATTTCGATGAAATCCGTCTGACGGTTGACAATTTTCAGATTGGTCACGCCGCTTTCGTGCCGCGCCACGGTGTTGGTGAGATTGCCCAGCATCACGGGCTCGTTGGCCGCGATCACGCTGATGCGGCCCGTACGTTTCTGTCCGGCGCCACGTTCGGGCGCGGCCTGTTCCCAATCCACATCGATGAACCTCTCGGGCGTGGCCGCGAAACTCTCGAGTGTGGGGCATTCGCGCGTGTGGATCGTCACGCCCTTGCCGGTGGTGACTATTCCCACGATCGCATCGCCCGGCAGCGGATGGCAGCAGCCGGCGAAATGCACCGACATGCCGGCCACCAACCCCGCGATGCCCGCCCCCGCCTCACGCGGCAGCGAACGCGGTGCGCCGCGTGCCAGTATGCCCGGCAAGCCGCGCGGCCCGCGCGCCGAATCGCGCATTTCGGGATACGCCGCATGCACCACGTCGCGCGGCCCCAGTTGCCCGCTGCCCACCGCCGCATACAGATCTTGCACGCTCGGGCATTTGAGCGATTTCAGCGCCCCCTCGAGCACCTTTTCCGAACCGTCGAGACCTTCCTGGCGGAACGCGCGAGTTAGCGCCGCGCGGCCCTGATCAATCGTCTGCGCCCGCTGCTGCGCCGCGATATAGCGGCGAATGCGAGCGCGGGCCTTGCCGGTGACCACCCAGCGCTCCCATGACGGAGAGGGCGTGCCGCCGCGCGCCGTCATGATCTCCACCTGGTCGCCATTCGCAAGTTCGTGACGCAACGGCATCAGCCGGCCGTTTACTTTCGCACCCACGCAGGTATCGCCGACCTGGCTGTGCACCGCATAGGCGAAATCGATCGGCGTGGCGCCGCGCGGCAGGGGGATCAGCTCGCCCTTCGGCGTGAAGCAGAAAACCTGGTCCTGATACAGTTCCAGCTTGGTGTTTTCTAGAAATTCGTCGGGAGCGGCGGAATTGTCCAGGATTTCCAGAAGGTCTTGCACCCAGCCGAAGCGCTGCGTTTCCTCCGGCGGCTCGCGATCGTTCTCCTTGTAATTCCAATGCGCCGCCACGCCGTTGTCGGCCAGATCATGCATTTCCTTCGTGCGAATCTGCAGCTCGATCTTCTGGTTGCGCGGCGAGCGCAGAGTTACGCCGGTGTGCAGGCTCTGATAGCCGTTGCCTTTCGGCGTGGACATGTAATCCTTGAACCGCCCCGCGATCACCGGATATTCCGCGTGCACCGCGCCCAGTGCCGCGTAGCACTGCTCGCGCGTGGGCACCACGATGCGGAACGCCATGATATCGGACAGTTGCTCGAACGCCACGTTACGGCGCTGCATCTTCTCCCAGATCGAAAATGCGCTCTTTTCGCGGCCGGAAACCTCGATGACGTCGATGCCGGCATCGCGGCACACCTGCGCCAGCTCCTGGCGCACTTCCTCGATGACGTCGGCGCCCTGGCCGCGCAGATAGTTCAGCCGCGCCTGGATGGTGCCGTAGGCTTCGGGTTCCATTACCGCGAAAGCCCGCGTCTGCAACTCACTCTTCATCGCATCCATGCCGATGCGCGCGGCCAGCGGCGCGTAGATATCCATGGTCTCGCGCGCAATCCGCAGCCGGCGCGCCGGATCCTGCACGAAGCCCAGCGTGCGCATATTGTGCAGCCGGTCGGCGAGCTTCACGATCAGCACCCGGATATCGCGCGACATGGCCAGCACGAGCTTGCGGAAATTCTCCGCCTGCTTGGTGCGGTCGGATTGCAGCTCCAGCCGTGTCAGCTTGGTCACCCCATCCACCAGGGCGCCGACCGTCGGGCCGAAGCCCTCGGCGATCTGCGCCAGCGTCACGGAGGTGTCTTCCACCGTGTCGTGCAGCAGCGCGGTGCATAGGCTGGCCACGTCCATGCGATAGCCGGCCAGGATATCGGCCACGGCAAGCGGATGCGTCACATAGGGTTCGCCGTCATCGCGCTTCTGGTCCGCGTGCGCCCGCAGCGCCACGCCGTAGGCGCGCTCGATCAACTCGGTGCGGGAGCCGGGGGCGTAGGCGGCCACCTTCTCGGCCAGCGCCAAATGGCGCGTCGCGAGGCCGGCCGCGCCCCCTTCCGGGGCATGGGCGGGACCGTGCGGGCTCATCGGTCACCCCCCGCGCGGCATGGGTTAGCGGCGGCGGCCGAGCTCGGCCTCGATAGCCGCCTCGACGTCGTCGGGCGCCATCTCCTCCTGGGCCATGTTGGCGGTTTCCTCCTCCGCCGACACGTCCTGCAGGCCGAAAATGTTCTGGTCGGTGGGGATCAGGTCCAGCACTTCCTCGTCGGCCGGCTCGGGCTCCGGTGCGCGCGAAAGCGACTTGATGAGGTCCTGCTCCAGCTTCGGCAGCTCGATGGTCTCGTCGGCGATCTCGCGCAGCGCCACCACGGGGTTCTTGTCGTTGTCCCGATCCACCGTCAGCTCCTCGCCACGGCTGAGGTTGCGCGCGCGCTGGGCCGCGAGCAGCACGAGTTCGAAGCGGTTGGGGACGCGCTCGACGCAATCCTCGACGGTGACTCGCGCCATGATCGCGGCCTTTCGGGCTGGGGTGCGGGAACTTGTCTAGCTAGGCCCGGCGGCCCGATGTTGCAACTGCTCAGTGCCGCGGCGGAGGTGAGCCGGCTTGTCGAGCAACATCGGCACACACCGCGTCAGCGCGCCGATGAAGTTGCTCGACAAAACAATGAGCTAGAGCGTGACCGGCACCGATGTCCGATCCAATCAGAGCCGGTCACGCTCTAGAACGGGCGCACATCCTGGGGCGGCAGGCCAGCGAGCAGCGCCGTTACCGACCGGCCCAGCCTCGGGTGGCGCCAGAACGGGGCGACGTCCCGCAGCGGCCGCAACACGAACTCGCGCTGATGCAGCCGGGGATGGGGCAGCACCGGATCGGGCGCTGCCCGCACCTGGCCGCCGCTATCGATCAGGTCGAGATCCAGCGTGCGGGCGGCGTTCGGCACGCCGCGCTCACGCCCGGCTTCCGCCTCGATACGCAGCAGGGCGGCGAGCAGGTCGGCCGGATCTGCCGCAAGCTCGAAGCGGGCCATGCCGTTGACGTAACGAGGCTGCAGGCCTGGGGGAATCGGCGCGGTTGAGTACCATCGCGAGCAGACTAGTCCATACACACCCGGTATGCGAGAAATACTTTGAAAAGCTTCAACACAGAGTTGTATCGGTGGCCGAGAATCGAATGAAAGATTTGCGCCTACCGCGACAAATTGCGTGCTGCCCACGGGTTTCTTGCGCTGCTACCGTTTTCTGAGCAACTTAGAGTCAGCCCCCGGCAAACCGATCGGCCGATCGAGGCGAGCATTGAGAGGACCGCATGCATTTTCTCCCGAACGAACGCCTATGCCTGTTCATCGACGGCGCCAACCTCTATTCCGCATCGCGCAACCTGGGGTTTGATGTCGATTACCGGAATTTGCTGGAATATTTCCGCAAGAAATCCCACCTGCTCCGCGCCTATTACTATTCCGCCGTTCTGGAAACTGAAGAATATTCGCCGTTGAAGCCGCTTACCGATTGGCTTGCCTATAACGGCTACACGCTCGTGACCAAACCGGCGCGCGAGTTCACCGATAGCACGGGCCGGCGCCGCGTGAAGGGCAACATGGATATCGAGCTGGCGATCGACATGCTGGAACTGGCCGACAAGATCGATCACGCGGTGCTGTTTTCGGGCGACAGCGATTTCCGCCGACTGGTGGAGGCGGTGCAGCGCCGCGGCGTACGCGTTTCGGTGGTCTCCTCGATACGCACCACGCCGCCGATGGTGGCGGACGAGCTGCGCCGGCAGGCCGACCAGTTCCTGGAACTGGCCGAGATTGCGCCCGATTTCACTCGGCGGCAGGTGGAGCCCCGCACGCGGCCGCTTTCCCGGCCGATGAACGCCGAAGCGATCGATCATCCGCAGGATACGATCTGACGGCAATACTTCCGGGACCGGACTGCCCGCTCTGCCCACGGCTGGTGCTGATGCGGCAGACGAACCGGGCGGAAAATCCCGGCTGGTTCAACGGTGCGGTGCCGAGCTTCGGCGGCACGGATGCTCGACTGCTGGTGGTTGGCATGGCGCCCGGCCTGCGCGGCGCCAACCGCACCGGCCGCCCGTTCACCGGCGATTATGCGGGCACGCTGCTGTATGAAACGCTGATCAAATTCGGGTTTGCGCAAGGCAGTTACGCGGCCGATCCAGCCGACGGCTTGCGCCTGATCGATTGCCGGATTGCCAACGCCGTGCGCTGCGTGCCGCCGGCAAACCTGCCCAAGCCGCAGGAAGTGGCGCAATGCAACGGCTTTCTGGCGGCCGAAATTGCCGCGATGCCGCAACTGCGCGTGATCCTGCCGCTGGGTGGCCTGGCGCACGGGGCGGTGCTGCGGGCGCGCGGGCTGAAGCAGAGTTTCGCGAAATTCGCGCACGGCGCGGTGCACGCGCTGCCCGGCGATCTCTGCCTCGCCGATAGCTATCACGTCTCGCGCTACAACACCTCCACACGCCGGCTCACTGCGGCGATGTTCGAGCTTGCGGTGGCGGAGGTGCGGCGGGTTCTGCGGGACCCGGGCTGAAATCCACCACGCCGACATCGATCTGCAGCCGAACCTTGTCCGGCTTGCCGGATTTCGATCGCACCAGCTTGGTGCCCGGCGCAGGTTCCTGTGCCCAGGCCGCCAGAACGCGCCCGGAACCGGCCGAGAGCGCCAGATAATCGCCGATGAAATCGCCCTTCGGATCAAAGGCGGGCGCCGCAAAGAACCGGTTGGAAAAGCTGGCGCCGCCATCCGTGGAACGCGCCAGCGCCGCACGGATGCGCGGATCCTTCGTATCGCCGCGCCGATCGTAGAACAGCAGATCGTACGAGCCATCCGAAGCGTCCACTGCCAGTGCAGGGAAGAAATGGTCGCCGCCATCGTGCAACGCATCGTCGTTCACCCGGAAAGGCGCCGACCATGTGGCACCATGATCCGCGGAGATCGCGACAAAAGCATCCACGCCGCCATTGCGGTAATCCGCCCAGGCGAGCACCAGCCGATGCCGGTGCCGATCTACCGCGAGCGACGGAAACCCGTTCGCGCGATCCACGCCCGCGATCGAATAGTAGGAAGCCGGAATGGTCACGGCCACGCGCGGCGGCGAAAAACTCTTTCCGCCGTCGCTGGAAGACGTGATCAACAGATTGCCGCCATCGGCCCAGGTGGCATACAGCGTGCCGTCGGTATCCACGGCGCCGGCAAACCCTTCCACCGCCCCCTCGTCGTCGCGCGGCACGCCATCGTGCACGCTGATCTTCAGCGGCGCCGAAAAGCTCCTTCCGCCATCGGTGGAACGGGCGAACAATATTCGGGAATCGGCCAGCGTGAATTCGGTCCAGCCGACATACAAATTGCCGGAAAACGTCGATCCCGTGTCGTCCACCACCAGCCCGGGCTTGTCCTCGAACGGAATGCGGGGGGCGGTGCGCTGCGCGATCACCGCCGCCGCCGGCGCGGGCCAGCTTCGGCCGCCGTCATCGGAATGCCACACCAGGATCGCATTGCGCGTGGCGCCCTGGGCCCAGTAATTCGCGCGGCCCAGCCGATCGAACGCGATGTTGCAGGCATACAAGTGGCCATGCGCGTCGAAGCCGAGTTGCGTGTCACCCTCGATGCGGTAGCCGCGCAGCAGATGGTCCGGCGATCTCGCCCAGTTCGCGCCGCCATCCGTGGAATAAGCCACGTCGCCGCGGATCTGCCAGGCCACCGCCATGCGCCGCGGATCGCTGGGATCGATGGCCGCGGCGGGTTCGTTGTAGTAACCGGCTTGCGGCGTGACTGTGGTTACATGCGCGGCGGGCAGCAGGGGTGCGGCGGCGGCGGCGGCAAAAAGCGTGTTCTTTCTTGAAAGAAAGAAGCAAAAAACTTTCATTCGTTTGATCATGTCAGGAGGGCTTGGGCGCACGCATCCAGAATGGCCTCTTCATCTATGCCGTATTCGGCATACAGATCGGGGATATCGCCGCTCTGCCCGAAACGGTCCACGCCTAGTGGCACCACGCGCAGCGCCCGCACCGCGCCCAGCCAGGCCAGCGACGCCGGATGCGCGTCCAGCACCGTCACCAGAGCGCCGCCGCGCCGCAACGGTGCCAGCAGCCGCTCCGCATGGCACTCCGCGGCTTCGCCCCGCCGGCGCGCCCGCTGCGCCGCGGCCCAGCCCGCGTAAAGCCGGTCTGGACTCGTAACGGCCAGGAGCCCGGCCTCCGGCACATCCTGTTGCAGCGCGGCAAACGCCGCCTCCGCCTCTGGCGCCACCGGCCCCTGATAGGCGATCGCGATCGCGGCGCCGGCGCCGGGCGGCACCACCCAATGCGCTCCCGCAATCACCTCGGCGGCATCCAGCGCCCGTTGCTTCTGCGCGATCGCCCGCGTGGAAAGCCGCAGCCACACCGCCGAACCTTCCGGCGACTGCATGTGCGCGAATGCGTGCCGTAGCAGGATCGCGAGTTCGTCCACATACGCCGGCTCGTACGCGGCAAGCCTGTCCTGGGCAATACCCAGCAGTGGCGTGTTCACGCTCTGGTGCTGCCCACCTTCGGGCGCCAGCGAAATGCCGGAGGGTGTGGAAACCAGCAGAAACCGCGCATCCTGGTAGCAGGCATAGATCAGCGCATCCATGCCACGGTTGACGAACGGATCGTACACGGTGCCCACCGGCAGCAATCGTGCGCCGTTCAGCGCATGGGAAAGCCCGGCAGCGCCGAGCAGCAGAAACAAATTCTGCTCGGCAATGCCCAATTCGATGTGCTGCCCATCGGGGCTCATGCCCCAGCGCTGCGGGCTGGCCACCTTGCTGTCGCGGAACACGTCGTTCCGCACACGCCGATCGAACAGCCCGCGCCGGTTCACCCACGGGCCCAGGCTCGTGGATACGGTCACATCCGGGCTCAGCGTGACGATACGCGAAGCCGCTTCGGCCCACTCGCCCTCGCGGCGACCGATTTCGCCCAGCATCTCGCCAAAACCGGCCTGGGTGGAGAGCTTCCGGCCCGCCAGTTTCGGCACCGGCACCGTCGCCGGCAGCGCCTGCGCCGGCGCGGAAAACACGCGGCCGGAATCGGTCAGAGGCGCGGCGAATTTTCGGCCGGCAATGAAACCGGAAAGCAATTCCGCTGACAGATCAAGTCCCTCGAACCGGTCCCATTCATGTCCCGGGCGCACGCGCATCGCCGTGCGGAACCGGTCCATCTGCTCGGGCGTCATCAGCCCGCTATGGTTGTCCTTGTGCCCGGCAAATGGCAGCCCCATGCCTTTGATTGTGTACGCAATGAAGCAGGTGGGCCGGTCGTCTGCCGTTGCCGCCGTAAAGGCCTCCAGCAATGTTTCGACGTCATGGCCGCCCAGATTGGTCATCAGCGCCGAAATCTCGTCATCGGTGAGCGGATCGAGGATTGCACGCACACCCGCATCACGCCCCAGATCGGCAAGCAAAGCGCCGCGCCAGGCTTCGCCGCCCTGAAACGTCAGCGCCGCGTACAGGCTGTTCGGGCACTCGTCGATCCAGCGCCGCAACGCCTCGCCACCCGGCCGCGCGAACGCGGCCAACTGCTGCCGCCCATGCTTCAGGCGGACCACGTTCCAGCCCATGTCGCCGAACAAACCCTCGAACCGGCCGAACAGCCGGTCCTGCACCACGCTATCCAGGCTCTGCCGGTTGTAATCCACGATCCACCACACATTGCGGATATCGTGCTTCCAGCCCTCTAGCAGGGCCTCGTAGATATTGCCTTCGTCCAACTCGGCATCGCCGGCGATCGCGATGTAGCGCGCCACGTCGCGCTCAGGGGGGATCAGCCCGTGCAGCCGCACATAATCCGCGATCAGCGCCGCAAAGCTGGTGGCGGCCACGCCCAATCCTACGGAGCCGGTGGAGAAATCCACTTCCGGCCCATCCTTCACGCGGCTGGGATAGGCTTGCGCGCCACCGAATCTCCGCAACCCCGCCATAGGCTCGATGTTCTGCCGGCCAAACAGATAATTCACGGCGTGGAACACCGGGCTCGCATGCGGCTTCACGGCCACCCGGTCCTGCGGCCGCAGCACGGCGAAATAGAGCGCCGTCATGATGGAAACCACCGAAGCGCAGCTCGCCTGGTGGCCACCCACTTTCAACCCATCGCGATTGGGCCGCAGATGGTTGGCGTTGTGGATCATCCAGGCGGAAAGCCACAGCAACTTGCGCTCGATCTGCCGCAGCGCCGCGAGTTCGGGCACGTGGTCGCGCTGCAGGTTCGGCGCCGGGGCGTTCATGCGGGTCTCCTGGAAGCCGTCCGGGACGGGCCTGGGTCGCGGCCTGGATCGCGCGGGGAGCGCCGGCCTGCGCCATATTGACGCGAGCCGGCCGCTCTGAGCAATGTCCGCGCCCAGCCGGCGGGGCTGTAGCTCAGTTGGGAGAGCGCCTCGTTCGCAATGAGGAGGTCAGGGGTTCGATTCCCCTCAGCTCCACCACCGCCGCGCAAGCATTCGTGTCCGCCGAGTGCAAAACCGCCCAGCCGGCAGGCGCGCTCTCGGGCTCGTTAGCGCCGGAGTCCGCTCGCATGAAAGCCGCCCGCATCCACCGCTTTGGCGGTCCGGAGGTCATCCGCCATTGAGGATGTGCCGGTGCCCGAACGTCGCCGGCGCGCGAGGACTGGCCGCGCTCGCCCTGCGCGTGCTGATCCACGGCACGCCTGAAGACGTCAGCCACCTGGCGGTGCAGTTCGCGACCGCTCGTGGTCCGAGATATCGCGACCGGCGCCGGCGAGGATGCCGATTTCGTGCGCGGCCTTGGCGCACAAACGGTGTTGGATTACAAGCGGGAACGTTTCGAGCACCCCAGGCGAGCGGCATCGACCTCGTGTTCGATCTGGTCGGCGGCGAAACCCAGTCCGGGTCTTCCGAGGTGCTGCGCGACAACGGCATCCTGGTCTCGACGCTGTCCGACCCAAAGGCGCTCCCCGGGCCGCAACCTGCGCGATGCGCAGTTCATGGCGCAGCCGAACAGGGCGGCCGGCTGCGCGGCCAGCTCCGGCTGCGGCGCTCCGAACAGCGCCAGGCCGCGCTCGAGTTCCAGCGCACCGTGCTGCGCGCCTGGTCGGAAGCCGACGACGCGCTCACCGCCTTCGCCGAAACCCAGGCCCGCCGCGACGCCCTCGCCGAAGCCGTTCGCCAGAGCGAAGCCGCGCTGCTCGCCGCGCAACAACGCTACACGCAAGGCGCCGCGGATTTCCTAAATGTCGTCTCCAGCGAAGCCGACGTGCTGCGCGCCCAGGACCAGTTGGCGCAGGCTGATACCGAAATCGCCGCCGATCTTGTGCGATTGTACCGGGCGCTGGGGGGCTGATGGCAGGTAGCGGGTTGAGGTGATAAATGAGAAGTTCTTCTTTCTTGAAAGAAGAAAGCTAAGATTTTTTCCGGTTGCCGGCGCCGGGGGGCAGGAATGGGCATAACGGGACGGCGCCGGCTTTGGCTGGTGCTGGCAATCGTCGGGGCCAACGGGCTGCTGCTGCTGCCGCTTCTGGCCCGCCACCACTTTGCGCCGTCCACCACGATCGTTGCCGGCGACACCTTCGTCAGCGCAGACGCAACACCCTCGCCGATCGTTATACGTGCTCATTCCGCGGGCTACGATGGGCAGTTCTATTATCGGATTGCGGCCGCACCGTTCTCGGTCGCACCGCGTGCCGCCGGCGTGCGCTTCGATCATCCGGTCTGGCGGATGCAACGCGTACTCTACCCGTTGCTGGCGCGCGGCGTTGCTGCCGGTCGCCCAGCATGGATTCCCGCTTCATTGGTGGCCGTCAACCTCGCTGCCGTTGCCGTGCTCCTCTGGCTCGGCGCCGGGCTCGGAGCCACGGTGCTGCTGGCGTTCGCGCTCTGGCCGGGGTTCCTCGTGGCGCTCACGCACGACACCACCGAACTTGTCGCCTGCGCGTTGCTGCTGAGCGCGGCACTCGCCTATCTGCGGCAACGGGCCGCCGCCTACGCCATACTGTCCAGCTTGGCCATGCTCACGCGGGAAACCGCGGTACTGCTGTGCCTCGGTGTTGCGGCAACGGAACTGCTGCACCGCCGGCGCGGCGCGCGTGGTTGCGTGCCGCTGGCAGCGGCGTTCGCACCGCTCGTTGTTTTCGGGGCTTGGCAGGCATGGCTGCGTATCGCCTGGGCGCCGGGCGCGGCGCCTGGACCCGCGATTAAGAATCTGGGTCTGCCGCTGCAGGGTGTGGCCACCCGTTTGGTCGCCTCGCTTGAAGCAGCCTTGAACGCATCGCATGGCGGCAAGCGCGCAGCCGCCCTGTTCGCCGCCGTGGGGTGCCTGTTGCTAGTCGCATTCTCCATCCGCATCTTGCCGGTCGCCTATGCGGCGATCGGTCGAACGGGTGCCGCTTCGGGAATTGCCGCCGGCTGGCTGCTTATCGTCACGCTGATGACCCTGTTGTCCGCGGGCGGCCCCTGGATCGACCCCACCGCCTATTTTCGGGCGTTCAGTGAATGCTGGACGATCGGGTGGCTGTTGCTCGCGACAACCGGCCATTTGCCAAGGGCGAGAACGTTGCTGCTGCTTGTTCCCTTCCCAATCGCGGCCTGGATGATTTCCGCTTCGCAATTGCGGTGAACGGCCGCAGCGGACCGGGCATTCTCCCGACCCTAAACCAACCGTAACCCCCTGCCCCGGCACCGCGCCACAGTCGCCACGTTTCCGCCGCTTCCCGCCGCCAATTCATCCCCGTCCGGCGCAAAGCTGCCGATCGTTCGATGAGGTTCCCACTGTCATGCCGATCCTTCGCGTCTATGCCCGAGTGCTCGCCTCGCTCGCTGCCACGCCGGGCCGCGTTGCAGCGCTCATCGCCGGCAATCTGGCCGTCGCCACGCTGCAATTCCTCGATCCGCTGCTGTTCGGCCGCGTGATCGGTCTGCTCGGCCAATCCGATCACCTCGAACACACCGCGTTGATCGCGAGCGGCGCCACGCTGCTCGGGGCCTGGGCCGGCATCGGCGCGCTCGGCATCGTCATCAGCATCGCCACCGCCATCGCCGCCGAGCGCCTGGCGCACCGCACGCGAATGGCCGCGATCAGCCGCGGCTTCAACCACGTGCTCACGCTTCCAAGCGCCTTCCACGCCAACATGCATTCCGGCCGCGTGATGAAAACACTGCTCGGCGGGTCCGACGCGGTGTTTTCCCTCGCGCTCAACTTCTTCAAGGAGAATCTCGCAACCGCCGTCGCCATCTTCGTGCTGCTGCCGCTCTCGGCATTGCTCAACTGGCGGCTCTCGCTCGTGCTCGTGGCATTGGTCGTGGTGTTCGCCACCCTCACGCTGCTCGTCATCCGCCGCACCCGGGCCGGCCAGCGCGAAGCCGAGGCCGCGCATTCCGCGCTCGCCGGCCGCGCCCAGGATGCGCTCTCCAACGTTGTCGCCGTGCAATCCTTCGGCCGGCTGCAAGCCGAAGCGCGCGATTTTGCCGCCATCGTGGAGCGCGTCATGCGCCACCAGTTCCCGGTGCTGAACTGGTGGGCCCTGGTCGGCGTGCTCACCCGCGCCAGCGCCACCATCGCTGTCATCACCATCGTCGCCGCCGGGGCGCTGTTGCATATCCATAACCATGCCGCGATCGCCGACATCGTCGCCTTCATGGGCTTCGCCACGCTGCTCATCGGCCGGCTGCAGAGCGGCGTCGATTTCGCGAGCGGGCTCTTCCTGCGAGCGCCGGTGCTGGCCGATTATTTCGCGCTCTGTGATGCGCCAAGCAGCGTGCCGGAGCGCGCCGACGCCGAACCGCTCGCCATCACCCATGGCGAAGTGGCGTTCGAGAACGTGAGCTTCGCCTATCCCGGCGGCCCTGCCGTGCTGGCCGAGATCGGCTTCGTCGCCCGCCCCGGCACCGTCACCGCGCTGGTCGGTGCCACCGGCGCCGGCAAAACCACCGCCATGGGCCTGCTGCAGCGCGCCGCCGATCCCACCGCCGGCGGCATCCTGATCGACGGCCAGGATCTGCGCGACGTCTCACTCGAAAGCCTGCGCGCGCAGATCGGCGTGGTGTTCCAGGAAAGCCTGCTGTTCAACCGTTCGATCCGCGAGAACCTGCTGGTCGGCAAGCCCGACGCCACCCAGGCCGAGCTCGAGCACGCCTGCCGGCTGGCCGAAGCGCATGAATTCATCGAACGTCAGCCGCAGGGCTACGACACGGTGGTGGGCGAGCGCGGCGCCACGCTCTCGGGCGGCCAGCGCCAACGCCTCGCCATCGCCCGCGCGCTGCTCAAGGACGCGCCGATCCTGATCCTCGACGAAGCCACCAGCGCGCTCGACGCGGCCACGGAAGCGCGGATCGGCCGGGCCATGGCGCGGCTCATGCAGGGCCGCACCACCTTCGTCATCGCGCACCGGCTCGCCACGGTGCGCGACGCCGACGAAATCCTGGTGTTCGACCGCGGCCGCATCGCCGAACGCGGCCCGTTCGAAGCGCTGGTCCACGCGGCCGGCCCATTCGCCGAGCTCGTGCAGGCGCAACTGACGCCGGTGTGAGGCCGATGACCATGTCGAATCAGATCGCAGTGCAGCCAGCGCCAGCCAGAGATCACTGCGCGAGCTGCGCCAACACCTCGCGCCGCTCGGCCATGATGTTCCGGGCAAGCCGGAGCTGCCGGTCAGCCTCGCTCTCCGCCAGAACCAGCGTGTCTCCCGGCGCCAGGCCCACACGCGCGAGCGCGTCGTCCGGCAGAACCAGCACGGTCCGCTCGCCAATCCACTCTACCGTGGCTCTCACCCGGTCCGGCGCCCCGTCCATGCCCGGAGCGTAGGCAGACCATCCAAGCAAGGCGAGAACGCCGTCGCGCGTGGCCCGATCGTAACCACCAGGACACCTTAGGCGCCGAACATCTTGCGGCGACTCATGCCCGGCCGCTAACAACCTGATGGTCCGGCGCCGCCGGATTCTGGCCTCCGTCTCAGGGGAGACCTCCATGTCCCTTGCCACACAATCCGAGAGCCGCGCCGCCAATCCGCTCGACGTGATGGAGCAGATCGTGACGGCGAATGATTGGGTGTTCGACCGCCGGTCGGATGCCGAGATGGCCGCTGAGGCGCCCGGCAAGTGGTGCGATTACGGGCTGTATTTCAGTTGGTCGCATGAAATCTCGGCCATGCACTTCACCTGCACCTTCGATCTGAAGGTGCCGGAAAAGCGCCGCACCGCGCTCTACGAACTGCTCGTGCGCGCCAACGAACGCCTGTGGATCGGCCATTTCGGCATGGACCCGGATGATGGCATGCCGCTGTTCCGGCATTCGGTGCTGCTGCGCGGCGCGCCCGGCGCCTCCACCGAAAGCCTGGAGGACATGGTGGACATCGCGATCACCGAATGCGAGCGCTTCTACCCGGCCTTCCAGTTCGTGCTATGGGGCGGCAAAACACCGGTCGAGGCGCTGGAAGCCGCCATGCTGGAGTGCGTGGGCGAGGCATGATGGAGACATTTCCGCCCCTGCTGCTGGTGGGGGCGGGAAGGATGGGCGGGGCGCTGCTGGCCGGCTGGCGCGCCGCCGGGCTGGCGCCATCCGTGATCGTCGATCCGGTCGCCGCGATCGCGCGCGCCGAGGATCGCGTGGTGCCGAGCTTGGCCGAAATGCCGGCGGAGTTCCGGCCTGAAGCGGTGGTGCTGTGCATCAAGCCGCAGAAGGCGCCCGAGATACTGCCCGTGCTGCGGCGGGTGCTGCCATCGGGCACACCGATCCTCTCGGTCATGGCCGGTATCCGCGCCACTACGATCGCGCAGGCGCTGGCTGGGCCGGTGGTGCGGGCGATGCCGAACACGCCCGCCGCGATCGGCCGCGCCATCACCGCGTGCTACGCCGCGCCGGATGTTTCTGAAGGCCAATGCAATATCGCCGAGCGGCTGATGCGTGCCGTGGGCGAAACCGTGTGGGTCTCCGACGAGGCGCTGATCGACGTCGCCACCGCCATCTCCGGCAGCGGGCCCGCCTACGTCTTTCTGCTCGCGGAATTGCTGCAGCAGGCCGGCACGGCGCAGGGTCTGCCGCCCGAAGCGGCGCGCGCGCTCGCCCGCGCCACGGTTTCCGGCGCCGGTGCGCTGCTGGCGGCGGCGGATGAGGATGCGGCGGAGCTGCGGCGGCAGGTGACAAGCCCCGGCGGCACCACGGAACGCGCGCTGGCGGTGCTGATGCAGGCGCAAGCCTGGCCGCGCGCCGTGGCCGATGCCGTACAGGCCGGCGTGGACCGCGCGCGCGAACTGGCCGGATAGGCCGCTAAACTTGCCGAGCGAGAAACAGCGCATGTGCGCCGGCGAACTCTACAATGCCGCCGACCCCGAATTGCAGGCCGAGCGCGCGGCGGCGCAGGCATGGCTTGCGGAGTACAACACCACCCTCGGCGCCTCGCTGGCTGCGCGGCACGAGCTGCTGCGGCGGCAATTGGGCGCGGTCGGATCGGGCGCCGAAATCCGGCCACCGTTCTTCTGCGATTACGGCTACAACATCCATGTGGGCGACGACGCCTTTCTGAACTTCGGCTGCGTCATCCTGGATGTGGCCGCAGTCCATATCGGTTGTGGAACACAGATCGGGCCCGGCGTGCAGATCTACGCGGCAGACCATCCGCGCGAGCCGGCGCTGCGGCAGCAGGGGCTGGAACGAGGCCGCCCCGTCTGCATCGGCCGCAACGTGTGGATTGGCGGCGGCGCGACCCTGCTGCCCGGCATTTCCGTGGCCGACGATGCGGTGCTCGGCGCCGGCGCGGTCGTGACGCGCGACGTGCCGCCCGGCGCGACCGTGGCCGGCAACCCGGCCCGCCCGATCGTGCGGCTGGACAGCGCCGTTTCCCGCCGTCAGAAGCTGCCGGAGCCGTGAGCCTACTTGCCGCACCCGAACGCGCCGCCGGTTGCACCACATGCCTCGGTCTCGGCGGCGTCGAATTGCATCTTGATGCCGCCGGCGTGCTGTTCTGGCCGCAGGCGCGGCTGCTGGCGGTCGCCGATCTGCATCTGGAAAAAGGCAGCGCCTGCGCGCGCGGCGGCCGGCTGGTCCCACCCTACGACAGCCGCGTCACGCTCGAACGCCTGGGCGCGCTGCTCGCCCGGCTGCGGCCCGAAATTGTTGTTGCGGTAGGCGACAGTTTCCACGACCTGGGCGCACCTTCCCGGCTCGGGGCCGAGGATGCCGGCCGGCTCGCGGCCGTTTCCCAAGCGGCGCGGTTCGTGTGGGTGCGCGGCAACCACGATCGGCTGCCCTGCGGCATCGCTGGCGACAGTGCCGAGGAATTCCGGCTCGGCCCGCTCGTGTTCCGGCACCAGAGCCGCGGCGAGGCGCTGGAAATCTCCGGCCACTACCACCCGAAGGCGCGCATTCCGACGCGTGCGGGACAGGTCGCGCGCCCATGCTTTGTAGCCGACAAATATCGAATAATGCTGCCGGCCTTCGGCGCCTATACCGGCGGCATGGATGTGCGCAGCCCACAGATCGCTGGCCTGTTTCCGCGCGACGGCCACGCTTTCCTGCTCGGCGAACGCCGGCTATTCAGCTTTGCGCTGAACAGCCTGCGTTGACGCCTTTGTCAGTTCACCCGCCCAGGCCCGATTTGCCGAGCCAGTTCCGGATCGCCTGATTGGCCAGCGCCGGCCGCTGGAACATGCTCGCATGCGCGGCTGCCGGAATGATCGCCAGAGTCGAGCCCGAAATTGCCTGCGCCAGCGCAACCGAGATCGGCGCCGGATACACCGGATCGTCGCGTCCCACCATCACCAAAGTCGGGACCTGGATGTCTTTCAGGAACGGCTTGTAATTCGCGCGCGTGGCAAGTGCGTTGCCGCCGCCCGCCACTCCCGCCGGCATCGCCTCGCTCACGATGCCGGCGATCTCGGTGCCGAGTTCCGGTTTTGCGACGATCGACGTTCCCGTCACCATCACGCCCACGATCGCCGGCGCGATCGAAGCCGAGCCCATTGCCTCCGCCTGGTTCCCGAAGCCGGGAAATTCGCCCTTCTCAACCAGAGAAGCGGCGGCGGGATTGGTATCGAACAGAATCATCCCGGCAAAGCGCGAAGGCTGCTCGTGATACATCTCCAGCGTTACCTGGCCGCCCATGGAATGGCCGCCAATGATCGCCTTCTGCACACCGAGATGATCTAGCAGGCCAAACAGATCCGATGCGTAACGCGCCTCGGTCTGGCTTTCCGTGCTCGTGGTGCTGCGGCCGAAGCCCGGCAGGTCCGGTACGATCACGGTGTAGGAACCGGTGAGCGCGGCATACTGGCCCTCGAACAATTCGCCCGAAAGCGGGAAGCCATGGATCAGCAGCATAGCCGGGCCGTGCCCCGACTTCTGGTAGAAGATCGTGTCGCCGTTGATCTTGAAATACGAACCCTGGCGGTGATCGTGATAGGCTGGGGTTTGCGCCCAGGCACTTGAAATGGTGGCGCCGGCGACGACAACGGCGGACATCATCGTGCCCAAAAGAGAGTTGCGGAATAACATGAGGAAACCTCCCTGTTCGGCCGTTCAATGCAACGGCCGCAGCAACAGCGGAGCAAGGGCCACCTCGTCGGCATCACGAAAGCGTATCTGTTTCACGTTCCTGTGTTGCTGGCTCAGGCCTCATAAAGCACCTCCAGCACCACGAACCACGGATAGCGCGTGTCCAGCAACGTGCCGTCGGGCCCGGCGAGCCGGCCGTCGGGCATCACGGGCACATGCTTTTCGGTCACCGCATCGTCCACGTTGCCGCCGAGCACCGAAAGCTCGCCCGGGCGCATTTCCACCACGATATCGCAATGGCTTGGAAAGCTGTTGCTGGTTGGCAGATCGCTGAAACGGATGCCGCGCGACCGGTCCCGCCCGGTGCAGATCAGGTCGCCCTGTCGCGGCGCGTAATCCGCCGGCGCGTGCGCCCGCAAGCCCGGCGCGGCACCGGAAGCCGCCAGATTGATGTAGGTGGCGTGGTTCACGGCATAGGGAAACTTGTCGCCCGCCCCGGCAATCCGCATCACATACGAAATAAAAACCGCCGACCACGCATAAAACCCGTCCACCCGCGCGTCGAACACCTGGCCGTTCTCGTCGTGCGTGCCGGTCCACGGGCTTTCCTTCTCGCCGGGATCGAGCCCTTCCCAGAAATACTCGCCGACGCGCTGCCACAGGCCTTGCTGCCGTTCCGGCTTGTCCTCCGCCGCCGGTTCCGGGC
>CAXUEX010000011.1:0-35887 GCA_964250215.1 uncultured Acetobacteraceae bacterium | reverse complement strand
TTGCAGCACCAGCGCCGCCGTGTCGGGGATGCCTGAAACGGTTTCCCGCACCGGTTCGAACGCCGGCTGCACCAGCGCGAGGAACCAGCCGGGCACCGAAGCGGCCGGCGCCGGGCGGCTCGCGGCCCGAACCTGCCCATCCGGGCGCAGCAGCGTGGCGCGCAAATGCCGGCTGCCATCAAACGCAGCCACGGTGCGAAGCAGTTCGGCTTCGCCGGCCGCACCGGGGGGCAGCGCGGCCAACGTCGCCTCGGTGCCCTGGCGGGCGCTGCGCAAGGCGGCGGCCAGTTCGGCGCGCACGCCGTGCACCGCCTGCCAGGCCGCGAGACCGGCGCTGAGCGAGAAGCTGATCAGCAGCGCCAGGAAAATGGCCGAGAGCAGTCGGGCGCGGAGCGACATGGCCGGATATGCAGGGCGCCGGGCCGGGCGCGGTCAAGACCGGGAAGATTTCCCGGCATTGGCGGGAAAGCGGCCTATCGCGCGGCGCGCCAAACGCTTCCATGCGGTGGCGCAGGATGGGGCAACGCGGCGCGCAACGTGTTTGGGAGGTGGCGTGGCGGGTGGCGCTGCTGCCGCTGCTGCCGCCCGGCGCATGGGCGCAAACCGCGACCGAGCAGATCACCGTGGTGGGCAGCAGCCCGCTGATCGGCGGCGGCGTGGACCGCAATCTGCTGCCGGCGCAGACGCAGGTGCTGGGCAGCGCGGATATCGAACGCCAGGGCGCGCCGAATGCGCTGAATGCGCTGAACACCGAGGTGAGCGGCATCAATCTGGACGATGCGGCCGGCAATCCGTATCAGCCCGCGCTGTTTTATAACGGTTTCGAAGCAAGCCCGTTGCAGGGTACGCCGCAGGGCATCGCCGTGTACGTGAACGGCGTGCGCTTCAACCAGGCGTTCGGCGATACGGTGAATTGGGACTTGATCCCCGATCTGGCGATATCGCGGCTGAACGTGGAGGGATCGAACCCGGTATTCGGGCTGAATGCGCTAGGCGGCGCGATCAATGTGGCGTTGAAAAACGGGTTCACCGCGCCGGGGGGCGAGGCATCCCTGTCCAGCGGATCGTTCGGCACGGTGCAGGGCGATCTGGATTACGGCGCGCAGAGCGGCAACCAATCGTTCTACGCAGCCGCGAGCGTGCGACATCAGGGCGGCTGGCGCGATCTGCAATCGAGCGACATCCAAAATTTCTACGGCGATTGGGGCGTGCGGCGGGGCGATGCGGAAATCCACCTGAACGCGACGCTGGCGAATTCCGTGCTGAATGGCCCAGGCACGGCGCCGGTGCAGCTTCTGGCCGCCGATCCGCAGGCGCAGTTCACGGCGCCGAATGCGGTGGCGAACCGGTTCGCGCAATTTGCCGCGCGGGCGAATTTGCCGATGAACGACACGGTTTCGGTGCAGGCGCAGGCCTACTACAATTATTTCCAGCAGCGCGTGCAGAACGGCAATGCCGGCAACGATGCGCCTTGTGGCAACGGATCGAGGCTGCTGTGCTCGAGCCCCGGCGTGATCAGCACGTCGCGCGACGGTGTGCCGATCCCGGATTTTCTCGCGGGCGGCCCCTACAGCCAGCTCGATGCGCAGACCACGAACACGAATGCGTATGGCGCTGCCGCGCAGGCCACCGACACCGGCGAGCTGTTTGGCTTGCACAATCATTTTGTGGCGGGGCTGGCCTTCGACGGCGCCCAGACCGAGTTTTCGGCGACGGCTTTTCTGGGCGGGCTCACGCCGATTTCGCGTATTTTCGCGGGCCCAGGGGTGGCGATCGACGAGCCCGGTATCAACACGCCGGTGCGCGTGGCGGTATCGGATGCGAATGCGGGTGCGTACGCCACCGACACGCTGAACCTTACGCCGGCGGTGGCCGCGACCGTTTCCGGACGATGGCAGTTTTCCGAGGTGGACCTGCACGACCAGGGCGGCGGCGATCTGACCGGCAATCACGCCTATGCGCGGTTCAATCCGGCAGCTGGGCTGACCTGGCGGGCGCTGCCGTGGCTTACCGCCTATGCCGGCTATGCCGAGGCGAACCGGGCGCCGACGCCGGCCGAGCTTTCCTGCGCCGGGCCGCAGAATGCGTGCAGCTTGGCAAATTTCTTTGTCGGCGATCCGGATCTGAAACAGGTGGTGGCGCATAGCGTGGAGGCGGGATTGCGCGGCCGGTTCGCACTGCCCAACGAGATTGGCCTGCGCTACAGTTTGGGGTTGTTCCACACCGTTTCCGACAACGACATCGCGTTCGTGAACAGCCCCACGCTGAACCGCGCGTATTTCGCCAATGTCGGCAGCACGCTGCGGCAGGGGTTTTCCGGCCGCGTCGATCTGAAGGCTGCACGGTGGAGCGCGTTTCTGGGCTACACCTATACCGAAGCCACCACGCAATCCGGCTATGTGGAAGCGGCCGGCAACAACCCGGCCGCGGATGCGAACGGCAACATCGCGGTGCGCCCCGGCGACACGCTGCCCGGCGTGCCGCGGAGCACATTGAAATTCGGCGCCGATTGGGATGCCACCGCCCGCTGGCATGTGGGCGGCGATGGCCAGTTGCAGAGCGGGCAATATCTGTTCGGCGACGAGGCAAACCTGACGCCGCGTTTGCCGGGGTTTTTCGTGCTCGATCTGCACACCAGCTACGACATCACGCCGCACGTGCAGGTTTTCGCCAATGCGCAGAATGTGCTGGGCCGTCGATATTACACGTACGGAACTTTCTCGCCGGTGTCTTCGGTGTTCCTGGCGCAGGCGCCGGGGGCGAGCAATCCGCGCAGCTACAGCCTCGCGGCGCCCGTGGGGGCCTTCGGCGGCGTGAAAGTGCGGTTTTAGCCGGCGTTACAGCCCCTCTGTTTGCGTTTCTGCTCTTCCTCGTAAGTGCTTACCACTTCGGCCTCGAAAACCTAGGCGGTCTGTTCGGCGCCGGCGTTGTGGTTCACGCCGGTGCTCTGCGCCAGGTTTCGCGCGAGCCGGCCGTGCCCATGGCGCCGTCGTGAACCCGGCGGGGCTCGCGTGCCGCCGTCGCGCCGCGCTAAACTGCGCCATGCCGCCGTTCTGGAAAACCACGCCGCTAGCGGCAATGACCCGCGAGCAATGGGAATCGCTCTGCGACGGCTGCGGCCGCTGCTGCCTGCACAAGCTGCGCGAGGCGGACGACAGCATATCCTGGACGAACGTGGCGTGCCGGCTGCTGGACACCGCGAGCTGCCGCTGCGGCGATTACCCGAACCGCCGCCGCCGCGTGCCGGATTGCGTGCGGCTGACGCCGAAAGCGCTGGCCGGCATCGATTGGCTGCCGCCGAGCTGCGCGTATCGGCGGTTGAGCGAGGGGCGCGATCTGGCGTGGTGGCACCCGCTGGTTTCCGGCGATGCCGAGACGGTGCACGACGCCGGAATCTCCGTGCGCGGCCGCGCGCTGGATGAGCGGCGGGCGGGTCCGCTGGAATACCATCTGGCGGACTGGCCGGGCAAACCGGCCCGGGCGCGGCCAAAGCGCAGGAAAAAAGCGGTTCCTGAGTCGCCATAATCTGCCACCCCGCGGGCCATCTAACCGTCCGCCGCTTCGATCGCCATCCAGCAAACCAGCCGCACATCTTCCGGCACGATCGGCGGCAACGGCGCCGGCGGCTCGAACCGCTCCATTCCGGATGCCAGAACCCAATCGATCAGCCGCGCGCTGCGCGCAGCCGCCGATTCGGTATGGCTGCGGAACTGTTCGCGCAGCAGCACTTCCTCGCGGCGGGGCCATGGCGCTTCCAGAATGTCCAGGGCCTGGACGAGCCGGGCGCCATCGGCATCGCGGGCCGGATGCGCGCGCAGGAACGCGGCAATTTCGCGGTTGAGCCGCCGCACCTGCGGCTGCAAATTCGCGGGATCGGAAAGGTTTGCCCATTCGGCCAGAATGTCGGCGAGCGCCGCTTCCCAGAAGGCGAACACCCCATCCGCCAGCGCGGGCGGCATGTGTCGCGGGGTTTTTTCCGTGCAGTCGATCAGCCGCAAACACGTTCCCGTCTCCCGCACGATCGGCAGTGCCCCGGGACGCCAGCCAACGCCGGCCGGCACGAAACGCAGAAAACTCCGCTGCTCGCGTGCCAGCTCCACCTCTGCGCAGAACAGCACGCCGCACCTTCCGCCACGACGCATCCCGCTGCCCGCGCGCCCGGGCAAGCCGACGATGGAAGCCCGATCGGTGAGCAGCGCGGCGCGCAACCGCTGGCGATATTCCTCGCCGGTCTGCGCCGCCGCCTCCGTTCCGCCGCGATCGAACAGCCCCGGATCTTCCTGCGCCAGTTTCTCGATCTCGGCGCGGGTCTCGGCAAACACCTGCTCGCCGGCGCCGCTGCCATCCACCGGCAGCGTGGCCACACCGATGCTTTTCGCAGCCTGCGTGAGTTTGTTCAAGATACGTGCCTGCAACGTCAACAGCGCATCCAGCCGATCGGCCGGAAACACGGTGCGCACGAACACGCGCGGATGCGGGCTGCCGATCCGGTCGATGCGGCCATGCCGCTGCACCAGCCGCATCGGGTTCCAGGGCAGCTCGTAATTGAGGATGTTCCGGCATTGCTGCAGGTTCAGCCCTTCGGCCAGCACGTCCGTGGCAATCAGCAGATCGAAACAATCCGCCTGGTCGGGCGCCGCGCCACTCGATTCCGGCACGAAACCATGCACCGCCTGATCGCGCGGAGCCTCGCCTTCCAACCCGGCGCCCGCCACCGCCGCGATGCGCCCGCGGTAGGCCGCCAGCCGCGCATCCCGCGCCACATGCGCGCTCAGCGCCTGCTTCAGCCACACCACCGTATCGGCGAAATACGAAAACAGCAGCACCTTGCGGTTGCGACGTTCCGTGGCGTCGTCGCCGGCATCCTTGCGCGCCCGCGTGACAATATCCGCCAGCGCCTCGATCACCGCTTCCAGCTTCGGGTCGTCGCGGTCCTGCGCCGCGGCAACCCGATCGTGCAATCCAAGCAGGATCGTCCGGTCGCGCGCCACCGCTTCCCGCAAACCGGCAATGTCGAACGCCGATGCATCCTCGGCATTCGCGCTGGTTTCCAGCAGATCGTCGAATGCCTCGTCATCCACCGCCAGCTCGCGCAAAAACGCGGTGTTGATCACCTTCCCCCGATCGAGCGCCTCGAGAAAATGCGCGTGCTCCGTCAACATCCGTTCCAGGCTCAGGCGAAACGCGTATGTCGAGGATTCGAAACGCTTCAGCAGCCCCGAGCGGAGCAAGCCGGCGGCGCCTTCCTGTTGCTCCCGCGATTCCTCCGTTTCGCCGGTCCGGAACGCGGCGGCGGCATAGCGCGCGAAGCCGATCAAATTCCTGCCGTTCTCCGGATCGAGCGCGTCGGCCACAAGGTCGAACAAGCCGGGCGCCGAACCCTCCAGCGCGTAGCGGATCGTGATCGGCACCGCTTTGGGGAACACGATTGGCCGCAATATGCCGTCGGGAGCGCGGATCGTCTCGCCGGAATAATGCTGCCGCACAAAAGCGCGCGTGCGCTTCACCGTCACGGCATCGATGATGGGGTAGAGATAATCCGGGTTCAGCTCGGCGGGATCCTGCTTCGCCGCCTTGCGGAAGCGTTCGTACACACTCACGATGCCGCTGCGGGCAAGCGCGCTATCCTGCTTCAGAAACAGCCGCATCAGATAATACAGATCGAACAGGCTGTTGTTCACCGGCGTGGCGGTGAGCAGCACCAGATCCTTGCGCGGCCCAAACAGCAACCGTTGCAGCACCGCGGCCCGGTATGGTGCATCCGGCGTGCGGTAATTATGCGCTTCGTCCACCACCACCAGCGCATATTCTTCGATGTCGGCGTGCAGATGGCGCTGCACCGCATCGGGCCGGCGCGCATCCTGAAACTGCCGGTCGCGCGCCAGGCGGTCGTAGGTGGTCATCTCCACGAAGCGGCCGATATTGTGGTCGGTCAGGAATTGCTGCCAGGTGCCTTGCAGCGCGGAGGGGCACAGCAGCAGCGCGCGCTGCCGGTTGCGCGCGCAGGCTTCCAGGATGGCGCCGCCGATGAAGGTTTTGCCCAAGCCCACTTCGTCGGCCACGATTACGCCGCCGAAATCCCGCAATATCCGCTGCGCGCGCCACACGCCATGAAGCTGGAACGCGGTGAGCGGAATTTCCCCGGCCTCCTCGCGCTCCTGTTCCAGCTCCTCGCCATAGAGCTGCCAAAGGATGCGCAGAAAGATCAGCCAGGGCGGAAACACCTGTTCCGGCTCTTCGAAGATGCCGGCCAGATCGAACGGCGCCGCCTCATCCCACAGCGCATCGAACCACGCACGCGCCTGGGTGAATATGCCGGGATCGTAATTGCCTAGGTTGAGTTCCAGATTGGTGGTGAGCCCGGCATGGGTGAGGTTGGACGAGCCGGCGATGATGCCCGGGCTAAGCCCATCCAGCAGCATGGCTTTCGCGTGCAGAAAGCCGCGTTCGTAGCGCCTTGTTTCCAGCTTGCCGGCGCGCAGCATGGCGGCCATGCGGCGCAAATGCTGGCGCGCTTCGGTGGAAAAAGCCTGGCGGTCGCGATGGTGCCGCAAGCCGGCTTCCAGCAGGCGCAATCCTTCCGCCACCTCGCGCCGCTCGAAAATGGCGCGCGGCGGATCGCCAGGCCGGCGCTGCTGCCGCACGCATTCCGGCACAGGCTCCGCGCCAATCAGCAGCCGCACGCTCGCGGCCTGTTCCAGCCTCTCGGCAATCGCGCCGAAACCGGCGGGACTCATGAAGGCGGTCGCGATGCTGATTTGCGCGAGATCCGTTGCGGCGTCGGCAAAACCCGGACCGGCCAGCATCGGCGCATCGGGGATCGCGGCCTGGAGCGCCGCGAGAAGCGTGTTACCGTGCTGGTTGGTGATGAACTCCGGCCGGCTCATGGCAGCGCTCGGAAAATGCCAAGCGTGCGGTCGCGGCGCGCATTCCAGGCGCGTGCTTGGGTTTCGGTGGGCCATTCGTGGAACGTGTCGAAGATATGCGTGAGCTGAGCGGCGCTGAGCCCATACAGCCGCGCCACCACCGCATCGAGTTCCTCGATGAAGTTTTGCTTTGTCTCCGGATCGAGGGGGCCATGGCTCACGCCAACAGCCCGCGCCCACTCGGCAAAGCGGTCATCGGGGCAGGCCAGCCGACCAGCGAGGGTTACGACGCGTTGCCAATCCAAGTCAGTGCGCGGCGGCCGGGGGATAGGAAAAGGGTTAATGAGGAAGAAGCTCAGATGCGTTTCGACGAATCGGCGAGCGTACCAATCCAGCGGCACCGAGCATAAAGCCCCAAGTAGGAAGGCCTGATCTTTCTCATCTCCGCTCGGCCACACAAAATACGGAGCTTGATTTCCGATAAATCGTTCTGAAGGTAACAACGCTGCGATCACTGTCCGCATATTTGTGCGATTCGTTACGTCTCTAAAAGCTATCCGCGGTGCTTGGCACGAAAGTGTACTGGGGTCACGCACGTGTTCGATAGGGAACTCCGCGTGTGCCGAGTTGCGACGTGATTTGGCGCTTCGAAGACGCTTCGCCTGGAGATGTTCCATTATGCTTGCCGGGTCTGCCCAGGCGTAATAGTTATCCTTACCGCGGTCATTCTGCCATATGTCAAAGGATTCACCCTTCATCACCGGCCAGAGACCATTCGTTGTGGGCGGATTGAACTTCATCAGCGACTTGTCGTTGGTGGCGTCCAATTCCCGATCCGGCCGTGCGCGCCATGCGCCAACCTGTTTGCAATCTAAGCGAGGCGCTATCCTGAGCTGCGCAAAGACAGCTATGCTGTCATCGGAAGGCAGTAATGGCAGGCTGGCGGACGATGTCCACCCCAGCACCTCCGCCGGCGTAAATCGGTGTGCCGGCCTGTTCAGCCCCGCATCCCAGCTTGCACGGCTAGCATAGGGTCCACGCAACGCAAGGCTGCTGCCTTGTGGCCGCCCCCGAGCTACAGCGAGTAGGGCCATGGTGTAGCGATGTTCGGCTTCCGCAAATACCCAGCCTCCGCGATTAAGCAACGTTGTAACTCCTACAAAGGCGCTCCCAGAAAACATGCTTTCGCGCAGCTCTCTGGAACCGACCGCTGCGAGTGCGCTGCGCGGCAGAACCACCCCGAGATGGCCACTCTGTTCAATCGCAAGCTGCCAGAATCGCCATGCGAAGGCCTTGTAGAGATCTGCATCACCCGTTCCCATGCCAGGATAGAAGCCGGCGCCGAGAACAGCGCGCTCGTGGTTGGTCTGCGCGACTTCGCGCTCGTATTCCATCACCAGATCCGGCCTGCCGTACCTGAGCCGCGCGATCCGTTCCCCTCGCTCGGCTTCCGGAAGGCCCTTGAGGCCGGGGAAATGCCGAACCCAGAAACCCAGCGCCTCCAGCGTCACCTCCTGCCAAGGAGGGTTTCCCAAAATCACATCGAAGCCCGGCCGGCTGCGCAGAAACACCTCGGGAAAGGCAATCGGAAAGTGAAACACGTCCAGTTCCGCCAACACCTTCCGCGCTCGAGCAAGGGCCGGATGCGCCTGAATTTGCGCCCGCTCTTTCGGCCAGTTCTCGAACTGGAACGCCACCTCCTGCGGCGCCACACGCTCCGCCACCACAAGATCGCATAGCGCTCGTGTGGGGGCTACCGCGACGCGAGCCCGCTCCATTGCCTCCCGTCCGGCTTCAACGTCCTGCAACGTGGCGTCTGTGAGGCACGCCAAGCGCTTCAGCGGCTCGGCCGCGTCGCCCAGCAGGCTCTGCGCATCCACCGGGAACAGGGCCATGCCGGATGCCGCAAACCGTTCGTGCAACTGCTGAACCGTCGCAATACCAACCAGCGAATTCCCCGCCACCAGCGCATGATCCAGCAAACTCAGCGGCAACCCCGGAACAAACGTGTGCACCCAGATCGAAAGCCGCGCCAAATCCACCGCCAGCGGATTGAGATCCACGCCGTAGATGCACCGCCGCGCAATCAGCCGCCGCAGCACCTGCCCGTTCTCGATGCGCGCCGTCTGATCCAGCCGCTTCAGTTCGGCTTCGGCCGCCGCCCGTAGATCGGCCAGTTCGCGCATCACGCCGGGCAGCTTGCGTTCAGCGAGAATGGCCGAAAGCTTGCGTTCCACCCGATCTAGCGCCGCCACCAGAAAATGCCCGCTGCCCATGGCAATGTCGGCAATGCGGATATCGAAGAACGCCTCTGCCGCCGCCGTCTCGTCCAGCGCGCGCACCCGCTCGGCATGGGCCTGCAATGCCGGTTCCAGCGCCGCATCCAGCAGATGGTCCACCGCGAAAGCCGGCGTGAAGTAGCTGCCCGAGGATTTTCGCGCGCCAGACCGGTTGTGCAGGAAAATACCCCGCCGCTCCACCTCCACCGCGTCGCCCGACTTCGCGGGCAGATAAACCAGCTCCTTGCCTTGTTTCTTCAAAGCAAGATCCGTATCCGCGACCGCCAGTTCCGATTCCAGCAGCCCTTCATAGATCGTGCCGAACTCGCGCACGCGCAGGCTGCGAAAATCCACAGGCCCCTTGCCGGGGTCGCCCAGATCGCGCGCCTCGTCCAGCAGCAAGGCGCGCAACGCCGGCACAAACACCGCATCCGCCAGCGCCAGTTGCTCCAGCGCCGCACCCGCCGGTGAAATGGCCGGATCGGTCGCGAACAATCCGCCGCCATAGGCCGGCACGCCCAGCCCCGCATCGCCGCTGCGCACGGCTTCGAACAACTGCCGAACCTCGTGCCATATCCGCGTGCCCGAACCGTGGCCGCCGCCGCCGCGGGCAAGCTCAACCGCCTTTTTCTTCAGCGCCCGGTCGCGATAGGCTTCGTTGCTGGCATATGGCAGAAAATCGCGGTCTTCCGCATACGCAACAAAAAGCAGGCGGAACAGCAAGGTCAGCGCCATGCCGTAGGTCAGCCGCAAATCCGCCGCACCGGGGTCGGTCATCGCCCGCGTCGCGGCAATGCCGGTGGCAAGAAGCGGCACCACGTGATCGTAGATCCGCTCGCGCAGCCGCAGCGCCAGCTCGGCGGCGAACCGCTTGGAATTTTCCAGCAGATGTTCCAGCGTGCCGCCCGGGCAAAGCGCCTCGGCCGACACCGTCAGCCACAGCAGCCCCGCCTGGTCCTGCCGCAGCAGTGGCAAGCGCAATTCGATCCACGTATCGGTGCGGCCGCGCTCGCCCACGCCCACGCCCAATTCTACGGGATACAGCCGGATACGGTCCTGCTGCACCATCACCACCCATGGCAGGCTGCGCCGCGCCGCCGCGTGCAGCGCCCACGCCACGGGAGAAAGCGCCTGAAACCGCGGTGACGCATCCTCCGGCGTTTCCCGATCGTCCAGCAGCACCGCCACCGCCCGCTGCCGGTCGCCGGCGCTGAGCAGATGCGTCACGCCGTCGGCCTTTTCGATCGCGAAACCGAGACCGTGCAGCAGATCCATGTCGGAACGGGCCAGGATGGCGGCGCCCTTCGCCTGTGCCCGCGGCCAATCCTCGCGATGCGTCGCCCCGCGGATCAGCTCGTGCTCGGAAAGCAAACCTTCGTTGCGGATGCCGGGAAGATCGCCATCCAGCCCGGGCATCGATTCGCCGATGAAGCGCAGCGCCGCGTGCCGGTCCGGCATGCCCAGCGCGCGCCGGCACAGCCGCTCGGCCTGTTCCGCCAGAACGCGCCGTACCGGCCGTTTCTCGGTATCCGGGCCGAACAGCAGTGCATGTTCGCCGCACAGCGCCACCACCAGCAGCGGCGCCGGCCGGTTGTTCTGCCGCTCTCGCCAAATCCGGCGCAGCGCATCGGCGCGCGGATCTTGCGCCGCCTGCAGCACCATGATCTCCAGCTCCGGGTGGTTGCTGTTGCGGAAATAAACGCCCCGCAGCGCAACACCGTCCGGCAACGCAACACGCGGCTGAATGGGCTGAAAATCGTCGAGAAAGGAACCCGTCGCCGCCTCGCGCACACGCATCGGATGGCGAGCTTAAACCGTTTCCGTCGCCGCCTCCAAGCCCAAGGCTTGCGCCAGCCGCTCCAGCCGCCGCGTCACCGAATCGCCGGCGAACACGCCGCCTTCGCGCGAAAGCCGCAGCACCAGCCGCCCGTTTTCGCGCCGCACCGAAGTGCCCGAAAGCAGCTCCGCCGTGCCGCCGGAAAGCGTGTAGGCCAGCCGGAGCGCCGTTCCCAAGATCTCGGCCCGGCGCAGGCTACCGATGTTCAGCAACATGCGCGCGGTGTTCAAAAACGGCATGTCCGGTTCGGCATCGTAACGCAGCGCCAGCGTCAGCGCCAGGGAAGCGCGCGCGTGGTGGTCCATGGCGATGCCGGGCTGGCGCAGCACGCGCAAAAAGGCCTGCTCCGCGCGGTATTCCGGATGGTCGCGGCTGCCGATATCGCTCATCCAGCAAGCCGCCTCGCGCAGCCGTGCGGCCTCCCCGGTTTCCTCACCGAACAGTTTCGCCGTCCACTCCAGCAAGGCGGGCGGCAGCGCCGGGCTGCGGCCATACGTCACCGCCATTTCGCGCGCCTCCGCCAGCAGTGGATCGCCGGCTTCGGCTTCGGCCACGTTGTGCGCATACCAACCCTCGCGCAGGCCCGAAGCGGAAAACACCACGCGCCGCGCGCCCGTCGCCCGCAGCAAGCGGCGCAGCACCACGGCCGCGAACGGCATGTCGTCGATACGCCGGCGGGATACGCCCGGCAGCCGCTCCAGCGCGCGGCGGTTGGCGTTGCCGATCACGCCGGCCAGGTCCCGCGCCTCTTCGCGTTCCAGCGTGTAATGGTGCACGATGGTCAGCGGATAGCCGGTCTGCTCCATGTGGATGCGCGCCAGCGCCCGCCAGGCGCCACCCACGAGATACAGGTCGCGCCCCGTCGCCTCGCCGATCCAATCCACGCCCTGCAGCGCCTCCTCGGCGATCGCGCGCGCCCGCACCGGATCGCCGGCCGCGCGGTCCGCCAACCGCAGCACGCCCAACTTCAGCGTTTGCGCGCCACCGATCGTGCCCTGGCTCAGCCGCACCACTTCCATCGATCCGCCGCCGATATCGGCCAGGATGCCGTCGGCGCGCGGGATACCACACAACAATCCGGAAGCGGAATATCGCGCCTCCTGCTCGCCGGTAAGAATGCGCACGGTCATGCCGGGCAGCCGGTCGCGCAGGGTGGCGATGAATTCCGGGCCGTTGCTCGCATCGCGCACCGCCGCGGTGGCCAGCGCCTCGAACGGCCGCGCGTCCATCGCCGCCGCCAGCGCATGATAGCGTCCCAGCACCGTCAATGCCTGATCCAGCCCTTCCTCGTTCAGCCGCCCGGTCTGGTGCAGCGACCGGCCCAGCCGCAGCACGGCTTTTTCGTTGAAAATGATCGCCGGGTTGCGGCCCACGCCGTCGAACACCACAAGCCGCACCGAATTCGACCCGAGGTCCACCACGGCCGAGCGCCGGCCCATTGCGCGCGCCGCGCCCGCGCCATGCGTCGCGGCGTTGCCCTCATCCATTCGGCTTGTCCCGCTGTTGCACGATCGGTTGCCGCAGCGCCGTCGATATGCTGCCGCCCAGCGCCTGCGCCAGGCAATCGTAGCCGCGCGTGTTCATGTGCAGCCCGTCGGGCGCAACGAAATCCTCGTTCGGCGCGCCCGTTTCGGCCCAACGGTCCATCAGCGCGCCGCGCGAAAACAAATTCACCCCGGCGCTCTGCGCCACCTGCCGCAGCGTCGCTTCCACAGCCGCGTGATCCGAAGCGGCCAGAATGCGCGGCGAGCGTTGGTTGTCCATCAATATGATGTCGGCGCCCGCGGCCTTGATCTTGCGGATGCCTTCCAAAATCAGGCGCTTGAACATGTCCGGCGCCGCGCCGCGCAGCGCGCCGTTCGCGCCCACCTGCCAGATCACGAGATATGGCCGGATCGCCAGCACGTCCTGATCCAGCCGGCCCAGCTCCTCCGGCGCGTCCTGGCCGCCGATGCCGCGATTGATCACCGAAATCGCGGCCTTTGGCACCTCGTCGTTCAGCAGCCGCTGCAGCACCGCCGGATACGAATGCGAAACATCCTTGGCCATCCAGCCGCGGGTGGAGGAGGAACCCAGTGCCACAATCACGATCGGCTGGTTGGTGGCCAGGGCCGCGCGCGTGTGCGGCAGCAACGGCACCGGAATGCTACCATTCGGCGGACAGCTCTCCTCGGGCGCAGCACCGGCCAGCATCGCGGCCGCCGCCAGCAGGGCGAGCCTCTGCCGCACGCTCAGCCTCCGAACCGGGACCGCAACAGCTTCTTGTCGAGCTTGCCCACGCTGGTGCGCGGGATCGCCGCGACGAACTCCACGCGCTCGGGCACAGCGTATTTCGAAATGGTGCCTTGCTCCACCCGCGCCATCACATGCGCGCGCAAGCCTGCCGCATCGGCCAGGGCCGTCTCGCGCAGCACCACGATCGCCATCGGTCGCTCGCCCCAGCGCGCATCCTTGATGCCGATCACCGCCACTTCCGCCACGGTTTCGTGCTCCGCGAGGATATCCTCCAGATCCAGGCTCGATACCCATTCGCCGCCGGTTTTCACCACGTCCTTGATGCGGTCGGTGATTTGCAGAAAGCCGTGGCTATCGAGGCAACCGATGTCGCCGGTATGCAGCCAGCCGCCGCGCCACAGTTCCGCACTGCCTTCCGGATTGTGCAGATAGCCCTGCGTGAGCCAGGGCGCGCGCATCACCACCTCGCCCGTGCTCACGCCATCGGCCGGCAATTCGCGCATCTGTTCATCCACGATGCGCAGATCCATCAGCGGCACCGGCCGCCCGGCGCGGCAGCGGTAGGTGAGCTCCGTCTCGCCGCCATCCTCCAGTTCCGGCTTCAGCGTCGCCAGCGTTGCCATCGGCCCGGTCTCCGACATGCCGTAGCCGGCGCAGATATCCACGCCGCGCTGCAGCGCCTCACGCGCCAGCGCGCGCGGCAGCGCCGAGCCGCCGATCACCACGCGCCAGCCGCGCAAATCGGCATCGCGCGCCGCATCCATGAACATGCGCAGGATGGTGGGCACGCAATGCGAGAAAGTCACCCGCTCCTCGCGGAACAGCCGCACCAGCAGCTCCGGCGAATAGCGTCCCGGATACACCTGCTTGATGCCGCGCAGGATCGCGCCATACGGATTGCCCCAGGCGTGCACATGGAACATCGGCGTGATCGGCATGTACACGTCGCGCGGCCCGAGCGGCACGATGCCCAGCAGGCATAGCGTGTGCAGCACGATCTGCCGGTGCGAATAGAACACGCCTTTCGGCAGCCCGGTGGTGCCGGTGGTGTAGAACGTGGTGGCGCGAGTGTTCTCGTCGAAATCGGGGAACTCATGCGCCGGATCGCCGGCTTCCAGAAGCGCCTCGTACTCGCCGTCCCAATCGAACCCGTTCGGCACGTTTCCGTCATCGTCCAGGCACACGAATTGCCGCGCGGTTTGCAGTTGCGGCCGCAGCGCCGCCAGCAACGGCAGGAATTCCGTGTTGCACAGCACCACATCGGCGCGCGCGTGATTGAGCGTGTAGAGAATTTGCTCGGGCGAGAGCCGGATGTTCACGGTCTGCAGCACCGCGCCCAGCATCGGCACGGCAAAAAAACATTCCAGATAGCGGTGGCTGTCCCAGTCCATCACTGCCACCGTGCTGCCCGACCCCACGCCCGTCGCCGCCAGCCCGCTGCCCAGCCGCGCGACCCGCTGGCCGAATTCGCGATAGCTCAGCCGCAGCCGATCGCGATAGACGATCTCCTGCTCCGCAAACTGCCGCAGCGGCGTGATCAGAAGCTGCTTGATGAGCAGCGGGTACTCGTAAGCGCTCAAGCGCCTTTTCCAGTTCTTAGCTTCCAGCTTCCAGAACAGCCAGAACGCCCTGGCAACTGAAAACTGAAAACTGGCAACGGCTTCACAGCTTCTCCACCTGCGTATATTCCAGCTCCACCGGCGTCGAGCGGCCGAAGATCGAAACCGAAACCTTCACGCGGCCGCGCTCCTCGTCGATCTCCTCCACGGTGCCGTTGAAGCTCGTGAACGGGCCGTCGGCCACGCGCACCTGCTCGCCCACCTCGAACAGGATCGAAGGCCGCGGATGCTCCACGCCCTCCTGCGTCTGCTTCATGATGCGCTCGGCCTCGGCATCGGAAATCGGCGTCGGCCGCATCTTGGTGCCGAGAAAGCCGGTGACTTTTGGCGTGTTCTTCACCAGGTGCCAGGCGTCGTCGGTGAGTTCCATCTTCACCAGCACGTAGCCGGGGAAGAATTTCCGCTCGGAATTGATCTTCTGGCCGCGCCGCACCTCCACCACTTCCTCGGCCGGCACCAGAACGTCCTCGAAATGGTCGGCCAGCCCCTTCTGGGCCGCCTGCTCCTTGATGCCGGCCGCGATCTTCTTCTCGAAGCCGGAATATACATGCACGACGTACCAGCGCATTGCCATGCTCCGCGCCCCCTACACGCTGCCGCTGAAGGCGGCGCGCACAAAGAAGCCGATCACCTGATCCACCAGCAGAAAGAACAGCGCGGTGAAGCTGGCCATCACCAGCACCATGGCGGTGGTCACCAGCGTTTCGCGCCGGCCGGGCCAGGTAACTTTTGCCACTTCGCCGCGCACTTCGCGCAGGAACCGGAACGGGGACACGATTGCCAAGTACGGAACCTCGAACAAACAGGGGGGCTGGCAGGGGTGGAGGGTCTCGAACCCCCAGCCTCCGGTTTTGGAGACCGGCGCTCTAGCCAATTGAGCTACACCCCTGCGGCGCGCCCGCGCGGGGCGCGACCCGCGCCCGGAGACGGCGTTGAAGAACGCCGGCCCGGCGGTGTCAAGGTTGCGCTGCCGATCGCCCGTCGCCGCGGGCCTTTATGCGACCGTCACTTGAAGGCGCGGTCCGGCGCATCGTCGCCGATACCGGGCAGCGTGAGGTCCAGGCCGACCACCGGACGGGCCGGAGACGCCATCGCCTCGGCCACCTCCACCGCGCCCACCGCGCCATGGCGTGCGCGACCGCCGCGCAAATCGGCCGGCGCGGCATCCAGCACCGGCACCGGCGCGTGCGTGTTGCTGGCCACCACCATGCCGCGCCGGTCGTCCGGCCGCGGATAGATGAAGCCGTGCGTCGGGTAGATGCTGCCGAAGCCGGCGCCGCGGCCGAGCTGCACGCGCACCGCCGACCAGTCGTTGTTCTCCGAAACGTCCTTCACCTCGACATCGCGGGCGATGCCGCCGCTGGCCCAGTGCGACTGGTCGATCCGGATGGTGCGCGCGTCCACCACGTCGGCGACCACCGCCACATGGCCCAGCGGCATGCGCGCATTCGGCCGGAAGCTCAGCACGCTGCCCGATTCCGGTTGCAGGCCGCGGGCATAGAGCCCGGCGGCGCGGCCCCACCAGTCGCGCGCGTTGCCCGAAAGCTCGATGCCGGCATCCCATTTTGCGAACGCCACGCATTGGATGACGCGCGGCGCATAGGCATAGGCGCGCTGCACGCCATGGTGGTGGCGGTTTCTGGCGTGGGCGGCGGCATCGATCGTGGAGAACGGCAAGCAGAGCGAAATAAAGGCGGCATAAACCAGGAGATTTCGACTGGTTTTTTGCATTCAACGGGCCCCGGACGTCTTCAACGGATAAAATCGGTAACAAGGCTTCCGCGAGGCTGGCAACCGATTCCCCTGTGCTTACCCAAAATTTCCGTCATTTACCGCGTTTCGGCCTGTGGACGGAGGCGGGTTAAAGGATTATAAGCCCATTTCGGCCGGATGACACGATCACGAAACCGTGTTGCGCGCAACCGTGTTATGCAAGCAACGCTGTGCTCATCGCGACACAAGCATAGATTTAAGTATCGGCAATAAATCGCTACGAGAAACAAATACCGCCGCAGTAGCGCTCACTTGCCGGCAGTTGCCATGATCTCCACCAGGAACCGCGGATCGGCCAGTCGCGCTTCAACCAGCGCGCGAGCCGGCGCCAGGCCGGGCGGCAGCCACGCCGACCAGATCTCGTTGAACGCCCCCCGGTCCGCGATACGCGCCAGCCAGATCTGAACCTGCAGCAGCCGCGTGTTGTCGGTGCCGTGCTGCTCCAGCACCGCATCGAGCTGCGCCAGCACGTCACGGGTCTGGCCGCCCAGATCCTGCTCCGGATTGGTCGCGACCAGCCCCTGCGTGAAGACGAAGCCGTGATACTCCACAACGCGCGAGAAATTCGCGGCCGGTTCGGTGCGCAGAATGCGGCTCATCGCGAGGCTCTCAGGGTGCTGGCGTGGGTTGCGGCGGCGTCGCGGCGGGCGCCGCCTCGGGGCCCGTGCTGGAAGGTGCGCCGGCGCCGCTCAGGCAATCTTCCTGCAATTGTTCGTAGCTGTAGCGGCTATACAGGCCGCGCGTGGGATCGACGGGCAGGGTGTTGCCCGAGAACGGGGCGGAGGACGTATCGCGCTGCGAAAGCTGGTCACGGTTTTGCGCCGCATAGACGCGGTTGGCCTGGCTGCGGCAGCTCGCCAGCTCCTCCAGCCGTTCGCTCGAGCGTGGTGGCGTGTAGCCGCACCCGGCCAGGCACGCCGGCAGAACCAGAAGCACCGGCAGCAGAACGGGCGAATGGGAGCGCATGGCTAACCAGGGCGTGCAACCGCCGGCGCTGTCAAGCAAGGGAGACGGCTCCGCGGCACTTCGGTGGGCGGCAGGCATGTCCGTCCGCGGCCGACTTCCTCCCGCCCTTGGCATAAGCACATGACCGTGGGTGTAAAATCCGGCAAGATCGCGAGTTGGAGATACAATCGATGCACATCACCCCTCTGCAAGGCGCCAACCCCGATCTCGCCGCGGTGATCGATGCCGTAACCGGGAAGCTGCGGGCCGGTGACGCCGCCGGCGCGTTGAAAAGCGCCGTCCAGAGCTATCGCCGCGCGCCGTCGCCGGAGCTGGAGCGACTGCTGGTGGCTTGGCGTATGCAGGCGTTCGATGTGCTCAAACCGGGCCCGGGCCGCACCGACTGGCCGCCGCGCTACGAAGACCCGTTCCCGGATGAGCGCGGCATCCCCTCCATTGCGGCGGACGAGCTGACATCCGCCATCATGGGCGGCGCCATCGAGCATCACGGCGTGCTTTGGGTGAAAGGCCTGGCCACGCCAGACCAGGCCGAGGCGCTGCGCCAAAATGTGGAACGCGCCTTTGCCGCGCGCGATGCCTATTACGCGGCTTCCGGTGCCGCCGCGTCAGACCCGTTTTACACCCGCGCCCCCGTGGAAACCGCCATCGCCGATGCCCGGCACTTTCTGGAGGACGGCGGCGGCGTATGGACCGCGGACTCGCCGCGCATGTTGGCAACCCTGGTGGAGCTGTTCGAGCACAGCGGCATCATCGATGTCATCGCCGGCCATCTCGGCGAACGCCCGGCGCTCTCCATCGGAAAATCCACGCTCCGCCGCGTGCCCATCGACACCGGCACGGACTGGCATCAAGACGGCTCCTTCCTCGGCCCGGATGTGCGCACCATCAACGTATGGCTCGCTCTCTCACCATGCGGTGTCGATGCCGCGGGCCTCGATATTGTGGCGCGCCGCTTGCCTTACGTGCTGCAGACCGGCTCGCATGGCGCCACTTTCAATTGGTCGGTGGGCCCGGGCCTGGTCGAAACCCTTGTCGAGGGCGGTGTGGAGATCGCCAGCCCGGTGTTCGAGCCGGGCGACGCGCTGCTGTTCGATCACCTCATGCTGCACCGCACCGGCGCGCGCCCCAACCTGACACGGCCGCGCTGGGCCATTGAAACGTGGTTCTTCGCGCCGTCCTGCCATCCCATCGACCAGGGACCGCTCATGCTCTGATCCGCGGGATCGCACCATGAAGGCAGCGGAAACGCACGACGCCGCGGCGGCGCTGTACCTCAACCTGATGGAGTCGGTGCTCACCGGCATCCTTATGGAAGACCCGCCGATCGCCACCCCGGCCTACAAGGCAATCGTCGCCGACGTGCTGCACGACGTGTATGGCGTGCGCGCCGAGCCCGAGCCGTCCGCGCTCGGCTTCAACGCGCGCGCCCGCGAAATCGGGCTCGACTGGCCATCGCGCGCCTACACCATGATCGGCCGCCAGCGGCTGCGCAATTTCCGTGACAGCATCGAAAACGCCATCGCCAACGCCGTTCCCGGCGACATCGTGGAAGCCGGCGTGTGGCGCGGCGGCGCCTCGATCATGGCGCGCGCGGTGCTGGCTTGCCGCAACATCACCGATCGAAACGTGTATCTCGCGGATTCCTTTGCCGGCCTGCCGCCCCCGGACGAGACTCGTTTTCCCGCCGATGCCGGCGATGGCCTGCACCGCTTTGCGGAGCTCGCCGTATCCCGCAGCCAGGTGGAGGCGAATTTCCGGCGCTTCGATCTTCTAGACGGGCAGGTGATCTTCGTGGAGGGCTGGTTTCGCGACACCATGCCGCATTTTCCGGCGCAGCGTATCGCCGTGCTGCGCCTCGATGGCGACATGTACGAATCCACGTATCTGCCGCTGCAATGCCTGTGGGACCGCGTGAGCGACGGCGGCACCGTGATCATCGACGACTACCACGTGATGCCGGCGTGCCGCCTGGCGGTGGAGGATTTCGCCCGCGACCGAGGCCGTGGCTTTGTCATTCGGGAAATCGACGGGCTGGGGGTTTATTTCGTTAAATGAGGCTTGAACTCGAAATCTGAAAGCAAGCGGCGCGGTTGTTATTCAGCCGCCCTTGGGCTGATCATGGTCGAGTTGCGCTGCATCCGGATCTAGCCGAACCGCGGTGGGCGCCGCGATCGCAAGCCACTGGCCAGCGCCTTGACCCTTGTCGCGGGCCGTGATTGTGACGATGCCGGGATGATGGGCCAGCCAATCGGCGGGTATGGCTGCAAGCGTCCACTGGTTTTGTTGCGTATCCGCGGGAACCGGCAAGTCAACTCGCGCGCCATCTTCGGCTTGAAACACCAGTGTCTGGCCATCTGGGCTTGCCCCCGTGGCGAAAGGCAAGGCAAGCGCAAGACCGGCGTGAGGCGCCGCGACGCGCATCGTAAGATCACCAGTGGCTGCGTCACCCTGCGCTGCACTGGTCCAAATTCCGCCGGCAGAACTTTTCGCGGTCTGCCACAACGCTGGAAGACCCGGAGGCATGCCGAGCGTAGCCGGTGCCCAGGCAGCGGAAGCATGGATCGAGCCGAGAATCGGAAGCGGCGCGGGCTGGCGATCGGGCGGCGCCTGAATGCGGGCTGGGCCAGGGCCGCCTACCTGGAGCCGGCAGGGCGGCCCCGATCCAGGCACGCCGATCATGGTGAGCGGTCCGTCGTCCAGTGTGCCGGAGAAACCGACGAAGACGCCCATGATCGGCGCGTGATCCGTGCCCAGCGGCCGTTCCTCCCGCAGTTCCTGTGCCGGCAGCACAGCTTCGGCATCCCCGCGTTCGTTGCGTAGTTCGATCCAGCGAACAATCTGCGTCGGATCGGGGGTCGCGAGCCAGGCGCGCAGCACGGCGCGATGCGCGTCCAGCCGGTAGAGGATGTTCTCGGCGCCAAAGCAGGTCTGCAGCCGGTCGAGATCGAGCTGGCGAAGCACCGCGCGGATTTGGGCGGGCGGGCGTCCGCTCTGAGCAAACACGCTGAGGTGATGGTGTTCCGCGAAGCGCACATTGTCGATCACGCGGTCCAGCCCGAATGGGTTCAGGATGCCAATGCGAGTGGGCGCATACACACCCTGCTGCAGTGTGGTGCCGGCGGTTTCCAGCGCCCGGCGAAGCGAGGCCGCTTGCTGCGAGAAAGCGGGCGGAAGGTTGAATGCGGCCAGCGCGAGCATGGCCAGGAGCGGCGATACCGCGGCAGGGATCGTGCGGTTGTTCCAGCGTAATCCGGCTGCTTTTGCGTCGATGGCGTTTATGCAGGCCGACTGCACGGTGGCGCCCGCAAGACTGATGAAGAACAACAGGCTGAGCCCCGTGTAGCGTGAGGCGAGGCCACTCCAAATGGTGAAATAGCCGCGCAAGCGCGCCGCCGCTAAAGCATTCACGACGACGAACACGGCAAGGGCCATGAAGACCGCCTCGGCATCAGAAAGCGGTCGCCCGGACCGCCGAGCCCGCCAGAGTTGGCCCCCCAGTAAGGCGAGGCCGGCAGCGCCCGCGGCGATGGCAGCGCCGCCGCTCAGGCCGCCGAATGCCGAGCCAAGGAATTCGAGCCCGACGGCGCCCATTCGGTATGCTAGCAGCAGCGACGTGGGCTCGATGATCTTCAGCGGCCCCCCAGAGGAATGCCATGCGTAACCGTAGAAAAAGGCGAGCGCGGTGAGGACTGCGGGAACAACGAAGAAGAGGGCGAGGAGAATGCTTGCGCGTCTCACCGTCAGCAGAACGAGCAGGACGGGCAACAGCAAGACCCCACCTGCCATGGAAAGAGCGGCGAGGACGTAAGCGAGGCCGGAGGCCAGAACGAACGCCCTGGATTGCCCTTCGGGCAAACCGGGCGACGTGCCCCGAACGAGCAGGATAGTCGCCAGCGCCGCGAAAACCAGCAACAGCGCAAACTGGACCTGAAACGGCGTGACAAGATTGTCCCACTCACATACCGATGTTACGAAGGCGACGAAAAAAATGGCGGGCAAATCGGCCGCTGTGCCGGCCACCGCGCGACTGCGCCAGACACGGTGCAGAAGCAGCCCGAGCAGGCCGAGCAGGGCCATGTTCGCCGTGGTGATAAACCGGCCGCTCATGCGGAAGAACAGCGCGTCGATCAGGAACAGAACGCGCGCGGTGGCGATGCGATGGTCGTTGTGCTCGGCAACCAGATTACGCCAGCCGAAATGGCCTTGCGGCCACGCGCGGAACTCGCCCACCCAGTCCCACATGTCGAGCCAGGGCGTGGTCTGGAAATAGCGCCAGGCGAACCACAGGCTATGCGCAAAAGCCGCGAACGAGGCCGCGAGCACCGCCCAACGCAGCACGGCAGCAATCGCCGCCTGGCGCTTCGCCGGCCCGGAGGGCGAGGCGGCGCATATGTCCGAAAGGCGGGGGTGTTGCCGCTGAAGCAGGGTGGCATCCTGAAAGAAGAACGACTAAGCAGACGACAGAATTGGCTACTGCTTTTGGCGGGTAATGTGCTCCGGCGCAAGGGATTTGGATGATCGACGCAATACTTGCCAGGGCCGCGGCGCCCTTCAATCGCGAAACCTCCCGCGCGATTCTCGCGGCCCTGATTTTTCTGACACTCGTCATGGTGGTGCGCGTGGCCTGGATCAGCGACGATGCGCTGATCACGGTGCGCTGCATCCTGAACATGCTGCACGGCTACGGACCGGTGTTCAACATCGATGAGCGGGTGCAACCCTTCACTCACCCGCTTTGGTTTCTTTGCGCCGCGCTGGGGACCAAGCTCTTGGTGAGCCCGCTGATTGCCTTGTTGGCGCTGTCCATGGCGGCGGCCGCCACCTCCCTATGGCTGCTGTTTTTTCGTCTTGGCGAAGCGACTGCCGCGGGAATGGCCGCTTGCGTTCTGCTGCTGCTGTCGAAGGCTTTCCTGGATTATTCGACATCCGGGTTGGAAACGCCGCTCACGAACGTTCTGATCCTTGCCGTGCTGGCGTCGGGAATGCGGCGGCTGCGCATAGGTGTGCGGGACGAGGTCTCGCTATGTCCGCTTTGGTTTGGCCTGCTGTATTTGAACCGCGCCGATGCCGTTCTGCTGCTACTGCCGTTCGTGGGATTGGTCATGGCCCGAAGTTTCGCCACGCGGCGCGCCCTGATTGTGAGTCTGACAATCGCCGCTGTGCCGGTTGCGGCTTGGACAATGTTTTCGCTGCTCTATTATGGTTTTCTGGTGCCCAACACGGCTTTCGCCAAGCTCGGGGGCGCCATTCCGCGCCATGAGCGGCTGCTGCAAGGCTGCATCTACATGCTCGACTCGCTGGGGCGCGACGCGGTAACGCTGCCTGCCATTTTGGCGGCCATCGTGCTCGGCCTCCGGCGCGGTTTGCACGGCGTGGCCATCGCGCTCGGCATGATCGCCTACCTGATCTATGTTGTCGTGATCGGCGGTGACCAGATGTCCGGCCGGTTCCTGGTAGCGCCGTTGGTAGTGGCGGCCGCGCAGGTGGCGCAGACACGCGGTTTCGCATTCCGCCATCTGGCGCTTGGCTGCTGCCTTGTTCTGCTCGGGCTGGTCAACCTACCCGCGACATGGCTGACCGATACTCAAATGTCGGGGACAAACGTCGCGACTACGGGCATTGCCGACGAGCGCGGCATTTTCTTCCATGTCTTCGGGTTGGTGCGCGCGAAACGTTCTTACCTCAATATGCCCCCCTGGCCGCGTCATCTGGCAGCGCCCACCCGTGTCCGAGTAATAGAGTGCGGCGGCTTGGGGGTAACTGGTCTGGCAGAGGGGCCCGGTGTGCACGTAGCCGACCAATGTGGGCTTGCCGATCCGTTGCTGGCCAGATTGCCCGCCGCACCGAATTCGGAATGGCGCATCGCGCATCTAAAGCGCGACATGCCGAAAGGATACCGGGAGAGTTTGGCTTCCGACACAAATGAGATCGCGGATCTAACCATTGCGAAGCTTTACGCATCCATTCGCCTGATTACGCGCGGGCCGATTTTCGCTCCCGGCCGGCTGCAAGCGATCCTCGTTATGAACTTGCGACCTTGGCTGGGTAAATGAGCAGGCTGCCGTTCGCTCACTCGATCTGCAATGCTGGCGCAACGTGGCGCGCCGGCAGAAAGCTCGCCGATATCGCGAGAGCACACAGGACGGACCGGTGAGAAACGCAACCTTTTTAAAGCCGTTTCTAATCATGTTTCTGCTATCCGGAGCAATGCCGCGGCCGTCAGTGTGCAAGACCTTGCTTGCTGTTGTCGGGAACCCGGTTTTTATTCCCCAGCCCAAGGGGCCACCGCTGCCGGGTTTTGTTTGGTATCCAGCTTTACGAAAAACGTCGCGAATGAACCCGTCGAACCAGGGCCGCTTGCCATTGGTCGTTGTTTCACACGGCGCGGGAGGAAATAGCCGCTCGCAGGATGGCCTTATGCGTGCGTTAGCCCGCCAAGGCCTTATTGCCGCCGCCATCGACCATGACGAATACAAGGATTGGTTCGTCTTCGCTCCCGAGAAGCGGACCACTCAGTTGCATAGCCTGATCGACTACATGCTAAACATTTGGTCAGGCCGCGCTCGCATCGATCCTGGCCGGATAGGCGCATTCGGCTTCTCACTCGGGGGGTTTACGGTTCTCGTTGCGGCTGGTGGCAAGCCGGACTTGTCTCTCATGGCATCCCATTGCAAGCATGCGCCGGAGGAGTGGTCCTGTTGGTTGGAACGCAGTAAGCGTCTGGATTTGTTCGAACGCCCGCCGCCAGCCTCCGCCTGGGTGGCAGACCCGCGCATCAAGGCGCTTGCCGCACTAGCCCCCGCGATGGGCTACCTTTTCGGCATGCGCGGCCTTGCGAGCGTGCAGATTCCGATTCAGCTCTGGCAGGGCGATCGTGATAACGTCGTTCCGGCACCTTGGAACGCCGAGATCGTCCAGCGTGAGCTGCCGCATCCTGCCGAATACCATTTGGTCGCGGGCGGCCACGCTGACTTGCTCTCGAGTTGCTCCCGAGGCTCGGACAATCAGTCCAAGTGTGCCAGCCGCGAAGTTGCATTCCAGCTACAATTGGCAAGATTTTTCAAGCAAACGTTGCATTTCGACGACAGTCTCTGCCGCCCGCTCTCATACCCCTGAAAAGAGTTGGGCCCTTGTTCTACTTCAAGAAGTCTCCTCTCGTGACTCGTGGTGCGCTCATTGCGGCTGCAGGCACGACGAAAATCCCAAGGAGCCCTGCTTGGGCGATCCTCTCGGTGTTATCATTGGCTTTGATATTGCGCTCGATTGTTTTTGTGCTGCGGCACTACACACCCGAAGCGTTTTTTGATCTTTGGTTCTGGGTCAGCGATTTTCAGCTCTGGTACGGGCATCACTACACACTGCACGATTTGATAAAGGCGCATTACGGCCAGCACCGCATCGTCACCACGCGCGTGCTGCTGCTGCTGGACTCGATCCTCTTCGGCATGAACGGATTTTCGGTCGTGCTGATCAATCTCGGGCTGCTGATGGGCGCCGCCCTGCTGTTGTGGCGTCTGGCGCGGGCTGATGGTGTGGCGCTGACGGGTTGGACGCTGCCGCCGCTGTTCTGGATCGCGCTGATGGTGTCGGTCGGACAGGTGGAAAACCTAATCTTTCCGTTCCAGGTGCAATTCGCCATCATGTGCCTCGCGGCGTGCGGCGCGGCGGTGTTGCTGACACAGGCCTGCAGCTTGCCCGGGCGGCGGGGTTTGGTGCGCGCCGCCGGGGCCGGGCTGTGCAGCATCGTAGCCATCTTCTCGATGGCCGGCGGCGTGCTGATGGTGCCGGGGCTGCTTGTGCTGATGGCGCTGCGGTTCGCGCGGCCGGCAATCTGGCTCATCTATGGGCCGCTGGCGACAATCGGTATTGTTTTGTTCTTCCACCATTACCCGGCGGCCGAGCACCCCCCTTTGCTCGATGCCGGGCTGGTGGCAACGCGGGTGCATTATGTCGGGAACTTTCTCGGTAGCGTTTTAACCGGCTTCCCAAATTTCGCAGCCGGCGCCGGGCTGTGCGGACTGGCGCTGTTTCTGACAGTTCTTGTAACGTCCATGAAGCGGCTCGCCTTTGCCGGGTTGCCCATGGCTTCGGGCGATGCCGCGCTGATCGCCCTGGGCGTGGGGGTTTTCCTTTGCGGTTCAGCGGCGTCGTTTACCTCCCGGGTGATGATGGGAGCGCAGGCGGCCTTGGTGAGCCGCTACGCGACAATGAGCCTGCTCTTCGTCGCCGTGCTGCTCGCCTTATATGCGCGATGGGGCGCACGTGCGGTGTGGCCTGCCTGGATACGCGAAGTGGCGCTGCCGTTAGCCGCCGGCGCCGTGCTGCTGGTGGTGAACGCGCCGGTGTATGACGCGATCGCGGCCGGCTGGCACTATGTGGTGCTAAGCGATGCGCAATTGCTGCGCAACGATGTCGGCATAGAAGGTCCTGCGCCCGTGATCTTTCTAGGCAAAGTCGATGACGTGCGAGACCAGGTGCGTTTTCTGCACGAACGCGGCATCAATATGTTCGCGCCGCAAGAAAGCCCCCCTTCCGGCCTGATGGCACGGTTGCGCCGGTTCGAAGTGTCCCAGATGCCGGCGTGTCGCGGCTACGTGGACGCCGCCTTCCCGATAGATGACAGCGCCTTCCTGCTGCAAGGCTGGCTGACGGGCCCGGCTGCGAAGCATAGTTTGCGCTGGGTTGCCGCCTTCGACGAGCACGGCACTCTGCTTGGAACATCCCGCCAGCTGACGCCGCGGCCGGATGTGGACGCAGTGAGAAACCTGCAGCAGGCCGCGCTCGGATTCGATGCCGGTTTCCGGCTGGCGCCCCCAACGCGGTTTGCCGCCGCCCCAGTGCCAATCCGTGTCGCCGGCCTCGATCCGGGCGCGGATCAGCCGTTTTGCGTGTTACCGCAGACGGCGATGGTGGGGCCGGTGCAGATCACGCCGCTGGAGGCATTGGGCAGTACTTCGGCGCGCGATGACGAACCGCCCGTCTCCGACGGCTTTTCGGCATGGACTGGTAAAAACGTGCCGTTTCGCGGGCCGGTGTGGTCAGCGAAGGCCTCCAACCGCCCGGATGCCACGCTGCGGTTCAGCCTGCGCCAGCCAAGCGCCAGCGATCGGGCGCTGATCGTGCCGTTCCTCGTACCGAGTGGCACCGCGGCGGGGCGGATATCATTCCGGTTTGCGGACAATACCGTTTTGGCTACGCCGATCCGTTGGCTGTGGGACCGGCCGGCGTGGCGCGCGGCGGTCTTGCCTTCAGGGGTCATGCACGGGCATGGGGGTGTGCGCGAAGTGGATGTGACAGCCGCCGCCGGCACATTCCTGGTCACAGGCGCGCCGGAGGATGCGGTATTGCGTCCGGCCTGGTCGCGCTTGTTCTAGGCGCCACGGTGGAACTGTCGAATGGTGTCGGAACCCGGAACTCGCCCCGGATACGGTGATCCTGGAGCAGCCAATAGCTCGAGGGTCTTTCGACACTTCCTTTTGAACATGGCCAGCCTTCTGAAAAGCCGCTAATCCGGTGAAAAGTAGAGCACACCTGAGAAATCGATCGTGCAAACCGTCGTCGTCCCCGGGATTGGCGCATTCAGCTCTAGCGGCCCGGTGCTGTCGCCGAGCCCGAGCACAAAGCTCACGCCGATTTTGTTGTTCGATGTGCCAGTCAGCCCCTGGACGGTTCCGAAGAGTTGGGGATCGTAAGCCTGGGTCGTCCCGTCCGAATTAAACCCGGCCACCAGATACTGCAGCGGCAATTTCTGCGTAGCGTTCTGTATCAGGAACTTGATCGAGAAATTCTTCGTCCCGTCGCTATTGACCGTGTAGCTGCCCTCCGCCGGGAAGAGCACGTTCTTGCCTATGGCCGCACACCCATTCTTCCCGGTTGTCACGGAATTGCCATAGAATTGCTGCCCGCCCGATGTCTGCGCGAAGCTTTGCAGTGGCATCAACAGGGCGGAGACACCAACAACCCTCAATATCGAAAACATGTGCTGCTCCTTGTAATTCGCGCGCATAGCTGAACCACTGTGGTATCGGAATGGAAGTCACGAACGCGAGATTCGTGACGTTACAATCTCATTTTTGGGCAGTTAGACCCTCGACCATGGCCGTGTGGGTGAAGTGGAGTTACAGTCGATCCAGCGTGAGTCCTGGCGATAGACGCGCCGACGGACGCGGAATGGCGTCCGGCCGGGTCGCGTCTGTTCTAACGCGCCCGGAACGCGGCTAAGCCTCGCTTCGCCGGGCGCCCCCAAGGTTGACAGGTCCGGGCGAAATCGGATTGCACGCGCCAATGACGAACGCTTTCGCCGCGCTATGGCAGGATGCCCTCGCGCGGCTGCAGCCCCAGCGCACGCTTCTGGTCGGGCCCGGCGCGGGCGGCCTGGCCGCGGCCGTGCTGTCGCTCGCATCGCCATGGACAGGGCTGGTCGATCTCGCCTGGCCCGTTCCGGCGGAAGCGCAGCCGCCGCAAGACGGAAACCGGTTCACCCTGCATCGGGCGCGGCCGCAGGATGCCGCGGGGCTGCTGCCCGTTCCCGGTCTCGTCGTCATCGAAGCCGGTGCGGGAGGGCCCACCGTGACCGGCGTGCTGCACGCGCTGCGCATCCAGGCCCGGCGCACCGCCAAACCCTACCCGCTGGTGCTGCTGCTGGGCGTGCTGGCGGCGGACGATGCCGCGGATGCGCTGCCGGGCGCCGACCCTCGGCCACTGGCGCTCGCGGCGCTGGAGGATTTTGTCGCCAGTGAAGCGCCCGCGCTGATCCATGCCGTGATGCCCCTGATGGGGGGCGCCGCTATCCTCGCCGGGCGTGCGGCGGCGGAGCGGGAACAGGTGCGCGCGGTGCTGTCCGGCCTGACCATGGGCAGCATCGTTCAGCGCGCGGCCGAAGAGGCCGAGGCCGAGCGGGCCGTGCTGTTGGCGGAAAACGCGGCGCTGCGGGAGCGCTGCGATACCGCGGAACGCCGCACCGAACACCTTTATGCAGCGCTGCGCCGCGCGCAACTCGCCGCGGCACCCCAGGCGGAGGGGCCCGAGAACGCGGCGGCCGGCAATCCGGCGCAGGCGCCGCGCGGTGTTCTGGGCAGGCTGTTGCGCCGGCGTGACGGGCGCGTCGCCAACGCCGAACTTGCGGAAGCGGCGGCAATCGGCCGGCTCCGGCGCAGCCCGGTTTTGTCGGCAGCGTGGTATGGCGCGCAATATCCCGATGTGAACGCATCCGGCATGGATGCCGCCGAGCATTACTTCCGGCATGGCGCCGCCGAAGGCCGCGATCCGGGGCCGGATTTCGTCACCGCTTTCTATCTGGCCGCCGCGCCCGATGCGGCGCGGTCGGGCGCCAATCCGCTGCTGCATTTTCTGGAGCATGGCGTGCGGGAGGGCCGCCGGCCAAATCCGGATTTCGATCCGGCCTTTTATCTAACCACCTATCCGGATGTTGCCGATGCCGGGCTGAACCCGCTCGAGCATTTCGTGGCGCAAGGCCGCGCGGAAGGCCGGCGCGGAGTGCCGCCAAAATGATCCGGTCTCGCTATGTTTCGTGCGGCGGCAGCGGGTCCAGGGCTTCTTCGTCGCACAGCACGGCCACCGCCTGGCGCAGACGCTCGAAATGCGTGTCGGGCGGGGCGGCCGGGGCGGCGGGGTGGCTGTCGGCGCCGTCCACGGCACTGGCGAGGAACACGCGCATCACGTGGTCCACGCCCGCCTGGGTTACGCTGCGCAGATCCGGGGCGAAATACCGGCCGCGGGCAAACGCGCCCGTGACGATTTCATACGAGGGGAAATACAGAATGTTCGGATCTTCCGCCGCCATGCCGGCCGCCACGCGCAGCACGGATTTGGCGTAGGTGGTGGAAACCAGCACGTGCTGATCCAGCGCGGTGGCCACCAGCGGCACGGGCGAGACCGTCAGGATCATGCGGAAGTTTGGGTTGTGCGGCCGGATCTCCGAACGGAACAGCAACAGATCCGCCAGGGTTTGATCCACCGACAGATTCAGCAACTCGTGCCGCGCGGGATCGAATTTGCCGGCAGCGGTGCCCGGGCACACCGGATACACGCTGCCATCGGCGCGATCGGCCCAGCACTCCGTGAGCCCGAGCGTGAAGACCAGCACATTCATGCCGGTGAAGGCGGCGCGTATGGCGGCGAAATGCCGTTCGCGGTCAGCCTGGAATTCCTGCATGGTGGCAAAACCGTTCGGCTGGATGATGGGCCGGAACGGATCATAAAAGCGCCCATCCTGCAGCCACGCATCGTCGCGCGGAAGCAGGGCGCCGGTGGCACGGCGCCAGGTTTGCAGCAATTGCCGGGCGGTGTAGATATTCCCGTAGCGCGCGGTGTAAATGCCGTAGCCAAACCGTTCCGCAATGGCGGCGGGCAGCAGCGGGTGCGCGGGTTCCGTCTGCATGATGTTGAAACCGCGTTGGCGGAGGCCGGCGGCGATATGCTGGGCGAAGCAGCTCCCGGCGGTGGCGATCTTGTCCTGCCGCCCGATGCGGAATTTCGATTTTGCAACGGGATGGATATCGGCGGGCGAGGGTTGCGCCACAGCTTGGCGCCATCGCGTGTAGGCGGGCGCCGCGGCATACGGATGCGGCGTCGGCGGTGGGTTTCGATCGGCCATGGCGGCGCAGTGTCGCGCGCATCGGCGCGGTGTCAAATCCCATGAGCACGCAGGGCGCGGGCGGCCCGCCGCTAGTGGTGATCGGCCACAGCCATACCGAAACCGTGGCGGCGGCAGCCAGGCAACTCGGCCAGGCATTGGAGCTGCTGAATTTCTGGCATCTGCCAGATCCGTTCGTGATGGAACATGGGCGCATGGCCCTGGTGCCGGCGATTCGCAAACGCCTGGTGGCGCCGGTGTTTTCGTTCATCGGCGGCGCCGTGCACCAGGATATCGGGCTGGTGGTGCACCCGCTTCCGTTCGATTTCGTCTGGCCGGAGCGGCCGGATCTGCCGCTCACGCCTGGTGCCGACATCATCCCCTTCGATGCGCTGCACGCGGCGATGCTGGAGCAGACTCGGCATTTCCGCGACATCATGAGCGCCGTGCGCGCCGCGGTGGACGGCCCGGTGTTCCAGATGGAGTCGCCGCCGACCTTCGAGCACGAGGCGCTGCCGCAGAACGATCCGGGATTCTATTATCTTTTCGGCGCCGATGCCGCGTTCTCGCCGCCCTGGCTTCGCTACAAGCTCTGGCGCGTACATTCCGGCATCATCGCCGCGCATTGCCAAACTATCGGCATCGAATTCATTTCTTGTCCGGCGGAAACCGTGGATGCGCGCGGTTTTTTGCAGGAAGCGTATCATGGCACTCCCGCGCACGCCAACGTCGCCTACGGTGCGCTGATATTGCAGCAGATGCAGAAAGCGGCGGTTGGCTATGATGCGCAGAAGAACGCCTCACCAACAACCGAGGATGCATTCTTACACGACGAGGCAGCCGGGGACGGAACTGAAGCCGGCGTGGAAGGCTGGGTGGATGGTTGCGATGGCGGTGTTGTTCGCGGCTGGGCTTGGCGGGTAGGTGCGCCAGCAGAAAAAGTCGTTCTCGAAATTTTTGCCGATGGCCAGCCGGCCGGTGAGGGAGCCGCCATTATCCCTCGTGCCGACCTCGAGGCGGGCGGCAAGGGCGATGGTGCCTGCGGCTTTGCCGTTCCGGTAAGCGCCGCGGATGGCGCGTTGCTGGAAGTGCGCGTGCGCGGCGGCGCGGCCTTGCCCGGCGGTCCGGTGCTTTTCGCTGCACCGGCCGCCGATGCGGTGGATGTGCCCGCCGTCGAGGAGCTCGTTTGGCCTTTGCTGCCTTGGACACTCACAAACGGCGTGCTGGGATTTATCGATGCATTCGGGCCCGACAGCATAAATGGCTGGGCGCAATCACTGGCCACGCCTTCGGCGCCGGTAGTGCTGGAATTTTGGGAGGAGGGTGCGCGCGTCGCATCGCTGCGCGCCGACATATGGCGCAAGGATCTGGAAGAAGGGCGCCAGGGGGATGGGCGCTGGGGCCTTCTCGCCGCAATGCCGGCCAGCGTGCGGGACGGCCGGCTGCATCGCCTGAATGTTCTGTATTCGGACGGTGGCCGCGCGCTCGATCATGTCACGATAGTGCGGCTGCAGCCTGCGTCGGACGCGGCGCCCTTGCCCGAACAGGCGGATCCGCCGGCGGTCGAGGACACAAGGCCGCGCATGGTGCGGCCGCCTTGCGGCGACGCGCAGCCCGGTGTGATGTTCAGCATCGTCGTGAATTTCTACAACATGCCGCGGGAGGCGGCACGAACCTTGAAATCCTTGTCGCGCGGCTACCAGCGCGATATCGGCACGTTGCGTTACGAAGTGCTTTGTGTTGATAATTATTCCGATCCGCCGCTCGAAGCCGGCTGGGTTGAATCCTTCGGTCCGGAATTCCGGCTGATCCGCCCGTCGCGCCATCTGCCTTCGCCGGTTGTGGCGATCAACGAAGCGGCGGCGCAGGCGCAGGGAAAATACATCGCGATCATGATTGATGGCGCGCATCTGCTAACGCCGGGCGTGCTGCGCGAGGTTTGGGATGCGGTGGCCGAGGCGCCGGAAGCGGTGGTTGCATTGCGCCCATGGTTTGTCGGCGGCGATCAGCGCTGGCTCGCCGAAGTCGGCTACACGCGCGCGCACGAGGACATCCTGTTCGACAAGATCGGTTGGCCGGAGGACGGATACCTCCTGTTCCGCGAAGGTGCGCCATTCTGGGAAAGCCCACGGCCATGGTTCGACGCCATGATCGAAAGCAATTGCCTGTTCGTTCCGGCGTGGCTTTATCGCCAGATCGGCGGCATGGCCGAGGATTTCTCGGAAGCGGGCGCCGGCTTCGCCAATCTGGACCTGTTCCGCCGCGCCGTTGAGGCTTCACCGGAGCCGCCAGTGGCGCTGATCGGTGAAGCCACCTTTCATCAATTCCACGATGGCACGACCACGAACGTGACGATGGAGATGAAGGAACAGCGTGTGCGGCGCTACGAAAGCCACTATGTGGCGGTACGTGGGCAAGCCTATCCAGTGACGAACGCGGTAGACATTCGGCTGCGCGGACAGATCCGGAATTTGCATGCCGTGGCGAGTTGGCAACGTCCCGGCATGCCGGGACGGATCGGTATTACGGAGCGGGTGCGGCCCGGTTCGCTCGTGCTGCAGTTCGACGAGACCGCGCAGAGTTATTTGAACTCGGTGTATGTCGAGAATGGCTTGCAGGATGCGGCACTTTGGCGTGGCCAGGAATTGGGCATGGCGCCTACCGATGCGATGGCCATTCAGGAACTCGTCTCACGGCTCCGCCCCGGCCGGATTGTCGTAACCAACGCGCCGGGTGGGCTGCTTTTGTTTCTCGACGATTTGCTCAAGCTGCTCGATCTCCCGGCCAGCCGGATCGTCGCTGTCGGCGAGGCGCCCGATAACGGCATGTCAGACCGTGTCTTGAGGGTGCAAGGCGCACCGCGCCGCGCCGAGACGATTGCGGCGGTGGAATGCGCATTATCGGCCGAAGAAGCGATTCTTGTTCTTTTCGCGCCCGATACCGGAGATGCGGTGCCGTTCGAGGCGCTGCGCGCCTACGCCAATTTCGTCACGCCCCGTTCTTATCTGGTTTTCCTTGGAACGGCGCTCGGACAGCCCTGGCTTGGCTATTCTCGACATTGGTATCTGACCTCGATACGGCGGCTGCTGGATGCCGAGCCGTTCGCGATCGACCATGGCTGCAACCCGCATCTGGTCTCCACCTCGCCATTCGGCTACCTGCAACGCATCGAGTTGCCGCCGCATCTGGGTGCGGTGTGTGACGATGGCGACGTTGCGCCTGAAGCGGAGATTCGCAGTGGCTGACGATATCGGGGCTGCGGCCAGTTTTGCAGCAGAAACATCCGGCGCCGTTGTTCCGGACGAAAATTTTTGGAGCCGCACGATTGCGTTCCTGGTCGGGGCGGCGATGCCGCGGCGAATCATAGAAATCGGCACGGAATCGGGTGGCCATACGGAGATGCTGCTGGCCTATTGCCAATCTGTCGGCGCGCACCTGGATCTGGCGGATATTCGGTCGGATGCGCAACTGGCGGCGCTGCTCGCGCGGTATCCGCAGCAGCATGATTTCCACCCCTTCGTTGCTCTTGAAGCGATTCCGGTGCTGCCGAGTTGCGATCTCGCCATTTTGGATGCTGAGCCGAATTGGTACACGGTCTATCACGCACTGCAGTTGCTGTTCGCCCGCGCTGTGGCGGCTGGGCAGCACGCCCCGATCGTGGTTTTGCACGGCGCCGGCTGGCCGAATGCGCGGCGCGACACGTATCGGGATCCGGGGCGCATTCCCGAGCGGCAGGCTTACGCGCAGCGCGGGATCGTGCCCGGGCAGGCTTTGCTCCGCGATGCCGGGGTGAATGCCACGCGATTCAACGCGCTATCCGAGGGCGGTCCGCTGAACGGCGTGTTGACCGGGGCGGAGGATTTCGTCGCGAGCTGGGAGGAGCCGATCGCGATGCACGTGCTGCCCTTCATGGGCGGCCTCGCGATCCTGGTGCCAAGCGGCCGTGCGGATGGCAGCGTTACCGCCGTGCTGAACGAAATCTTCTCTGGACCGTCGCTGTTTCAGCTTTGCGCGAAGGTGGATGAGGCACGGTGCCGCCTCGCCGCCGATATTGCCGGGCGCACCCTTGCCCTCGCGCAGAAATCGCACGCGCTGGCGCGCGCGAGATCGGCGATTGCTCGGCTTAGCAGCGCTGTCGGTCGTGAAGAATTCGGAGACGATTGAACAACGAAGGCTTCTCGAGTCGTCGTATTTGCCAGAAACCCGGCTTACCGGGCCGGATTTCCGGCACATTCGTTCGACACGACTGGCTATATTCGAGAGGGCAAGCAGGGCTCAAACCTGCGGCCTCTCGCCGCAGATGGCGTAGGCCAGCCGCAGCAGCCGCTCGGCCGATTTCGGCAGACCGGCGCGATCGGCATCCTGCGCCAGGGTCAACAGGCGATCGGCCAGCATCAGCGGGCTGATGGTGGCGGGGGATGTGGCAAGCTGCATGGATTTTCTCCGCTCGCAAAAGGGATCCGTTTTCGGACTCGAGCAGCCTGACCCAGGATTGCTTACAAGAACGTTAAGCGAACGGCGCCTCGTGCAGCGCTAACACCCGCAGCGCCGAGGCGAGCCTGGTGCCGGGATCGCGCCGCGAATCCTCCGCCGCTACCAGAGCCGCCATCGCCACGCCCCGGCGGGCCGCGAGCTTGCCCAGCGCTGTCCAGAACTCCGGCTCCAGCGCCACGCTCGTGCGATGGCCGGCGAGCGAAAAACTGCGCTTGATCAGCACGCGGCGAGACGGTACGCGGCGAGACGGCGGCAGGCCCAGTCCGCCGCCTCCGCCAGCACCGGATCGGGCTCGCCGCGCAGCCGTTCTGCGTCCGGCAGCAGCGCCGGGTCGCCCGAGTTGCCGATCGCGATGGCGACGTTGCGCAGGAAGCGGTTGCGGCCGATGCGCTTGATTGGCGAGCCGGCGAAACGCGCGCGAAACCCGGCCTCGTCCAGCGCCGCCAGTTCGCGCAGCTCGGGCGCCACCAGCTCGGGCCGCGGCGCCAGTTTCGGCTCCCGCGTCGGGCGCGCGAACTTGTTCCACGGGCACACCGCCAGGCAATCGTCGCAGCCATAGATGCGATTGCCGATCGCGGGCCGCAGCGAGGCGGGGATCGGGCCCGCATGTTCGATCGTGAGATAGGAGATGCAGCGCGTCGCATCCAACCGGTACGGCGCCGGAAAGGCCTGCGTCGGGCACACCTCTAGGCAGCGCGTGCAACTGCCGCACCCGGCCGCGTTCGGCGCGGATGGCGGCAAGTCCAGGGTGGTGAACACCTCGCCCAGCAGCAGCCAGGAGCCGTGTGCGCGGCTCACCAGATTGGTGTGCTTGCCCTGCCAGCCCAGCCCCGCCTGTTCGGCCAGCGGCTTTTCCATCACCGGCGCGGTATCCACGAACACTTTCACGCCGGCGCCGAACCGGCTGGCCATGAACTGCGCCAGGTGCTTCAGCTTCCCCTTGATCAGCGCATGGTAGTCGCGGTGGCGGGCATAAACCGAAATGTTGCCCCGGTCCGGCTGCGCGAGCGTGGCCAGCGCGTCGCCCTGCGGCGCGTAGGACATCCCGAGCACCACCACGCTGCGCGCCTCGGGCCACAGCAGCCGGGGTGCGGCGCGCTGCTCGGCGCGCTCGGCGAGCCATCCCATGTCGCCGTGCATGCCGGCGGCCAGGAACGCGGCCAGCCGCTCGCGCGCCGCTTGCCCCAGCGCGGCCGGCGCGAAGCCCACCGCATCGAAGCCCC
>CAXUEX010000010.1:0-37343 GCA_964250215.1 uncultured Acetobacteraceae bacterium | reverse complement strand
GCCGTTCGAACCCCGTGGCTCCGCATCCCGGCTCACCCCCGCCGCGGCCGCCGCTTCCGCCATTACCGTGAAATCCACCGCCGCCATGGAAGCCGCCGCCGAAGCCCGGCGCGGCCTGCGCCGTTGGCACCGCGATCAACATGGCAATCGCGGACGCACCGCCGAGAAGCAGGGATTTCAGCAATTTACGCATTTGTGCCTCCTCAACCGGCGATATCGTGCCGGCGCTGCGAAGGCCCAAGAAAAGAAGCGTAACTGCTGCGCTACCGAACCATGGCCTGCGGCTTACGGGATCAACACCGTGCTGCCGATGGTTGCCCGCGATTCCAGCGCCCGATGCGCCGCGGCGGCCTCGGCCAGCGGGAACGCCTGCTGCACGAGCGGGCGCAAGACCCCCCCCGCCACGGCGTCGAACAGCTCGCCCGACATGCGCAACAGGTCTGCCCGCTTCGCGGTGTGCGTGGCGAGCGTCGGCCGTGTCACGAACAGGCTGCCGCGCGCACTGAGTGCGGAAAGCTCGAACGGTGCCACCGGGCCGGAAGCGTTGCCGTAGCTCACCATCAGCCCGAGCGGCGCCAAGCAATCGAGGCTGGACGTGAATGTGTCGCGGCCGACCGCATCGTACACCACTGGCACCATGGCGCCATGCGTCAAGCGTTTCACCTCGGCCGCAAGGTTCGCGTAGCCCACCACCGTATGTGTCGCGCCATTGGCCCGGGCGAGTTCGGCTTTGGCGACGGTCGATACCACGCCGATCACCGTCGCCCCCTTGTGGCTGGCCCACTGACATAGCAGCAGCCCGACCCCGCCGGCTGCCGCGTGTACTACGACCGTATCCCCCGGCTGCACTGGATAGGTGCGGTGGACCAGGTAGTGCGCCGTCAGTCCCTGCAGGAGGATCGCGGCGGCCGTTCGGGTGTCCACGGCCGCCGGCAGCTTCACAAGCCGCTCGGCGGCAATCACCCGGTCGGTAACGTAGGCGCCGAGCGCGCCGGCGTAGGCCACGCGGTCGCCTGGGGCGAAGCCGGTCACCTCCGGCCCGACCGCGGTGACCGTTCCGGCGCCTTCCTGGCCGATGATCGCGGGCAGGCTGGGCAGCTTGTAGAGGCCGGTGCGGTAGTAGATGTCGATGAAGTTCAGGCCGATCGCCTCGTGATGCAGAAGCACTTGGCCCGGTCCCGGCTCGGGCAGCGGCACGGGCTCCCAGTGGAGTTTCTCCGGGCCACCGGTCTCGTGCAGACGAATAGCGTGGATCACGCCAGCTTCCGCCGGGGCTGCGATGCAAGCAATGGCTGCTCCAATGCGAGCAGCCATTGCTTCGTGCGCAATCCGCCGGCGCCCGAGTAGCCGCCAACGCCGTCGGCCGCGACCACCCGATGGCAGGGGATCAGGATCGGGATGGGGTTGGCGGCATTGGCGCCACCCACCGAGCGAGGCGAGCCGCCGACCTCACGGGCGATCGCGGCGTAGCTGGCCGTGGCGCCGAACGGGATGCGACGCAGCGCCGCCCATACACGCCGCCGATAGTCGGAGCCGGTCGGCGCTAGCGGCAGGTCGAAATGGTCGAGCTCGCCATCGAAATAGGCGTGGAGCGAATCGGCCGCACGCCGAAGGAGCAGCGTTGCCGTCTGGTCCCGGCCCCAGCCCCAGTCGAGCGAGACGATGGCGCCCTGTTCCTCGGACAGCGTGAGGGCGCCAAGCGGCGAATGAAGGGAGAACGACGGCATGACCCGCGACTCTCCTACATCACGTGGCCATGGTCCGTCATCTCTCCCTGGATGCAGCATCGCGGCGGTAAACGATTTCGCGAGCCCGCATCCGGCGGTGCGGCTGGCTCCGTAACTGGCCCGGTGTCTGCTTCATCAGGGTGGGCGCCGTATCTGGAACCAGACACGGGAGCAGCGCATGCGCGACGAGTTCGAGGAGAATTTCGGCCGGACCACGAAGGTAATGACGGCTCTCGTGGAAAAAGCGCGCGAGGCAAGCGAGGCGGGCGCTTCACGGCGCGACTTCTTCGCCCGCACGGCGGTGCTGGCCGGTGCGGCGGGACTTTCCGCGGGCGGCGCCGCGCTGTTGCGGCCGATCGCGGCAGCGGCTGCGACCCCAGGCGAATACAGCGGCGACAACGCCATGGAGATCCTCAAGCTCGCCGCTACGGCGGAGTCGCTGGCCACGACATTCTATTATTTCGCGCTCGGCAGCGGCAGCCTGCCAAACGTGAATAGCAAGGCGAACCGCAACTATTTCCAAGCCGCAGTGGTGCAGGAATACGAGCACATGGAGATCCTCGGCCGGCTCGGCGCCGCGCCGCTCGCCACGGAGTTCTATTTCCCGCAAAACATGTTCAGCGACGAGACAGTGTTCTTTCCGACCGCAAGCTTGCTCGAGGACTATTTCATCTCCGCCTATATCGCTGCTGCGCGAGAATTCTCCGGCGCGGTAGTGAAGGGTATTACGACGGCGGATCCTACGGCGATCGGATTGGCGGTGCAGATCGGCGGCATCGAATGCGAACATCGTGCGCTGCTGCGCGTCGCATCCAATTCCAATCCACCGAACAATCGGATCATCGAAAGCGCGTTGCTCAAGCGGGTATCCGAGGTGGTGGGGCCGCTTACACCATTCCTACAGGGTGGGTCGGGCTACACTGGCCCGTTCAAGCAGCCGCACCGGGGCGAGGTGAACGCGATCGCCTGGCCATACGGTTTCGCTTCGTTCCCGAAATACAAGATTTTTTAGCCGGAACTTTGTAAGGGCCCGGCGTTCTTACGGCGGGCATCGAATTTCAGCACGTTAGATTGCGAAGTGACATACGGCGAGCGTCCGGGCGGATGTCCGGGGCTCGCCGTAAATTTTTCGTGCGAGGGTTCATGCGGAGCGTTCGCGGTCAGGAGGGCTGGACGGCGCCCAGGAAGACTACCGGTCCGGTCGGCAGCCCCGTCGGAGATCCGCCGGGCGGCTCCACGCTGATTGCCAGCGTTGCGCCTGCGGCGAGCGGCACAGCTTGATGCGCGGCGGCTGGCAGCACCCCGAGCGAATGCGGCGTCTTTTCACCCGGCGGAATCACCCAAAGCTGGAACACACGGCCGGCTGGTGGGACCACGGCGGTAATCGGGCGCAACGAGAGTTCGGTATCCGTGACGGTAGCCATCCAAACCGGCGTCGTCGCCTTCGGCCCGTGCAGCAGCGCAACCAGGCCCGGCTGCGGCACCGGACGTAACGCGATGTAGGCGACGAGCGCGGCGGCGATGGCACTCGCGGCAATGGCCACGCCGCGCCAGATGGCTAACGCGGCGGACGAGCGAACCGGCGCCTGATTTAATCGGCGAGCAATTCGGTCCCATAGATCACCGGGCGGATCGGCGGGTTGGGCCAGCGCCGAAAGCGGGTGCAGCTCCTCCTCCCACCGAAAGACCGCCTTGCGCAGCGCCGGATTGATGCGCAGCGCACGTTCCACCTCGCGCGCATCGGCATTCTCGAGCGTGCCGAGCACGTATTCGCCAGCCATCACCTGGAGCGCCTCGGGATCGTCCGGGATCATCCGAGGCAACTCCGCAGCGACAGCAGCCCGCGCCGCACCCAGCTCTTCACGGTGCCGAGCGGCGATGCCGTGCGGTCAGCGATATCGGTATGCGACAGACCTTCTACGAAGGCCAGCACCACGCAGCGGCGTTGATTTTCATCGAGCGCCTCCAAACACCGGCGCAACGCCGCGTGCGCCAACCGCGCATCGAACTCGGCGGTGAGAGCGGCGTCAGACAAAACCTCAGACGGCATCTCCTGCAGGAATTCCCGGGAATGCCGGCGACGAATGTCAAGCGCGCGGTAGCGAACAATGCCGGTGAGCCAAGCCGCCGCCGCGCCGCGTTCCGGCATGTAAGCCGCCGCGTTCTGCCATACTTGCAGAAATGTTTCCTGAACAGCGTCCGCCGCCTGGTCTGGCCGGCCCAGAATCCGCAGCGCTATGCCGTACAGGCGTCGCGACTCAAGGTCGTAGAGCTGTCGCAAGGCAGTCTGGCTGCCGCCTTGAATGGCGGCGACCAGCGCGGTAGGGGTGCTGCCAGTGGTTTCGCTGATCATGCGCGGAACGAGCGCGCGATGGGCGCCTTTGGTTCCGTTCGCCGCGACCGGTGCGCAAGGGAACACGACAGCATGTTGCTTCATAGCGCATACGGCGGTTTGCGACCAGGGCCGAGCCGTGATTCGCGTTACGGCAATACCTCGCTCTGGCGCAAGCGTTCGTGCAATGCGGCTGCGTCCGAGAGCGCTAGCGAGCACGTTCCGGCGCGGCAGACGAAAGCGCTCGCCTCGGTGCCGGGCGGAGGTGTCTTGCCGTGCGCCGGATGCAACTTGGGCAGCGGGGCACTTTGCGGAATGCGCAGCACGCACAAAGCGGGATCGGCTGCCGCAAGCGCCGTTCGCAGCAGCGACTGCGCTCCTGCGCCGGAAAGGCTCCCCGAGACCACAACCGTCGTCGCCGCCTCAAGCATGTGCGCGGCACCGAGCAGGGTGGGCATTCCGGCTAGCGCATCGCCAGCGCCGCCATAGGCATCGATGATCGCCTGCGCGAGGCCGCGAAACTCGGGCTCGCCGGTCAGATGGTGCAGCCGTGCCCAGGTCTCAGCCAATAGTGCCTGGGCGTTCGGTGTGGCGCTGTCGGCCGCGCTGCGTGGGCGTAGCACCGGCACGTCGGTGGCATCGCTCGCGGTGCCGAAGAGTGAACCGTCGGTGTCGCCGAACCAGCGCCGGGCGGCACCAGCGATGCGCACGGAGTCGGATAGATAACCTGGCTCCCCCGTGATCTCGAACAGAGTCAATGCGGCCCGCGCCATGGCGGCCTGATCTTCGAGCAGCCCCGCGGCTGTCACGCGATCTTCACGCCAAGCGTGCTGCACCCGGCCATCGCGCATGCCGAGCAGCGCAAGAATGCGGCCGTACGCATCGCGGGCGCGTAGCAGCCACTCCGGCCGATCAAACACGCAAGCGGCGCGCGCGAGTGCGGCAATGGCCAAGCCGTTCCAGTCGGCGAGTACCTTGTCGTCGCGTCCCGGGCGAGGACGGCGCGCCCGCACGGCGCATAGCGCCGCGCGCGATGCGGCAAGGCTTTGTTCCTGCTCGGCAGAACCGCGTGTGGTGACGCGGCGGAGAATCGCGCGGCCTTCCCAATTGCCTTGCGGCGTCACGTCGTAGGCGGAGGCAAACTCTGCCGCGGCAGGTCCGAGGACCGCGGCGATTTCCGCTGCCGTCCAGACGTAGAAGCGCCCTTCCTCACCTTCGCTGTCCGCATCCTCGGAAGCAGCGAAGGCCCCCGCCACGCTCATGTCGCGGCAAAGCCAGTCCGCGGTTTCCACGGCACGCTCAACATAGAGCGGGTCTGGCGCCGCGGCGTGCGCGAAGGCCAGCAACTCGAGCAACTGGGCATTGTCGTAGAGCATCTTCTCGAAATGCGGCACCAGCCATTCGGCGTCGGTGCTGTAGCGCGCGTAGCCACCACCGAGGTGATCGTAGATGCCGCCCTGCGACATATGCCGCAGCAGCGCATGCACCGGAGCGCGAAACTCGCCTCCGAGCTGAAAGAGGAAGCGAAAGACAGGCGCATTGGGAAATTTCGGCGCGCCGCTCAGCCCGCCATGTAGCAGATCGATCCGGCGCAAGTAGGCTTTGCCGACGCGGGGAAGCAGATCGGGCGTGATCGCGTTGCCGGGCTGCGGCGCGGCTGAGGCGACGAGCGCGCGCGCGAGCGCCGCGCGGTTGCTGCCGACGGCGCTGTCGCCCAGCCGGACCGCGTCAGCAACCGCGACGAGAAGCTGACGGAACGAGGGCCGGCCCCAACGCGGCTCCGGCGGAAAATATGTCCCACCCCAGAAGGGCGCAGCGTCGGGTGTAAGGAACATCGTGAGCGGCCACCCGCCATGCTCGCCAAGCGCGTGCAAAGCCGCCATATAGATATGGTCGATATCCGGCCGCTCCTCGCGGTCCACCTTGATGTTCACGAAATGCTGGTTCATGAGCGCGGCGGTTTCCGCGTCCTCGAATGATTCGTGTGCCATGACATGGCACCAGTGGCAGGCGGCGTAGCCGATCGAAAGCAGGATTGGTTGCCGCGTTTCTTCGGCTTGGGCCAGCGCCGCTTGGCTCCAGGGCCACCAATGCACGGGGTTGCCGGCATGCTGCAGCAGATAGGGCGATTTTTCCTGACCGAGTCGGTTCATGTGGTTTCCTGAAAGCATGATTTGCATGGAGATGGCGATGGTTGGACGTTGGGCCGAGAATCCGAAGCCGTGGTTCGAGTTTCACGTGTTCGTCTGCACGAACCGGCGTCCAGACGGCCACGTCAAAGGCAGTTGTGCCGAGCGCGGATCGGAACGGCTTCGTGATTACATGAAAGTCCGGGCGAAGGAGCTCGGTATCCCCGGCGTGCGGGTGAACGCCGCCGGCTGCTTGGATCGTTGCGAGTTCGGTCCGTGCGTGGTGATCTATCCCGAGGGAGTCTGGTATCGAATACGTAATGATAGCGAGGTGGACTCAGTGCTGGAGATGCACCTGCGCCGGCACGGCCGCGCCGAAGCGCTGATGCTGGACTGAACCGGGTGGCTGGCGCTGGAGACACCATTTTTGCCGTCGCGACAGGCGTTGGCAGGTCGGCTGTCGCGGTGTTGCGGCTAAGCGGTAGCTGCTCGGCTGAGATTTTGAGAATGCTGTGCGGGGATATTCCGCCTCCTCGCCGCGCCGTTTTGCGGGCCTTGCGGGATAAGGACCGCGAATTGCTGGATCGTGGGCTTGTGCTCTGGTTTCCAGGCCCCGCGAGCTACACAGGCGAGGACACTGCAGAACTGCAAGTACATGGCGGGCCTGCGGTTTTGTCCGGCATCGCCGATGCGCTCGTCGAAGCTGGAGCACGTCCCGCTGAGCCCGGCGAGTTTACCCGAAGGGCTTTCCTGAACGGCAAGCTCGATCTGCTGGAGGCGGAAGGGGTGGCCGATCTGGTGGCAGCGGAAACCACGTCACAGCGGCGCATGGCACTTCAACAGCTCGGCGGCGCGCAGAGCGCGCTAATCGGCGATTGGTCCATGCGGCTAACCCAGCTTCTGGCGTGGCAAGAAGCACTGATCGACTTTCCAGACGAGGACTTGCCGCCGGAGGTTGAGCAACAGCTTACCGACGGTATCGAGGCCCTTCGCCTCGAGTTCGATCGTAGTTTGTCGTCAGTCGTTGCGGGTGCTCGTGTGCGGAACGGTCTGGTGTTTGCTGTAACGGGCGCACCGAATGTGGGTAAGTCCTCGATAGTGAATGCGTTGGCGGAACGTGAGGTGGCCATTATTTCGCCTAACCCCGGGACGACGCGGGACGCGTTGGAAGTCCGGCTCGAATTCGCTGGAGTTCCTGTCACACTGGTGGATACGGCAGGGTTACGGGACACCGAGGATCCGGTGGAGCAGGAGGGCGTGCGCCGCGCGCGCTCGCGGGCGGAAGCGGCCGATCTTGTGATTACCGTTCTGGAGCCCGGGAGTAAGCTGGAGGAGCCGGCCAATGCCAATGGTCTTGCTGTCTTCAACAAGATCGACTTGCGTCGTCCCGACACGGGCTGTCTTGCGATCAGCACACGCACCGGTGAAGGCATGCGGAACTTGCGGGAGGCGTTGTCAGCGCAGGTCGTGCAGCTCGCTCCCACGCTGGGCTTTCCAGCGTTTAGCCGGGCCCGACACTCGGCGGCCTTACAAGAAGCATCCAGCGCACTAGACGAGGCTAGGCTTGCCGCGATGCCTGAACTCCGGGGCGAGGCTCTACGGCTGGCCATGCGTGCCCTCTCGCGTATAACCGGCCGTGTGGACACGGAATCGCTGCTGGACATGATTTTCGGCCAGTTCTGCATTGGGAAATGATGTATGGCTTCCCCCGCGCGCTTTGACGTGATCGTGATTGGTGGCGGCCATGCCGGGACCGAGGCGGCCGCCGCCGCCGCTCGCATGGGCGCGCGCACGTTGCTCATGACCCATCGTGCGGATACAATCGGCACGATGTCGTGCAACCCATCGATCGGTGGCATCGGCAAAGGTCATCTGGTGCGCGAGGTTGACGCTCTCGACGGGGTTATGGCGCGCGCGGCAGACCGGGCCGGAATTCATTTCAAGCTCTTGAACCGCAGCAAGGGTCCGGCTGTCCGTGGACCGCGTGCGCAGGCGGATCGCCAACTTTACTGTCGAGCTGTTCGGGATATTCTCCACGAGACGGATTCGCTTACGATTCTTGAAGAAGCGGTCGAGAACTTCACGTTCGACGGACAGGGGGCGTTTGCGGGAGTGATTGGCGCGAGCGGCAAAGCCTACTTGTGCGGTGCTGCGGTGCTGACAACGGGAACATTTTTGCGTGGCGTGATCCATATCGGACACGAACAGCACCAAGCGGGACGTATGGGCGAGGCGGCATCGATTGGCCTTGCGCGCACTTTGGCGGGACTTGACCTACCGTTGGGACGCCTGAAAACCGGGACGCCACCACGCCTTTCTAAACGGACAATCGATTGGGAGGCGCTGCCCGCCGATCCTGGTGATGCGGAGCCGGTACCATTCAGCTTGCTGACACAACGGATTGAAGGCCGGCAGATTGAGTGCAGGGTCACGGCAACGACCGAAGCGACGCATAGCCTTATACGGCGTAATCTTTCCTATTCGGCGGGTTATAATGGCCAGATCGCCGGCAAAGGGCCGCGCTACTGTCCCTCTATAGAGGATAAGATTGTGCGCTTTTCGGACCGGGATCGGCATCGCATCTTCCTTGAGCCCGAAGGCTTGGATGACGACACGATTTACCCGAACGGGATTTCCACCAGCCTGCCGGCAGCAATGCAGGCCGAATTGGTGGCGAGCATTTCTGGGCTTGAGAGGGCGCGCATTTTGCAACCGGGATATGCGATAGAGTACGATTATGTTGATCCGCGCGCGCTTCGATCGACCCTTGAACTGCGCTCCGTGGCTGGGCTGTTCTTTGCCGGCCAGATAAATGGGACAACGGGCTACGAAGAAGCGGCCGCGCAAGGCATCCTAGCCGGAATCAACGCGGCGTGCTGTGCTAGCGGAAGTGAGCCTCTACGGTTGGACCGAGCGAGCAGCTATATAGGCGTCCTCGTGGACGACCTCACGAATTGTGGTGTGACCGAACCCTATCGAATGTTTACATCGCGTGCGGAGTATCGCTTGAGTCTTCGCTGCGACAATGCGGACACAAGGCTGACGCCCCACGGCCTCAGATTGGGCTGCATAGGATCCAAGCGCCAAGCCCGCTTTGCTCAGTATCGGGTCGCAGTGGCCATTGCCATGCAGCAGGTGCACCACACGAATTTGAATGTTGAGAGCGCTCCAAGGTGGCACCTGGAAATCCCGGACGGGGATCGTCGCAACGTCTACGACGTGTTCAACTACCTTCCTACAGGAGCCGGCACATGGGTCGATGCTTTAGACCTTCGTGCGAGAACCCAAGTTGCGTCCGAAGTTTTGTACTCCGGATTTCTCTCACGGCAAGAGGCGGAAGTCCGTGAGATGCGCGCGGCTGAGGAGGTGCTCCTCCCTGTTAACTTGGACTACCATGCCGTGCCGGGGTTGAGCACGGAAGCTTGTGAAAAGTTGCTTTCTGTGCAGCCCGGAAGTATTGGCGCCCTTGGACGTTTGCCGGGGTTGACGCCGGCGTCAGTGATGAGCGTGGTTGGCCACCTGCGTCGCCAACGTACCGTGTGAGTGTTTCACGTGAAACACTATTAGGCCATGTTTCACGTGAAACACATGGTCGTCTGGATATTTTTGTTTGCCAGCTCCTGAGGTGGCAGCGCACTATCCGCTTGGTTTCCTGTTCGTCGGCAGAAGAAGTATGGCATCGCCACATCGACGACTCTCTTCAGCTTGTGCCGCTGCTCCCCAGCGTTAGCTCCGGCATTGACTTGGGGTCGGGCGCTGGCTTCCCTGGGCTTGTTCTTGCGATTGTAACCAGCATTCGGGTCGAGTTGGTTGAAGCCGATCAGCGCAAGGCCGCATTCTTGGCTGAGGTAGCCCGAGCAACACAGGCGAACGTCACTATTCACGCTCGCCGCGTTGAGGACCTCGATTTGCCAAAGACACGTCTGTTAACCGCGCGAGGCTTTAGGCCTCTTTCGAAACTGTTGGCCTACTCCGAATACTTTCTTGCACCGGACGGTGTGGCAATATTTCCAAAAGGGCGCAGGGTCGACAAGGAAATCGAAGAGGCTGGCGCATCCGGATGGCGCATGAGGCTGGAACGATACCCTAGCCGTACGGGAGATGGCACGATCTTGCGAGTTTCCGAGCTGACTCGTGGCTGACCTGCTACCGCACATCGTCGCCATCGCGAATCAGAAGGGCGGCGTTGGCAAAACCACGACCGCAATCAACCTCGCCACTGCGCTTGCACTGAGCGGGGAGCGCGTGCTGGTGATCGATTTAGACCCGCAGGGCAATGCTTCTACTGGCTTTGGAGTTGAGCGGCGGGCGCGTGCACCCGGCACCTATGCGATGCTTGCAGAGGGCGGCAAACCGCAGGAGATCGCGAGGGCAACCGAGATTGAGAAGCTGCACATCATTCCGGCAGATCCCGACTTAACCGGAGCCGAGATCGAGCTTGTGGCTCTTAATAGGCGTGAGTTCCGCCTTCGCGATGCCTTGATTCCGGCCGATGTGAAGGGCTTTGCCCACATCGTGCTCGACTGTCCCCCGAGCTTGACGCTTCTGACGCTAAATGGCCTGGTCGCAGCCGATACCGTTCTGGTGCCATTGCAATGCGAGTTTTTCGCGTTAGAGGGCCTTAGCCAGCTCACACGCACAATTGACCGCGTAAGGCGCAATCTGAACGCCCGGCTGCAGTTGGAAGGCATCGTGTTAACGATGTTTGATCGTCGAAATAATTTGTCAGATCTCGTTGCCGCCGATGCTCGAAGCTTCTTCGGCGACCGGGTGTTCAATACCGTTATTCCTCGAAATATCCGTCTCTCTGAGGCGCCAAGTCATGGGAAGCCTGTTATGTTGTACGATAAGAGTTCGGCCGGCGCCCAAGCCTATGTCCGGTTAGCTGAAGAGTTTGTGCAGCGTCTCCAGGGGAAGCGCTGATGGCCCGCGAACCCGGCCCACGGCTCGGCCGGGGCTTGGCTTCGCTTCTTGGCGATGAGCCGTCGGCGATCGAAGCGCCGGCGACCCACATGCTCGCCCTGGACGCGCTGGAGCCCGGCCCCTTTCAGCCGCGACGACAAATGGAGCCTAGCACCCTTGTTGAGCTGAAAGAATCAATCCGGGCGCACGGCATCCTTCAGCCACTGCTGCTCCGGCCGCATCCCTCGCAAGATGGTCGCTTCCAGATCATCGCCGGCGAGCGTAGGTGGCGTGCAGCGCGGGAAGCAGGATTGAGTGCCGTTCCAGCCCTGGTCCTAAAAATGACAGATGCCGACGCCATGGCGGCGTCGCTCGTAGAGAACTTGCAGCGTGCGGACCTCAACCCCATCGAAGAAGCAGAAGGCTACCGTCGCTTGATCGACGAGTTTGGCTTGACCCAGGAGAAACTCGGAGAAGCTGTTGGTAAATCCCGCAGCCACATCGCCAATGTCCTGCGTCTCCTCGGCTTGCCCGAAAGCGTTCGGGCGGCAGTGCAGGATGGGCGGCTTACAGCCGGCCATGCCAGGGCCCTTTTGGCCCACGCGAATCCCGAGGCGATAGCTTCGGTGGTCATGGCTAGGGGATTGAATGTGCGCCAAACCGAAGCCCTTGCGAGTGGCCGGGAAGACCGTACATCACCCGCTGAAGCGCTGGCTAAAGATCCGGAAATGGATGCGCTGGAACAGGATATGTCCGAGAAGCTGGGATTGAGAGTCTCAATCAGCTTCAATGGTCAGAGCGGACGAGTTTTGATAGCCTATCAAACGCTGGATCAACTCGATGGTCTCATCGCGTTGCTCGGCCGAACTTCCTGAACGCAGCCGCAACTTCAGCTATTCGGGCCTGTGTATCAGCATCCTGCTCGCCATTAACGACAGAGGGTCTCCAGTGACGCTGAAAGGCGGTCACGATATCGAAGTGCCTAAATATGTCGATATCATAACCAATCTCTTTAAGCAATGAAAGAGCATCAATCGCTGCGACGGGCCCAGCCTCTGGCCATATCCCTACCCCAGCGGCCGCTAGCGGCTTCCATGGAAAAAGCTCCCCCGGGTCCTGTTTCCTGTTTGGCGCGATGTCGCTGTGTCCCACAACGTGGAAACGCGGAATCGGCCAGCGGGAGAGGATCCCCAAGCACAGCTTTTCCACTGCTTCAATCTGCGCGTCCGGGAATGCGCGATAGCCCCATTCGTGCCCTGGATTCACGATTTCAACGCCGATCGAAACATCATTGAGACCTCGTCGCCCGCGCCAAGCGCTTATGCCAGCGTGCCAGGCCCGCATCGACTCGGGAACCAGCCTCACCACAGCACCATCCTCATCCACCACGTAGTGCGAGGAAACGCGCGCGACAGGGTCGCACAACCGGGCGATCGCCGCCTTGGCGCTTGGCATGCCGGTATAATGTAGAACTAACATATCCACGCCTGCCGAACGCTCATCGCAGTTCGGGCTCGGCTGCTCCCGGATCGGCAGGGTCACATCTGACGTTCACGCTTTACCCGATCCCACGCGGCATTGATGCGTGCAACTTTCTCGGAAGCACTCGCGATGAATTCGGGCGGCACTCCGCGGCTCGCCAAGCTGTCGGGATGGTTCTCGCGCATCAGCTGTTTCCAAGCCTCGCGTACGGCTTCGTTCGTTGAGTGGGGCGGCACGCCCAGCATTGCATACGGATCCGTATCACGCGAGGGCCCGCGTGCAGTACCGGACTTTGCGCGTTCCCAAGCGGCGCCAGAGAGGCCGAAGGCGCGCGAGGTTGCGGCGAGAAAGCTCATTTCCGTTGCATTCGCCTCGCCATCCGAGCGCGCCACCGCGAACAAAGCCGCGAGCACGTCTTCCAGCAGCGACTGGTTGTCCGCGAACATCTCGCCCAGCCGCTCGGCGTGCGGCAGATAGTTGGCCGGCGTGTCACGCGCCTGATCGAATAGACGGCCGACGTTGCGGGCGTTTTCCGGAGGAATTCGGAAGTAGCGCTTGAAAGCGTCGATTTCGGCGCGGTTCACCGGACCATCCGCCTTCGCCAGCTTGGCGGCGAGTGTCACGACGGAAAGCGAAAACACCTGCTCCCTGGGCGCGAATAGCCCAGCAAGCCGCGCCGGCCGGATCGCGGCTGCATCGAACATGCCCTGCGGCAACTGGAAACGCGGCAATGCGCCGCTATCGGCCGCATGTCCCAGCGCCGCTCCCATCACAGCACCGAACGGACCGCCGACCGCGAACCCAGCGACGCCCCCCACGAGTTTTCCCAAATACCCCATAGGCCAGCCTTACCACCTTCGGCGTTGAAACCTCCAGAACGCGGCACCGTCCGCCCAGTCTCGCCCCTATTCCTCGGCGGTCAGCAAAGCCGCATTGCCACCGGCAGCAGCGGTGTTCACCGAAATGGTTTGCTCAACGCCAAAGCGCCGCAAATAATCCGGGCCGCCGGCTTTAGGCCCGGTTCCGGAAAGACCGGAGCCTCCGAAAGGCTGCACCCCCACCACCGCACCGATCATGTTGCGATTCACGTAAATATTTCCGGTGCTGAGCCGACGCCCGATTTCTTCGGCCACCACATCAATTCGCGTGTGAATGCCGAGTGTGAGCCCATAACCGCTCGCATCGATGGCATCGACAACAGCGTCACGATCGCGTGCCCTATAGCGCACTACATGGAGTATCGGGCCGAACACCTCGTTGGCCAGATCGCCCGGCCTAAGCAGCTCAAATATCTGTGGTGCAACGAAATAGCCGCCGGCGGGAGCCGTGCCCGCATAAACCAGCCTAGCCTCGCCGCGCATTCGGGCAATGTGCGCCAATAGTCGCTCGCGGCTATCCGCATCAATTACCGGACCCAGCGCCGTTGCGGGGTCTGCGGGATCGCCGATGACCAGCGCCGCGGCAGCGCCGGAGAGCATTTCCAGCAACCGGTCGGCCACGTCTTCCTGCACGGCCATTAGCCGCAAGGCGGAGCAACGCTGGCCGGCGCTGCGGAACGCACTCGCCACGGCATCATCCACCACCTGCTCGGGGAGGGCGGTGGCATCCACGATCATAGCGTTGATACCTCCCGTTTCCGCGATCAACGGCACGATCGGACCGTCTTTTGCGGCAAGCGCGCGATTAATTGCCCAGGCCACTTCGGTCGAGCCAGTGAAGGCCACGCCGCCTACATCCGGATGAGAAACAAGTCGCGCGCCGATATCGCCAGCGCCTGGCACCAAATGCAGCGCGCTGGCGGGGACGCCGGATTCGTGTAATAGCCGCGAGGCGAGCGCCGCAATGAGCGGCGTTTGCTCCGCGGGTTTCGCCACGACACTATTGCCGGCGGCAAGCGCGGCCGAGACCTGGCCAACGAAGATGGCCAGGGGGAAATTCCACGGCGAAATGCAGACGAACACGCCGCGGCCACGCCGCCGAATACGGTTGCTCTCGCCGGTAGGGCCAGGCAGTGCTTCGCCCTCGCCGAACAGCGCCCGCGCCTGCACCGCGTAGTAGCGCAGAAAATCCACGGCCTCGCGCAGTTCCGCCAACGCATCATCCAGCGTCTTGCCAGCTTCCGTAACAAGTAACGCCAGCAGCAATCCGCGCTCGGCTTCCAAGCGATCCGATGCTTTTTCCAATATCGCGGCCCGTTCAGCCGCCGACCGATGCTGCCAATCGTGAAACCCTCTATGGCCGGCGGCAACGGCGGCATCGGCGACTGCTGGCGCTGCCTCACTGACCTGACCGACCACGGTTGTAGCGTCGTTCGGCGAAATCACGTTCCGCAGAGTTCCCGGCGCCGATTTTCCATTGATCCGCGGCTCTGCGAGGTGCGGTCCGTGATGCTGCCGGATTTCGACGACCAGTCCGGCAAGCGATGCGGCGTGACCAAACTCGATCCCGGCGGAGTTGCGCCGCGACAGCCCATAAAGATCGCGCGGCAACGGCAAACCCGAATGACGCGCCCGGTCCGGTCGAAGAATGATCTCTGCCGGCCGGCGCAGCAGCGTTTCCACCGGCACATCCGCGTCGGCAGCCACGGAGACGAACGATGAATTAGCGCCGTTCTCCAATAATCGCCGCACCAGGTAGGCCAACAGGTCCCGATGCACGCCCACGGGTGCATAGGTGCGCACCGCCGCACCGGGATGCGCCTCCAGCAGCGCCGCGTACAGCGCATCGCCCATGCCGTGCAGGCGCTGGAACTCATATCCCTCGGTGCCGCCGGCGCGCTCCAGCACGCTCGCCACCGTCAGCGCGTTGTGCGTCGCGAATTGCGGATAGATCGAGGGCCGCAGCGCCAGCAACTGCTCCGCGCAATCCATGTAGCTCAGGTCGGTCATCGCCTTGCGTGTGAACACAGGGTAGTCGGCGAGGCCCCGCTCCTGCGCCCGCTTTATCTCGGTATCCCAATAAGCGCCTTTCACGAGCCGTACCATGAATCGGCGGTTTAACGTGCGCGCCACCTGCGCGATGTAATCCACGGCATCGCCTGCCCGCTTGCCGTAGGCCTGGATGGCGAGACCGAATCCGCCCCAGTTCTCCAGCAGCCGATCGCGCGCCACGGCCTCGATCACATCCATCGAAAGTTCGAGCCGGTCGGCTTCTTCGGCATCGATGGTGAAGTTCAGCCCACGAATGGCAGCCGCGCGTGCCAGCACCTGAACGCGAGGCACGAGTTCGGCCAACACGCGATCGCGGTTCACCGCCGCGTAGCTTGCGTGCAGTGCCGAAAGCTTCACCGATATGCCTGGCCGGTCCGGCAAGGGACGATTTCCCGCGGCGGCACCGATCGCCTCGATGGAAGCGGCGTAGCTTGCCAGATAGCGGCGCGCATCGGCGTCGGTGCGAGCTCCCTCGCCAAGCATGTCGAAACTATACCGAAATACCCGCCCGGCGCGGCTGCCGGCGCGCGCCAACGCTTCCTCGATGGATTGGCCCAGCACAAAATGGTTGCCCATCACCCGCATCGCCTGGCGCAGCGCCGCGCGCACCGTCGGCAGCCCCACGCGCCGTACCACGCCACGCAGAACGCCCTCCGGCGTGTCTTGCGGTCCAATCAACCGCGCCGAGAGCCCGAGTGCCCAAGCCGAGGCGTTCACCAGCACCGTGTCGCCGTGGTGCTCGCTTGTGGCGAAGCCGCCCTGCCCGAGCTTGTCCTCGATCAGTCGATCGGCCGTGGCATCGTCCGGCACGCGCAACAAGCCTTCGGCCAGCACCATCAGCGCCAGGCCCTCGGGCGTGGTGAGCGAATATTCGCGCAACAGCGCCTCGATTCCACCGATGCCACCGGCGCGGCCACGAATGGCGGCAACAAGGCGCCGGGCTTCTGCATCCACGCGCGCTTCCCTGTCCGGCGCCAGCGCGGCGCGGTCCAGAAATCGGCGGGCGAGGGTTGCGTCGTCGGGCGCGTAATCGGGACGAAAGGGAGCGATCAAAACCGGTCTTTCACCGAGGCTAGAAATTCGAGCAGCGCCGCGTTGGTCTCTTTCGGCCGCTCCTGCTGGATCCAGTGGCCCGCGCCGGCAGGGCGCCGCTCCATGCGCAGATCGGCGCATAGCGCACGCTGGTTTTCGAGCTGTCCCGGCAGCATGGCCAGCACCACCTCGAATTCGCCGGCGAGAAAGCCCGCGGGCTGGTGCACCACATTGTTGCCATACGCGCGGGCATCCGCCGCATTGCGGTCAAAATTCCGATACCAGTTCAGCGGGCCGCGCCAGCCGCCCTGCCGAAATGCGGCGGCGTATTGTTCCAGCTCCGCATCCGACATGAAAGGCAGCGGCCCCGGCGGCGCTTCGGCAAAGCTTTCGAGCAGTTGCGAATCGCGCGGTGCCGGCCGGTTCGCGCCAGAAATGACGCCCGGGCCGCTCGCGCTCCAATAAATTCGGCGCAGTCCAGCGATCAGGTCGGCCTCATCCAGTTCCGCTTCGGCCACGCCGAGCGCCTGGAAATACCGCATGTAGAAGAAGCGGTCCGGATAACGCTTGTCGATGATGTCCATGAACGGGATCGGCGGCGGTCCGCTATGCGGCACGCTCATCCCGAGTACTGCGGCAACGTTCTCCGGAAAGCGCAGCGCGCAACGCCAAGCGCAGGGCGCGCCCCAGTCGTGCCCCACCGCCACCCAGCGCCTAGCGCCTAGCGCGGCGGCTACCGCCTGCATGTCGTCGGCCAGCGTGTCCAGCCGGTAGGCTTCCGGCGCGTCTGGCTTGCCGGACTGGCCGTAGCCCCGCATGTCCGGTACCGCCACGCGGTAGCCCGAAGCGGTCATCGCGGGCACCTGGTGTCGCCAGGAAAAGCTCTGTTCCGGCCAGCCATGCATCAGCACGACGAGTGGCCCCTCTCCGGCCACCTGCACCGAAATCGGCACCCCGCCGGCATCGACGGTGCGGCGTTCGCCAAGCGGGATCATGCGGGGTGCCTCATGCTTGGCGATCATCGCACAATGCCGCCGTTCGGATGTCCAGCCAAGCCGACGAGGGTCTGGCCGGATGCGGCGCGTGCTTGCCGGAAGGGGTGCCTTGGGCTACAGCGCCCGGCTCAGGGCGCCCGTAGCTCAATTGGATAGAGCACCAGACTACGAATCTGGGGGTTGGAGGTTCGAGTCCTTCCGGGCGCGAGGCTGAGCGCCGGTAGCGCAGCCCACGCACACCCATAGCGGGTCCAGGGTAGCGCCCTGAACCCTTGGGACATCGGGCTACTTGCAGCTTGCCGATGTGCTTGCTGCCGTCAGAATGTTGGCTGCGGCCGCGAGCGTCCGCTTCAAGCATCCGAGATCGCTCGAGACCGCGATATAGCTTTCCATGCTGGACTGATTCTTGTTGCCCGTAAGCTGGCCGGCGCTGTTGATCAGCAGCGTATCGCGAGGCGCAATGGCGTTCGATAGCGTGGACGTGCCGGTGGTGACGCCGTTGGCAGAATTCAGCACGGTCTGGTTGAACGCCTGATCGATTGCGGTGGCCAACGCCGCGCTGCCGTTCGCGTGGATGTGCTCCACAAAGTTTAGCGTCAGCGGGTAATCGTAGCTCGTGGCGATCGCGGTGCTCGCGGCGCCGGTTTTCTGGGTCACGCTTACCGAAGTCTGCGTGTCTTGCCGCACGAGCTGGCGATACAGCGTGTTGGTAATGTCGAAGTTTTGGTCGTTTTTGAAACGGCTCGCTTCCTGCACCGTAGTGGTGACCGGCCCGGCCGAAGTGACCGCCACACCGCTGATGGTGAAGTTGCGCAGATCGGTGGTGAGAATACCTGTTTGTGTTCCGCCGCCGGTAACCTTGGTGGCCGGATTGGGCGTGGCGCTGAGCGTGTTCTTCAGCACGCTGCCGGTGACTTGCGTGGTGCTGTGGTCGAGCGTGACATACAGCACACCGGCGGCGGAGAAATAATTGTTCGAGCCGAACACCGATACCGAGACAGTGTGCGGTTGGCCGTTGCTGAGCAGCGCGGCGAAGGGGGTGAGTTCCACTCGGAACGGCTTGAAATCGAGCGTCTGCACGCCGGGCAGCGGCGCCCAGAGATAAGGGTCGACGCCACCCGTGTAGATCCAGGGATAGATCGGCGCGACGCCGGCCGGTGTCCCGTCGATCGCGATCTCGCCTTCGCGGAAGGCGCCGCCGCCGCAATCGTTCAGCGGCCCGGAAAGATTGTTCGGCACGCAGCTATACCAGAATTCGTCGCCGCCCTGGCTTTGCAGATAAAGATCGAGCGCCGCGCCCTGCACGTTGGTGGGCAGGGTGATCGTGGTGGATAGCGTGGAACTACTGCTGGAAAGTGCAACCGTGCCGCCGCCAGCGGCGGCCAGAGGCAGCACCAGATCGGGAGTGGCGGGCGCGGGATAGGTGGAGCTCGCCGGATAGAACAGCAGGCTGCCAGAGGCGGTGATGATGCTGGTGTCGGTGGAATTCGTGTAGTTCGCGATCAGCGCGAAACCGGTCTGCGGCTGCGCCAGCAGCGCCGTATCGTTCGTGACATCGCGCTCGATATGCCATTGCGGCGCCACATTGGGGGTGGGTTCCGAGGAGGTGCCGAACCACAAATTCACGCCGCCGAGCCAGACCGTGCCGGTGCGATCGTATTGGATGCCGGCATCCAGGCCGATATCCAGGCTGAGCACCACGCGCGCCCAGGGACCGGCGCAGGCGGCAGGTGGCGTGTAGCTGATCGGCGCGTTGTTGGCGCCGAACTGGGCGTTGGCGAACAGCGTGACGACGCAGGGCGTCTCGGCCGGGTGCGGCACTGGCGGCTCGATCACCGCTGTGTTGGGCGAGCCGATTTTGTAGCCGGCCCAGGCCGGCCCCGCGGCGGAAGCTGCCAGCACCATCGCCCCGAGACACCATTTGCGCATGTCCGTGTTCCTCCCTGAATGGCAATTGCCACGACAACAGCACGAAATGCGCGGCTTGCGAACACAAGCTTGCGCGGCACCGGGATTGCGTGGTGTTGCGGGGGCGCATGAGCGAGAACGCGACGCATCTGCCGCCGCCGCAAGCGGCCGACCTGCTGCGCTGGTACGATGCGGCGAAGCGCCGCTTCGCGTGGCGCGACACAGGCAATCCCTATTTGGTGTGGCTCAGCGAAATCATGCTGCAGCAGACGAACACGGCGACCGTGGCGCCTTATTTCGACCGGTTCCGGGCCCGCTTTCCGGATGTGCACGCGCTCGCGGCCGCCGAGCCGGAGGCGGTGAAGCGCGCTTGGGCCGGGCTGGGCTATTACGCGCGCGCGCGTAACCTTCACGAATGTGCCCGCGCGGTAAGTGGAGCGGGTGGCGAGTTTCCACGAACGGTGGACGCTTTGCAGGCGCTGCCGGGCATCGGGCCTTATACCGCCCGCGCGATCGCGGCCATTGCGTTCGGTGTGCCGGGCGTGCCGGTTGATGGCAACGTGGCGCGGATTGCCGCTCGGCTGTTCTTGATCGAGACCCCCCTGCCCGCCGCCAAGCCCGCGCTCGCCGCCGCGGCCGCGCGGCTGGGCGAGGACGCGGCCGCGCAAGCGCGGCCCGGTGATTTCGCGCAGGCGCTGTTTGATCTCGGCGCCACGATCTGCACGCGCCGCCCAGGCTGCGGCATCTGTCCGTTGATGGCGAGTTGCGCTGGGCGCGCGGCCGGCATCGCCGCGGACCTGCCGCGACGGTCGGAAAAGCCCGCGCGGCCCCTGCGTTACGGTGCGCAATTCTGGCTGATCGATGCGCAAGGCCGCGTGCTGCTGCGCCAACGCCCGGAAAGCGGGCTGCTCGGTGGCATGACGGAGTTGCCGGGCAGCGAATGGCGCGCGGCACCGTGGCCGGAAAGCGAGGCGTTAGAAGCAGCGCCGATGCGCGCCACGTGGCGGCGAGCCGGGAGCGTGCGGCATGTATTCACGCATTTCGAGTTGCGGCTGGATATTTTTTCCGCGCGCGTGGCGCGCATTTGCGCGCCGGGTTTCCTGCGCGATGCCGGCGCGCTGGCGGATGAGGCGCTGCCCTCGGTGATGCGCAAATGCGCGCGCGTGGGGGCGGCGGCGTGAGTTGGCTTTACGTGTTCCTGGGCGGCGGGCTGGGCAGCGTGACGCGGTTGGGGCTTTCGCTCGCGGCCAACCGGCTGGTGGGCGCGGCGTTCCCCTGGGGCACGCTGCTGATCAATGTGCTGGGCAGTTTCGTGATCGGCTGGTACGGGTTTCGCGCGGGGCCGGGGCCGGCGGCGCGGATTTTCGTGATGACTGGTTTTTGCGGCGGATTTACGACGTTCTCGTCGTTCAGCCTACAAACGGTGGAGCTGATGCGGCTGGGGCATCCGGTGCGGGCGGCTGCCTACATCGTGGCTTCGGTTGTTCTTTGCGTGTTTGCGACTACGGCGGGTATTGCGCTGGCGAAATTCTAAGGAAAGGGCAAGGGGGGCGGGCCGCCCCCCGAGGGCCCCGGCGTCAGTTGGGGGTGAAGAAATCGCGCAAAAAGGTGGTGGGGGGTACGGGCGCCCCCCCGAGCAGCGGGGTGACGCCGAAAATCTCCTGCATTGTTTTCAGCATCGAGCTGTGATCGTAATGGACGTAATTTTCATAGGGTGCATGGCCTCCACCCTTCGCGAATGGCGAGAGGATGAACATGCCGATCGGGCCGTCGCTGTAAGGGCCACTGTCCTCGGCTTCATCCCAAAGAATGAAAATGGCGCCGCCGGCCTTGTATTCCTCGGAATTCTGGATCACGGGAATGTTCCTCGCGAGCCACGCATCACCGCGTGCTGTATTGTCGCGCGGCTCGTCGTTGCTGCAGGGCTTGATGCCTTCGTGACCGTCGTGACAAAGATTGGGGGTTACGAAGTTGAAGCGGGCCGAGCTTTGCGTTGCGAGATCGGTGGCGAGATCGTAATAGGGCTTCACATGGTCGGTGCAGATCCGCGAATGCGGATTTAGTCCGCGGTTGATGTCATTGAAATAGACGAAGCTCAGGTGTTCCACATCGAAATAGGTGAAGTCGAGCGGGCACACGTCGAACACCGGGCTGCCGAAATCGGGCTCGGCATAGGCGCGCCAGGAGATGCCGGCGTTTTCCAGCAGCCGCACCAGGTGCATGTGGGTGTTGAGCTGCGGCTGTCCGGGCTGGGTGTCGGCGAGTACGCCGAAATTTGTGCCGGCCTCCAGCCAGAGATAATTGGGCTGGCTCGGGTGGTTGCCGGGAGGGTTGAAATACTGCTCGGCATGGCCCGAGGTGTTGAGCAGTTCGCCATTGGCATAGGGGGCAAGCGGGCTGCCCTTGATATCGGGATCGTGAAAGCGGGCGCCGGAATTGTTGCCGGTCCAGTTGTGGTTTTCCATTAATATCAGCCAGACGGTCTTCACGCGGCTGAGCTGGGCCGACGCCGGGCCGCCCGTGAGCAGTGCCACGGCCAGGAGAACGCAAGATAAGAAGAAACGCATCGATGTGCCTCCTTGGGGCAGGAAATCGCGCTTCGGTTTATGGCGGCAGCCAATTGCGCAGTGTGACGTTTGCATGAACACGCCCGGCCGCGCGTTTGTGCGCCTCGGCGGCCCCGGTTAAAATCGGCTTGGAGGACACGGAATGGACGCGCCGCACAGCCCCGATTACACGATCCCGCAGGGCTTCGAGACCTATACCGGCGAGGAGCACCGCACTTGGATCACGCTGTATGAGCGCCAGGCGGCGCTGCTGCCCGGGCGCGCCTGCGATGCCTTTCTGCGCGGCTTGGATGCGCTAGACCTGCACGGCGAGGGCATCCCGGATTTTCGCCGGTTGTCGGAGAAGCTCGGCGCGCTCACCGGCTGGAGCGTGGTCGCCGTGCCGGGCCTCGTGCCGGATGCGGTTTTTTTCGAGCATCTGGCGAACCGGCGTTTCCCGGCTGGCAACTTCATCCGACGGCCCAATCAGCTCGACTACCTGCAGGAGCCGGATGTTTTTCACGACGTGTTCGGCCACGTGCCGATGCTGACCGATCCGGTGTTTGCGGATTACATGCAGGCCTACGGGCGCGGCGGCATGCGGGCGTTGGATGCTGGACGACTGGAGAACTTGGCGCGACTCTATTGGTACACGGTGGAATTCGGGCTGCTGCAAGCGCCTGAGGGGTTGCGCATTTACGGTGCCGGTATCGTATCCTCGCGCACCGAAAGCATTTTCGCCGTGGAAAGTCCATCGCCCAACCGCTTGGGCTTCGATCTGGAACGCGTCATGCGCACGCCGTATCGGATCGACGATTTCCAGCAGGTGTATTTCGTGGTGCCGTCGCTGCGGCATCTGCTGGACGTGACGATCGGGACGGATTTCGGTCCGCTTTACGAGCGGCTGGCGACGGCAGCGGACATTCCGATCGCCGCGATCGAGCCGGCCGACCGGGTTTTCTCGCGCGGCACGCAGGCATACGCGCTGGCGGCGCCGGGCTGAAGTCTTCGCGGGGTTTTCGCACCGCATGATCCGTTCGGCCATCGCGATGGTGCTGGCTCTGCCCTCCGTGGCGCATGCTGGCGGATTCGAATTGTGGGAGGGATCGCCGGACCAGAACGCGGCGGCCTATGCCGGCCAGGCCTCGAAAGCCTGGGATGCGGGCACCGCTTGGACGAACCCTGCCGGCATGGTGCGGATCGGCGGTAGCGAGATTGATAGCAGCGTCGATTTCATCGATCCGGATTTCCGCTTCACCGGCGCGAACAGCAACTTTCCCGATCCCGCCGCCGCGGGCGCGGCCGCGCGAAATGTGGGCGCGATCGACGGCGCGGCGACGGCGGCCACGTTCAACGTGGTGCAGCTTGGCCCGGATCTGGCCGCGGGACTGGCGATAAAAAGTCCGTTTGGGGCGCGCATCGATTACCCGCAGGATTGGGTGGGCCGCTACCAATCCTTGGTTTCTTTCCTCACCGACATCCAGGCCGAGCCTTCTCTGGCCTACGCAATCACGCCGGATTTCTCGATTGGCGGCGGGCCGGTGATCGATTATCTCAGCCTGCGCGAGACCGAAGCCGTGCGGCCGATGTTCGGCTTTCAGTATGGCGATATTCTGGCCGACGTGCACGGTTCGGATGTAGCGTTCGGCTACAGCTTCGGCGCGCTATGGCAATCCAATGCCGCAACGCGGCTGGGGCTGACCTATCGTTCGCGCATCGAGCACCGCGTCGATATCCGCCAGACTTTGGCGCAGAGCCAGGGCCTGCTGCAGAGCCCGCTTGGCCCGCTGATCGCCAGCCTGTTGCGGCAGCAGAACACGCCAGGCTATTTGTATGCCAAGGGCCATGAAAAGTTCAATCTGCCGGACAACGTGGATGCCAGCATCACGCACGAACTCTCGTCCGAATGGTCGCTGATGGGCGAGGCCATCTGGACGCATTGGCAGGTTTTCAATAACATCACGGTGGTGACCGAGAACGGCAACCGGCCGATCGTGAGCCAGTTCGGTTTTCACAATGCCATTTTCGCGTCACTGGGCGCGGCTTACCGGCCGGTTTGGCAGAAGCGGCTGCTGCTGCAGGCGGGTGCCGGCTTCGATCAGAATCCGTTCGACGCGGCACAGCGCCAGGCGCAAATTCCCACGGACTCGCGCGTGCTGCTGGGTTTGGGGGCGAGCTGTCAAATCAACCGGAGCACTTCGCTCGGCTTTGGCTACAATCATTATTTTGGGCTGACCTCGACGATTGCGGCCACAGGGCCGACGCTGGCGAACAATCTGCAACTGCCGGCTGGGTTGCTTACTGGCCAGTATCGCAACCAGATCGACACATTTTCGGCGGGACTAAAGCTGCGGTTCTGAACCGATCAGCGGCGCTTCCGCCGAGCGGTTTCGCAGGCTTCGGGCAGCTGGGCGCGGATTGTGGCATCGTCGGCAGCGGCGAGGCGCATCAGCACCGCGTCGTAACCGCGGTAGTGATCGGTTTCAAAGAAAATCGCCGGTTCGGCCTGGTTGAGGAACGCCTTTTGTTCCAGAGGGCAGCGCCGTGCGCCAGGCGATCCGGCAGACCGGCGCCAAGCTCTTTCTGCTGCCAAAATACTTACCGGACCTCAACCCGATCGAGCAGGTCTTCGCCAAACTCAAACACATGCTGCGCAAGGCCGCCGCCCGCAGTCGCGAGGCCGTCTGCGCCACCATCGGCCAGCTCCTCGAAACCTACACATCCGACGAATGCAGCCGCTATCTCACAAACTCTGGCGATGGCCCAACCTGAAGTCATCCTGCTTTGAAGCGTAGGCCACACAGCCTCTGGAAGCGTAGAAGAGCGAAATCTCAATTGGTTATAAGGTGTGCGACCCGAGACATAGGTGACATCGCGTTCCGGACACATGGGTAACACTTTCCCCCTGTCCGGGGGAGGTGTGGATGCCGTGGAAAGCATGTTCGGCCATGGACGAACGTCTCCGCTTTGTCGCCCGCCTCCTCGAGGGAGAGGCGATGACCGACGTCTGCCGGGAGTTCGGCATCTCCCGGAAGACCGGCTACAAAATCCTCAGCCGCTACAAGGACGAGGGCAGCGCCGCCCTGACCGACCGATCCCGCCGGCGGTCCGCTACGCCAACCAGCTGCCGCCGCAGATCGAGCGCCTCGTCGTCAGCCTCAAGCATGGCAAGCCCCACTGGGGCGCCCGCAAAATCCGCGAGCTGCTGGTCCGCCGCCTGCCTGGCGACCTGCGCGTGCCCGCCCAAAGCACCGTCCACGCCGTGCTCGACCGACACGGCCTGGTCACCCGAATCGGCCGCCGCCGCAACCGCGCCCAAGGCACCCACTTGTCCGCCGGGAACAAACCGAACGATCTCTGGTGCGCCGACTTCAAAGGCGAGTTCCGCCTCGGCAACACCCGCTACTGCTATCCGCTCACCGTCACCGACCACGCCTCGCGCTTCCTGCTGCTCTGCGAGGCGCTGGACTCCGTCCGCGAAGACGGCGCCATCGCCGCCTTCCAGCGCCTGTTCGCCGAGCGCGGCCTGCCGGACGCCATCCGCTCCGACAACGGCGTGCCGTTCGCCAGCCCGAACGCGCTGTTCAACCTCTCCAAGCTCGCCGTCTGGTGGCTCCGCCTCGGCATCGCCATCGAGCGCATCAAGCCCGGCAATCCGCAGCAGAACGGCCGCCATGAGCGCATGCATCTGACGCTCAAGCGCGAAACAACCCGCCCGCCCGGCATGAACAGCCTGCAGCAACAGGCCCGCTTCGACGACTTCGCGCAGGAATTCAACACCGAACGGCCACACGAAGCGCTCGGGATGAAACGGCCAGCCGACCTCTACACCTTGTCAAGCAAACCTTACTTCGGCCTGCCCGACCTCGAATACCCGCTGCACGATCGCGAATACACCGTCACCGCATGCGGACGCATCTGCATGCATCGCAAGAAAATCAACATCTCCACCGTACTCGCCGGCCAGAAACTCGGCCTCAAGGAGGTCGACGACGGCATTTGGCTGATCAGCTTCATGCACTACGATCTCGGCTACATCGACCTGGAGCAAAAAACCCTGCAACCCATCGACAACCCGTTCGGCACGAGATTGTCACCCATGTCTTAGGAACAGAATGTCACCTATGTCGCCGGGCTGGACCAAGGACGAGATGGCGGAGGGGGTGTCCGTCGAACCTGACCTGCAAGCCTTTGAAAACACCTAGGAAATTATCGGCACGAAAGGTTTTCCCCTGTTCTTTCCCCTACTCAAGTGGCCGGCTGGCAGCGAACGGATACGAAAGGATTTTGCGGCTATGCACGGGCGAGGAGGTTCCGCACCGTGCTGTCGTGCCATGCGCCGCCGCGCGCCGTGCGGATGCCGCGTGCGTTGAGGGCTTCGGCGATCGCCCGGAGCGTGGTGGCGCCGCTCGCCTGTATCTGGCGCACGATCGGCAGCACGTTGGCGGCGAAAGCGTCGGCACCGGCCCGGTTCGCGGCGGCGCCGGCGGCTTGCGCTTCGGGCAGGTTGCGGCGGTTGCCCAGCGTGGCGCCTTGCGCCTTCTTGGCGGCCAGGGCGGCGCGGGTGCGGTCCGCGATCATCGCCCGTTCCTTCTCGGCGAGTGCCGCATAGACGTGCAGCATGAACGGGTCGGCATCGGCGCCCAGCTCGGCCACGATGAAGGCCACACGCTGCGCCATCAGGCCGGAGATAAAGGCCACGTCGCGGGAGAGGCGGCACAGCTTGGCCACGATCACGGGCGCCTTTGCCCGCTTGGCTTGGGCCAGCGCCGCCGCCAGCTTCGGCCGGCGTTCCAGGGCATCGCTGCCTTTGCCGGTTTCAACCTCGATATGCTCAGCCAGCACCGCGCAACTTTCGGCGGCGGCGAAGCGGGCAATGGCGTCACGCTGCGCCTCGATACCCAAGCCGCTGCGGCCCTGCTTGCCCGTGGAAACCCGGAGATAGGCTACAACCTGCCGCATCGCCCCTGCCCTCAATCTCGATAAGCAAACTCTATACGCTCCTATTGGCTTTGCGCAAGCTCTATGTGCGGGGGCGTTCGCTTGGGTTCATGGGCGCGTGCAAACCGGAACGCCCGGCCTCGCGCGCACGCGCGTATTGGCGGCGCCAGTCCTCACAGCCGGCCACCGTGCGGCGTGCAGCAGTCCCGCCACCGTCCGGGCTTGTTTCGCGTCAAGCCGCTGCCGCTCCGGGCTGCCGGGCGGCGGCAAGCGGCGTTCGGCCTCGATTGCCAGCCGTTCTTCGCGGGCGGCTTCGGCTTCCGCAGTGTCCGCCGGAGCGGCTTCGGTCTCCGGCTCCGGCTTTTCTACACCCGTGACACAGCGGACACTGCGGACACAAACCCCGTTGGCAGACCCTGGCGCCCCCTTTGTGTCCGCTGTGTCCGCTGTGTCAGCCCTGGAAAGAGCGGGAAGGAGGGCGCTCCACCTACCCATGCGCCGCCTCCCGGACCGAAGGATTGACCGGATAGGCGACCGCAGCGCGGCCTTGCTGGGTGCTGGCCGGCGGCTCGCAAAGCCATCCGGCCTCTATCAGCGCCGCAGCGGCTTCCTTGATCGCGTCAGCCGTGCCCAGCCCCGGAAGCCGCACCTTGCGCTGTAGCTCGCGGACGTGAACGGCTTCGGGTCGTTCCCGCACGATCCACCGGGCCAGCGTGGCCGCGTTCCGATCCACCGCCGGGCACGCGGCATCGCCGAACACCCGTTCTGCCATCGGCATAAAATATTCGTCCACGAGGTCGCACGCGGCGGCGAGTGCGGCGGCATCTATCAAGTCGGGCGGTGGCGCCATGCCGGGCTTGCCGCACCAGCGCAGCAGCGTCAGCACCAGCGCAAGCCGCAACGCCAGGCCACGGGCCTTGCCGTAGGCGGAGCGCATCAGCCCGCCAGCCTCGCCCTGCCGCTGCTGCATGGCGCGGGCGAATTGTTCCAGCATCGCCAGCCCGTCAGCCGCCACCGGCACCATGAGCGGACGCGGCGGGCGGCCTTCCTCGCCGGGAGTCATATCCAAGATGCGCAGCCGGTCCATTGCGTTGATCGCGAAAGCCGGATCGGGCGCAACCGCTCCGAGACGGAACGGCACCGGTTCGGGCCATGCCCAAGCGATCCGCGCGAACAAGCCATCATCCGCTTCACGGAACAATTCCGCCAGCTTCTCGGGTTGCGTGCCGCCCGAAACCGCGACCGCTAGGTGCGGCACCGTGATCGGCTCCGGGTGTTTCTGGCGTTCCACGCGATAGGGCCGCCCGCCATAGGCTTCGATCCAGAACGCTCGCCCGGCATCGTTGTAGGCGTTCATGCCCAGCAGCCACCCCGCGAATTCATCGCGCGCGACCAAGAGACCCTTGGGCGCGGCAGTCGCCAACAGAGTCGCCAATTTCTCAACGGTCACGTCATTCTGCCGCAGTCGCGGTTGCGCGGGTTCAGGCGGCACGGTTTCAGCGGGTGGCAGCGGTGGCGAATTGCCCAGCTTCTGCGCGGTTTTCACGTCCGCCTGCCATTGCGCCAGCGCAGCTTTGTGGGCTTCGTCCATCGCCTGCCAATCGCGCAGCCGATCGGGAAAATCCCCCTGCATCTGGCGCTCTATCTCCGGCAGCACGTCGCGCAGGAGGCAGTCACTTCCGGAGCTCTTGCTGCTGCCCGAGTCGCCGACAACGCAGGTCCAAAGGTGTGGCGGCTCGCACCAGCCGGGGCCGGCTTGTGCCCAGCGTGCGTTGCCAATCAGCGCCGATGCAGCAGATAGCAGCGGCAGGGCTACGTAATCGGGCGGACATGCGGCGGCGCTGGCGGCGGCGCCTTCAATCCATTGGCGCCACGCCGCGCCGAACACCTCCAACGGAAGCGGCGGCGGCGTGCGTCGATGGTTGCGCAAGACGCCCATGTCGGGCTCGCCCCAAAGCGGCGGAACATCGGCGCGGGCAGCCGCGACAATCGCCTCAGCGTCGGGCTGTTGGTTTGTCAAAGCATCAAACACGGGCGGCCTCCCCGGCGTTGGCGAGCGCCCATGCTGCAATGCTCTCCAATTCGCCTGGGTCGTTCTTCCCGGCAGCCTTGCCCGCGCGCCGCAGCACGGACATGAACAAGCCTTCGCTTAGCGTGCCGGCGCGCACGAAACGGGCGAGGCTCCGGGCTTCCGAAAGGATCACCGGATGCCGCTTGTCCGCCGAGGCGATCCGCTGCACAGCCGAAACAAGCGCCGCGTCAAGGTAGCGGTCGCCCATGCGTGGCGGTGGTGTTGCGGGCGCGGCAGGGCGTGGCGGTGGCGCCAGCGCAGCGGGCGAGGGCGGGTGCAGCAGCGGCGCGCCGGGCAGCGCCGTCAGGCGGGTTCCCAGGGGGTCTCTCACGCCCGCCGAGATTACGGGCGTGGCGGTGTAGATCGGTTGCGCCGCGCCGAAGATCGAGGGATCGGCCGGCGTGCCGGCAAGCCAGCGTTTCACTTCGGGACCGGATAGCGGGCGGGAGCACCAGAACCACAGCCGCAGGCGCATGTCGGGGCGGAAGCCGTGCGACGCTGACGCCTGCACGATGCAAGCGGCTTGCCCGAACGCTGCGGGAAGCGTGGCGGTCGCCAGCCTTGCGCAGCCCAGTAAGTGGCTTGCCGGAACGTCCGGCAACAGCGCAATGCCCTCCATGTCCAGCGCCAGCCAGCGGCGCGGGCATTCGCGGAGCGTGGCGGCATCGCCGGTCACGGGGTCGGGGTGCAGCAACCGGCGCACGTTGCGCACGGGGCCAATCGGTTCGCCGCGCACAACGCAGCAATCCGGCCGGCTCGCGAGCCGCGCCAGCAGTTGCGCCAGCGCGTCCAAGTCCGCGACCGGCAGCCGGAAAAAATCGAAGGTGCGGGCGGAATCGTAGCCGGTCACTTCGCCAGTGGCGCGGATCAACTTGGCCAAGCGCCGGCCACGCGCGCGCAGCACGGTCACGGTGTCCGGCGTCATGGCGCCAACTCCCCATGATCGCCGGCAAGCGCACGCCATTCGACTTCGGCGCGCTGGCGCTGGGGCGACGTGAACCGGTTCGGCGCATCGTCCGCGTGCCAGGCGCGCAGCGGTGGCGCGTCAGCCCAGCGGCGGCGGAACTGCGGGTTGCGGTCGGGGTCGGCTTGATCCGCAGCGGCAGCTATTCGATAGCTTTTCGTCACGATAAAATGTCCTTTCGGCCTAGATCGGCCTGGACTTTCGCGACGTGAACCGATAAAGACGGGGCTCCCCAGCACCATCAGAATCGATCCCCGCCGGTTCCGTCCAAGGGCCGGCGGTTTCGTTTCAGGCTGCGGCGGCGTTCGTTGTTTCGGCTGCTTTGCGGCCAATGCGGATTTCGGCCGGCGGCAGGCTTTCGACATAGCGCCGCAGGCTATCGGCCAGAATCAGCGTGCGACCGCCGGACTTTCTGGCGTCGATCCTCCCGGCCGCAATTGCACCGTAGAGGTGCGTCTTTTTGATTCCGCCGACTTCGCAGGCGCGTTCGACGGTGTAGGCAAGCGCTTCATGCATGGCAATTTGTTCCTCGCAGCGCGGTGGTGCGCGTGCGGGTAAAATTGCGGATGCCACATGGCCTGTGAAGGACAGAACCTACCCCTTAGGTTTTGTCCGCCGGGGTGGATCGCGGCCCACTCGCGGGTGAACCACTTGCGCTCCCTTGCGTAACTGGCGCTGCAACTGCCGGTCATCACCGGTGCCATCGTCCCGCTCGCCGATGCCCCGTCGTTCACGGATTTTCCGCAAAGCCTTGGCCGGCTCGTCGTCATATTTCCCTTGTAATGGCAGAAACAACGCCGAAAGTTCTCTCAAGTGTTCTGCCGACTTTTTGGTTGCCCAATCTCCCGCGGCTTGCCTATCGCTCAGCAGTTGTTTGAACGCATTGTAACCCTGCCGCTTGATTTTAAGAGCGTAGTTTACGCGGTCGGCTGCTTCGGTCGCGGTCATTGATCCGCCGTCGCGGGTTAGATCAATCGCAAAATCCTGCCCGCAGACTGCTTCCATGAGCGCAAACATGTCCAGTGCGCTCACGTGCAGATAATTCATGCACCACGTTGGAAGGGGTTCGCTGAATTGAAGGCAATAGGCAATCGCTAGCCAAACGTAGAGGGGGTTTTGATTTTGCTCAAATATCGCCTGCCAGTTTTCAATCCGGTCAAGCAAGGCTTCTCGTGTGGCAATCTCGCTTCCGCTCACGCCGCATCGTCCGCGTCCGCGCAGAGGTCCAACAGTTCAAAATCCGCGTGCGGCGGCCCGTTCGCCAGCAGCAGCGTGTCGCCCGATTGCGCCGCAATCTCTCGCATCCGCGCCATCACCGGGCCAAGCTCGGGGCCCGGCGTGCTAGCGTTCTTTTCAGCCTTCGGCATTGGGGTTCCTTCCCATGCTGTGGGTTAGGCGCGGCCGGTGCATCACCACCGCCGCGTCGCCCTAATTCCCGGTGCCGCCGGGCCGGTTACTCTCCGGCGGGCGATGCCCCAGCCCTTCGGCCAGCAACGCCACCGCCAGCATGTTCAGGCTCACGCCCTCCCGCCTCGCCCGCTCGGCGAGCAATCGGTGCAGGGAACGCGGGGTGCGCAGAACCCACTTGCCGGAATAGCCTTCGGCCGGATCGGCGCCGGGCGGCGGCACGGGGCGGCCGGCCTCACGCATGGCGGCAATCCAGTCGGCTTGCGCTTCCCGCACATTCGCCACCGCTTCGGCCACCGTCTCGCCATCGGACATACAGCCGGGCAGGTCCGGCAGTTCCGCCAGATACCCGCCGCCTTCATCGTCGGTCAGCCGACGCACCGTGACCGGATATTCAAGCTCCATCACCACTCTCCCGCACCGCCTCCACCAGCCGCACGAAACGCCGCACATAGACCGGCTTGATGGGCCGCCGGGCCGGCACCGATAGCGCCTCGATCACCGCCGGATGCTCGAACACCACGTGACTGCCGCCCGGCTTGCGACAGTTCACCCCGAACGCGGCGGCCACGCTTTCCAGCGTCTCAATCCGCCAGTCGCGCGGGTTCTCCCGCATCGCGGCCAGCGTCTTTTCAGCCCGCGCCACCGGCTGCCTTCCATGTAGCAGTATTCCCCGCAGTATCAACCGTGGCCTTTGTGTCCGCAGTGTCCGCTGTGTCACGCATGGCGAAAGCTCCGAATGGGGATCGCCCCTTCCGCCGGGCCGGTGGCGTAGCTCGCCCAAGCCGCCATCAACTGGCGCCGCTTCTCAAATAGATCGCCGCGCCGGTAGGCGGCTTCCACCTTGTCCCCGACCGCATGGGCCAAGGCCATCTCCACCACTTCCGAAGGGAAGCCGGTGGTTTCGGCCGCCCAATCGCGGAAGGTGCTGCGGAAGCCGTGCGGCACCACGTCAGCCCGCTTCATGCGGCGCAGCACCGCCGTCATGGTCATGTTGGAAAGCGGCTTGCCGGGGGCCGCGCCGGGAAACAGGAAGCCGGACGGGTCGGCATCCTCCCGGAGCGTCGCCAGCCGGTGCAGCAGCGCCAGCGTGGGCTCGGCCAGCGGCACCCGGTGTTCCCGCCCGACCTTCATGCGCGCCGCCGGCACTGTCCAGGTGCGCGCCTCCATGTCGATTTCGCCCCAGCGCGCCCCCAGCACTTCGCCGGACCGGGCCGCCGTCAGAATCGCCAGTTCCAGTGCGCGGGCGCCCATGCCGTCCGCCACGCCAAGCCGCCGCATGAAGGCAGGCAGGTCGGGCCAGGGCAGCGCCGCATGGTGTTCAACGGGCGCGACTTTGCTGCGGGCCGGCAACAGCTTGTCCAGGTGGCCGCGCCATCTTGCCGGGTTTTCGCCGCTGCGGTTGCCATGCACCCGCTCAGCATCAAGCACTTGCTCGATACGGCCGCGCAGCCGGGAAGCGGTTTCGGCTTTCGCCTGCCAAAGCGGCGTGAGGATCGCCAGCACATGTTCGGTGGCCACCACCGCCACCGGCAGGGCGCCAATGGTCGGGAAGGCGTAGGTGGCCAGCGTGGCGCGCCATTGCCCGGCGTGCTTGGCGTTGCGCCAGGAAGCGGCTTGCGCGGCCACGAAGGCTTCGGCCGCTTGGGCGAAGGTGCGAGCTTCAATTGCGGCAGCCCTGGCGGCTTGCTCCCGCTCCGCCAGGGGATCACGGCCGGCGCGCACGTCGCGGAGCATGGCGGCGGCGCGCTCCCGGGCTTCGGCCAGCGGGGTGGCGCCCCTGCCACGCGCCCGGCCAAGTCCGGCCTCGCGCATCTTGCCGGCAACCTTGTAGCGGAACAGCCAGAACGCCGAATCTGGCCCCTTGGCCAGCAAGTAGAGCCCACCGCCATCGCCATGCCGCCCTGGCGGCTTGCTCCGCACGTCAACCGCCGTGAGCGGCTTTACCAGCTTCGGCAATCCCGCCTCCCCAGTAGGGGACGGGTCAACCCCGGAGTAGGGGAAAACCCGCCTTCTCGGCCGGGAAAAGGGAACTGTCCCCTTCTCCCCGACACCTTCCCCTATTCATAAGCCCGGCTGAAAGCGAACGCAAGCGAACCGAAGCGAACGCTTAGGAGGGTGCTTCACGAAGGAATATCAGGGACTTACAGGCAGACCGCAGGCAAAAGCGAACGGTCGCGAACGGGCACGAATGGGGTATGTGGCGGAGAGGGTGGGATTCGAACCCACGGTACGCTTGCGCGCACAACGGTTTTCGAGACCGCCCCGATCGACCGCTCCGGCACCTCTCCCGCGGCGCCGCTTATAAGTGGCGGCAAGCAGGGCGGCAAATCAGCTCAGCCGGGGCTGTCCGTTCGAGGCGGAGAGGCCGCCATCCACGGGCAGGATCACGCCAGTGACGAATTCGGCGTCCTCGCTGGCCAGAAACGCGATCACGGCGGCCACTTCCTCGGGCTCGGCGCCGCGGCCCATCGGGATACGGTCGGCGAATTTCTGCATCAGCGCAGCATCGTTCTTCATGTTGTCGGTCAGGCCAGTGAACGTCAGGCTCGGCGCCACCGCGTTCACACGCACGCCCTGTGCCCCGAATTCCAGCGCCAAGGCGCGCGTCAGGTTGGATACGGCGCCCTTGGCGGCATTGTAGAAGCTCAGGTTCCAGTCGCCGCCCAGGCCGGAAACTGAGGAGACATTCACGATAGCGCCTCGGGTTTTCAGCAGGTGCGGAATGGCGGCGCGGCAGCCGTGGAACACGCCGTCGAGGTCGGTGGCCATCACCGCGCGCCAGGCCGATACCGGCAGTTCCATGAACGGACCGGCGGGCGCGATGCCGGCATTGTTTACCATCGTATGCAAGGCCCCGAACCGGGACACGGCCGCCTCCACCAGCGCCTGCACCTGCCCGAACTCGGCGACGTCGGTGGGTTGGATGAGCGTGCGATCGGGCGGCAATTCGGCGGCGACGGCGCGCAGCTTCTCCGCGTTGGTATCGCCCAACACCACGCTGGCGCCTTCGCCAGAAAACCGCCGGGCCGTCGCGGCGCCGATGCCGGAGCCGGCGCCCGTCACCACCACCACCTCGCCGCCGAAGCGTTGCATGCAAGCCTCCTGATTCGGGTGCAGTTTTGAGCGCCGGCGGCTGGCAAAGTTGCGGGCCGGTCGGTTGACAATGGCGGGGGTCGCCGATTAAGGCACGGCTGCCGTTCAGGGTCCGCTCTGCGCGGCCCGGCGCGTTGCCGGCTTCGGGGTGCGCAAGCACCCGCAACGAAAAGAATTGGGCGCTGCTGACGCCCACCGGAGCTTTGTCATGTTTGCAGTGATCCGCACCGGCGGAAAACAGTATCGGGTGACGCCTTCGCAGGTGCTGAAGGTGGAGAAGCTGGAGGCGGAACCCGGATCGGTGTTCACCTTCACCGATGTGCTCGCGGTGGGGTCGGAGGCAGGCACCACGCTCGGCGCGCCCACGGTGCCGGGCGCCAGCGTGACCGCAACCGTGATCGCGCAGGATCGGCTGGACAAAGTGATCATCTTCAAGAAGCGCCGGCGGCAGAACAGCCGCCGCAAGAACGGCCACCGCCAGCAAGTGACTGTGCTGCGCGTGGCCGAAATTTCGGCTGGCGCATAGAGGAACCTGGAACATGGCACACAAGAAGGCGGGCGGTTCGTCGCGCAACGGGCGCGATACGGAGGGTCGGCGGCTCGGCGTGAAGAAATCCGGGGGAGAGGCCGTGATCGCCGGCAACATCATTATTCGCCAGCGCGGCACCAAGTGGAAGCCCGGGCAGAATGTCGGGCTTGGCCGCGATCACACGATTTTTGCGCTGAGCAAAGGGCATGTGAAATTTGACCGCAAGGCAGAAGGCCGGGTGTTCGTTTCTGTAGAGTAGTTTTCAGTTGCCAGTTTGCAGTTTCCAGATTGGATGTCTGGAGACTGTCAACTCGCAACTCGCGACTTGCAGATGAAATTTCTTGACCAAGCGAAGATCTTCGTAAAATCTGGCGACGGCGGCGACGGCGTGGTGGCATTCCGGCGCGAGAAGTTCATTGAATTCGGCGGCCCGGATGGCGGCAACGGCGGCCGCGGCGGCGACATCGTGTTCCAGGCCGTGCCGAACCTGAACACGCTGATCGATTTTCGCTACACGCAGCATTTCCGGGCGCGCAAGGGCGGCAACGGCGCGGGATCGGATCGCACGGGCGCGGCCGCTTGCGAACTTCGCATCAATGTGCCGGTCGGCACTGAAATCCTGGCCGAGGACCGGGAGACCCGTCTCGCCGATCTCGATTCGCCAACTAAATCGGCGCTCATCTGCCGCGGCGGCGATGGTGGCTTCGGCAACGCGCACTTCAAATCCAGCACCAACCGCGCGCCGCGCCGGGCCACGAAGGGGTTTGCCGGCCAGGAACGCTGGCTGTGGCTGCGGCTGAAGCTGATTGCCGATGTCGGGCTGGTGGGATTGCCGAATGCCGGCAAATCCACGTTCCTGGCGGCGGTTTCCGCGGCGCGGCCAAAAATTGCGGATTACCCGTTCACCACGCTGCATCCGCAGCTCGGCGTGGTGCGGCTTTCGGCCAGCGAGGAATTCGTGCTGGCCGACATCCCTGGGCTGATCGAAGGCGCGAACGAAGGCGCGGGTTTGGGAGACCGGTTCTTGGGCCATGTGGAACGCTGCGCGGTGCTGCTGCACCTGATCGATGGCGCGGCGGGAGACGTGGTGCGGGCCTGGCGCACGGTCCGCGCGGAACTTGCCGCATACGGCTGTGACCTAGATGCAAAGCCGGCATTGCTTGCCCTGAACAAGGTGGACGCCATGACGTCGCACGAAACGGCTACGCGCCTGGCGGCGCTGCGCCGCGCCGCAGGCACGGAGGTGCACCTGATTTCGGGTGCGACGGGCGCCGGCGTGCCGGAACTGCTGCGCGCGCTGCAAGGCCGCATCGTACAGGCGCGGGCGGGATGATCCCCGATCCGCGTGCGGCGCGCGTGCTGGTGATCAAGATCGGCAGCGCGCTGATCGTGGATGCGGCGTCGGCGGCGCTGCGCCGGCAATGGCTGGGGTCGGTGGCGGCGGACATTGCGGAATTCCACGCCGGGGGCACGCGGGTGGTGGTGGTGTCCTCGGGTGCCATCGCTCTCGCGCGGCACACGCTGGGGCTGCCGCAGAAATCGCTGCGGCTTGAGGAGAAGCAGGCAGCCGCGGCGGTGGGCCAGATCCGTCTGGCACAGGCCTGGACCGAAGCATTGGCCGCGCATGGCATGACCGCCGCGCAATTGCTGCTCACTTTCGGCGATACGGAAGACCGGCGGCGTTACCTGAATGCGCGGGCGACGCTGCGCACCTTGCTCGATTTGGGCTGCGTTCCCGTAATCAATGAAAACGACAGCGTGGCCACAGCGGAAATCCGCTTCGGCGACAACGACCGGCTCGCCGCGCGCGTCGCCGAAATGATCGGTGCGGATCAACTCGTGCTGTTCTCCGATATCGACGGGTTATATTCGGCCGATCCGCGGCGCGATCCGGCGGCTGCCCACATTCCGCTGGTGCCGCTGATCGACGCGGCCATCGAGTGCGCCGCGGGGGATCCGCCGCCGGGCTACTCCTCGGGCGGCATGCGCACAAAGATCGCGGCCGCACGCATCGCCACACACGCCGGCTGCGCCATGGCGGTTTCCCTGGGAGATGTGATGCATCCGTTGCGCGCGCTGGCCGCCGGCGCGCGCTGCACCTGGTTCCTGGCTGCGCCCGACGGCCGCTCGGCGCGGAAGCGCTGGATCGCCGGCACGCTGCAACCGGCCGGCGCATACCGCGTGGATGCCGGCGCCGCTTGTGCGCTGGCTTCGGGCGGGTCGTTGCTGCCGGCCGGTGTGATGGCTGTGCAGGGCAGCTTCGGGCGCGGCGATGCGGTGCTGGTGCTGGCAGAAGACGGCGGCCTGGTCGGATGCGGGTCGTGGGCGCGCCGAGCCCAGGCTGGATGTGCC
>CAXUEX010000009.1:0-38318 GCA_964250215.1 uncultured Acetobacteraceae bacterium | reverse complement strand
CTGCCGCTGCGGTGATGCCGCCGGGCGGCGGCGCGGCGCGCGGCGACCAGCTCGCGGTGCTCGCGGGGGTGGCGCACGAACTGCTCACCGCGCCGGAGGTGGCCGGCGATCTGGCGGCGGCGGAGACGGAAGCGGCGGCGCTGGATGACGATTGGGCGCGCACCAACCTGGCGCTGATGCGGCACGACCACGCGCGGGCAATGGCGCTGCCGCTGGATCTCATCGAGGCCGAAGCCCGGGCCAACGCGGCATGCGAACAGGTGTGGCGCGAAGCGCGCGCGCGGGCCGATTTCGCGCTGGTTGCGCCGCATCTGGAAACCGTGCTGCGGCTGACCCGCGAACGCGCCGCCGCGTTGGGCGAACGCCTGGGCATGGCGCCTTACGACGCGCTGATGGACGGGTTTCAGCCCGGCATCCGCGCCGCCGAACTGGAACCCGTCTTCGCCCGCCTAACCGCGTTTCTCGAACGCACGCTGCCGTTGGTGGAAGCGCGGCAGGCGCGGCAGCCGGTGCCGCTGAAGCTGGCCGGCCATTTCCCGACCGACCGGCAGGAAGCGCTGTGCCGCGAACTGGCGGCGCGCGCTGGCCTGGATTTCGACCATGCCCGGCTGGACCGCTCGGCGCACCCGTTCTGCGGCGGCACGCCGACCGATCTGCGCATCACCATGCGCTACGACGAGCACGACCCGGCGCAAGCCATGATGGCGGTGCTGCACGAAACCGGGCACGCGCTCTACGAATCCAATCTGCCGGCCGCCTGGTCGCGCCAGCCGGTGGGCCGCGCCGCCGGCATGGCGGCGCATGAAAGCCAGTCGCTGATCCTTGAGATGCAGGCCTGCCGGTCGGATCCGTATCTCGGCTGGCTCAGCACCGAACTCGTGCGGGTATTTGCTGGCGGCGAACCGGCTGGGGAACCGCCTGGGGCCGCATGGACGCCCGCGAACCTCGCCCGGCTGTGGCGCCGGGTTTCACGCGATTGCATCCGCGTCGATGCCGACGAGATGACCTATCCGGCGCACATCATTCTGCGCTTCGAGCTCGAACGCGCGCTGATCGACGGCAGCCTGCGCGTGGCCGAGCTGCCGGAAGCCTGGAACGCCGGCATGCACCGGCGGCTGGGCATCGTGCCGCCCAACGACGCGCAAGGCTGCTTGCAGGACATCCACTGGTATCAGGGGATGTTCGGCTATTTTCCCGCCTACACGCTGGGCGCCATGGCCGCGGCGCAGATGATGCAGGCGGCGCGGGCGGCGCTGCCGGAGCTGGACCGGGCGCTGGCGCGTGGCGACCTGATGCCGCTCACCACCTGGCTGCGCACGCAGGTGCACGCGCAAGCCAGCCGGCTGGATTTCCACGCGCTGCTGCATGCGGTGACCGGGCGCAGGCTGGATGCGGCCGCGTTCGAAGCGCATCTGCTCGCCCGCTACCTGCCCGAGTAAGGGCCTGGAATAGCGGCCCTGCCGGCGGCACGGGATTGTGCTACGCCCACGGCACCGCCAATTCGTCGGCATGGGAGATTTCATGAAGTCAGCCGGATTTCCGGTCGATCTGGTTCTGCTGGCGATGATCGCCGGGTTTCTGATCCTGCGGCTGCGCAGCATCCTGGGCCGGCGCACCGGGTATGAGGGCGCGCCGCCAGCACCCGCGATGCGGCCGCCGGCGGGGCCGGTTATTGAGGCGAAGGCGGAACCCGCCGCACCGGCGCGGCCGCTGCCCGCGCCGGAAAGCCCGGCTGGGCTGGCGCTGGCCGAGATGCGGAAGCTGGATCGCCGCTTCGATCCGGCGCAGTTCCTGGGCGGTGCCGAGAAAGCGTTCCGGTTGATCGTGACGGCGTTTGCCGCGGGCGACCGGGCACGGCTGAAACCGCTGCTGACCGAGGAGACCTACGCCGCGTTCGAACGCGCGATCGCGGCGCGTGAGGCGGCGGGGGACACGCAAAGCACCGACATCCGTGCGATTCAGGACGCGGCGCTCCAGGAAGCGCAGCTCGCCGGCACGCGGGCGACGATCATCGTGCGCTTCGTTTCCGAGCAGGTGAACCGGCTGACGGCTGCCGACGGGCAGATGCACGCCGGCACCGACCGGCCGGCCGAACACGCCGATCTCTGGACGTTCGCGCGCGACCTGGGCGGCCGCGAAACGGTGTGGCGCCTGGCTTCCGCCAGCACCGCCTGACCGGAGCCGGATGTTTCGGATTGCGATGGCCGCGGCCGCGGCGGCGTTGCTGTGTTCCTGCGCGGTGCCGCAACCCGGCGGTACCGAGACGCCGCCCGGCCTGACGCAGATCGGCTTTTCCGAGCTGCCGGGATGGCGCGACGATCCGGCGGCCGAGGCGCTGCCGGCGCTGGCCGCGCAATGCCGGCGGCTTACCCGCCTGCCGCCCGATACAGCGCTGGGCGGGCAGGCCCTGGCACAGACCTATGCCGGCCAGGCCGGCGTGTGGGCGGCACCCTGCGGCGCGATGCCGCCGATGGCCAACGACGCAACGGCACGGCGCTTCGTGGAAGCCTGGTTCCAACCCTACCGGATGGCTGCGCCGGCCATGCTCACGGGCTACTACGAGCCGGTGGTGCGCGGGTCGTTCACGCCGGGCCCCGCCTATCCCGTGCCCGTGCTGGGGCGGCCGGACGATCTGGTTTCCGGGCAGGCATACGCGACGCGGCAGGCGATCGAAGCCGGCCATTTCCGCGGCCGCACGCTGCTGTATCTGGCCAGTCCGGTCGATCTGTTCTTCCTGCAGATTCAGGGCGCGGGTCAGGTGGTGCTGCCGGATGGCGGCCGGGTGCGGCTGGCCTTCGCGGCGAGCAACGGCCGGCCCTACACGCCGATCGGCCGCGTGCTGGTGCAGATGCGGGCGATGGCGGATGCCGAAATAACCATGCAGTCGATTCGCGCCTGGCTTGCGGCGCATCCGGAGCAGGCCGCGCCGGTGATGGACCGCAACGAGCACTACGTGTTCTTCCGCATCGCGGCCGGGGCAGCAATGGCGGGGCCGCCGGGCACGCTGGGCGTGGGCCTCACGCCCGGGCGCTCGGCCGCGGTGGATCGGCATTACGTGCCGCTGGGCGCGCCGCTTTTCCTGGTGACGCGCAATCCGGTGAGCGGCGGCACTTGGCGGCATCTGGTGCTGGCCCAGGATACCGGCAGCGACGTGAAAGGGCCGGCGCGGGCCGACATCTTCCTGGGCGCCGGCCCGGCGGCGGAGCGCATGGCGGGCCAGATGCACGAGCCGGGCACGCTGTATCTGCTGCTGCCCCGGCCCATCGGCGCGCGGCTTGCGGTGCGCGGGGCGGAAGCCAAAGCAAAATCTTAGCTTGCCCTGATAACGCCATAATGTGGCATATTAATCCCGCTGAATGGCTTGAAAGGGTGCGTGCCGTGAAACGGATTGCCGTTGCCACGCTGTTGGGACTGGCGCTTGCGCCCGGCGCCCAGGCTGCCACACCGCAGGGCCAGCAGGAGCTGGTGGACCGCGCCACCCTCGCCGCGCAGGACATTCTGGGCAATCCGGGCCAGGCGAGGCAGCTATTCCCGCGCGCCCGGGCCGTGGTGATCTGCCCGCGCGTGATCCGCGCTGGCTTCCTGTTCGGCGGCGAGGGCGGCGGGTGCGTGCTGCTGGCGCGCGGCGGCCAGGGCAGTTGGTCGTCGCCCGCCTTCTACAGCATGGGCGCCGGCAGTTTCGGCTTCCAGGCCGGTCTGCAGGAAGCCGAGGTGATGCTGATGATCCTCACCCCGGCTGGGCTGCGCGCCACGCTGGATAGCCAGTTCCGCATCGGCGCCGGGGCCAGCGTGGCGTTCGTGAACCTGGGCGGTGGCGTGGAGGGCGCGACCACGGCGGCGCTGAACGCCGACATCGTGGCGTTCTCCCGCACCAGCGGGCTGTTCGCGGGAATTTCGTTGCAGGGCAGCGTGATGGCGTCGGACAGCGCCGGCAACGAGGCGTATTACGGCGCGCCGGTGGGGCCGATCGATATCGTGATGAGCATGCGGGCGACGAACCCGGCGGCCGATCCGTTGCGTTCGGTGTTGATGCGCGAGGGCGCGCCGGTCATGGCTTACGCAGCGCCGCCGGGACAGGCCTATGCGGCGGCGCCCATTTATCAACCGGGGTACCCGGCGGCGGTGCAGCAGCAGAGTTTGGCGCCGCCCAGGTAAGCGAAAGGCTTCTTTCTTGAAAGAAAGAAGCAAAGGACTTTCATTCCTTATATCTGTAGCCAATGCCGTATAGCGTTTCGAACTGGTTGAAGCTTTCGTCGGCTTGGCGGAACTTCTTGCGCACGCGCTTGATGTGGCTGTCGATCGTGCGATCGTCCACGAAGATGTTTTCGCCGTAGGCGGCGTCGATCAGCTGGTCCCGGGATTTCACCATTCCCGGCCGCACCGCCAGCGTTTTTACCAGCAGGAATTCGGTTACGGTAAGCTGGATATCCTGGCCCTTCCAGGAACATTGGTGTTTCGTTTCATCCAGCACGAGATCGCCGCGCGCCAGCACGCCGCCTTGGGCGGTGCCGGAGCCTTCGGCGCGGCCGGCATCGTTGCGCCTCAGCAAGGCGCGGATGCGTTCGATGAGCAGCCGCTGGCTGAACGGCTTGGTGATGTAGTCGTCGGCACCCAGCCGCAACCCCATCAGCTCGTCCACCTCCTCGTCCTTGCTGGTAAGGAAGATCACCGGCATCTGGGTGCGCAGGCGCAGGCGCTGCAGCAGTTCCATGCCGTCCATGCGCGGCATCTTGATGTCGAGCACGGCGAGATCGGCCGGCTTGGCATTGAGCGCCTGCAGCGCGCTTTCGCCGTCGGTATAGGTGCGGACCGCATAGCCTTCCTGTTCCAGCGTCATGGAAACCGAGGTGAGGATGTTCCGGTCGTCATCCACCAGGGCGATGGTGTGTTTCATGCAGAGCGCTTTCAGGGCAGGATTGCCGGCGTGAGTATAGAGCCGGTGCCAATGCGAACAACGCGACGAGACGAGCGATGACCCCGGCCTTCGAGGCGCGGTGCCTGCTGCGCGGCGCGCGGAGCGGCACGCTGGCGACGCAGAACGCCGGGCAGCCCCATGCCGCGCTGGTCACACCGGCGGTGGACGGCGGCGGGTCGGTGCTGCTGCTGCTTTCCGCGCTGGCCGACCACACGAAGCACCTGTTGCAGCAAGGCAGGTGCGCGCTGATGGTGGCGGGATCGGCCGTGGACCTGAACCCGCAGACCGCGCCCCGGCTGACACTCATCGGCACGGCGGCGCAGGATCACGACCCGGCGCTGCGGCGGCACTGGCTGCTGCGCCACCCTTATGCGTCGCTCTACGCCGATTTCCCCGATTTCAGCCTGTGGCGGCTGGTGCCGGAGGCGGCGCTGTATGTGGCCGGATTCGGGCGGGCGATCCGGCTGGGCGCGGCCGAACTGGCGGCGCCCGACCACGTCGCCTCTGCGCTCCGCGCAGCCGAGCCCGGCATCGTGGCGCATTGCAACGAGGCACATGCCAACGCTTTATCCAGGCTGGCCCATGCGAGCGGCGGCGCGGGACGCTGGCGGATGCTGGGCTTCGATTGCGACGGGTTCGACCTCTATCAGGACGAGGCCGTGATGCGGATCGCCTTCGCAGCGCCGATCGCCGAGGCGGCGGAGGCGCAGGCAGCGTTGGAGAAGCTGTTGGGCGGTTCGCATCATTGACCACCATTCGGGGCCGCAAGGCCGCCAAAAAGACAAGGGTTTCGGGATGGACGCTTCCGCCAACAGCCTGGCACCGGGCCCGCTCGCCGGCACCGGGGTGATCGCGCCGCTGGCGCTGCACGCCAATCTGGGTGCGGCGGCGCTGACCGGCCACGCGATCCGGCATGGCGAGGCGCGGCTTTCGGCGGATGGCGCGTTGATCGTGCGCACCGGCGTGCATACCGGGCGCTCGGTGGCCGACAAATTTGTTGCCGACGAGCCGGAGACCAGCGGCGAGATATGGTGGGGGCGGGTGAACCAGAAGCTGGACCGCCCGCATTTCACCATGCTGAAGCGCCGGGTGCAGGCCTACCTGCAAGGGCGCGAGCTGTTCGTGCAGGATCTGTACGCGGGCGCCGATCCAGGCTCGCGCGTGCGGGTGCGGGTGGTGAGCAGCAGCGCGTGGCACTCGCTGTTTGCGCGCAACATGTTCATCCGGCCACCGGCGCGCGAGCTGGCCGGGTTCGTGCCGGATTACGTGATCCTGCACGCACCCGGATTCCGCGCCGATCCGGCCATCGACGGCGTGCACAGCTCCACCGCGATCGCGCTTTCGTTCGGTGAGCGCACCATCGTCATCGCCGGCACGGAATATGCCGGCGAGATCAAGAAGTCGATCTTCACCGTGATGAACTGGCTGCTGCCGGCGCGCGGCATGCTGCCGATGCATTGCAGCGCGAATATCGGACCGCGCGGCGACACGGCGCTGTTCTTCGGGCTTTCCGGCACCGGGAAAACCACGCTCTCTTCCGACCCCGACCGGCGGCTGATCGGCGACGACGAGCATGGCTGGGGGCCGGACGGCGTATTCAATTTCGAGGGCGGCTGCTACGCCAAGGTGATCCACCTTTCGCGCGAGGCGGAGCCGCAGATCTGGGACGCGACGCACCGTTTCGGCACGGTTCTGGAAAACGTGGTGGCGGATGCGAACGGTGCGCTGGATCTGGCCGATACGCAGTTCACCGAGAACACCCGCGCCTGCTATCCCATCGAGTACATCCCGAATGCGGAACTTTCGGGCCGGGGTCAGGTGCCGGCCAACATCCTGATGCTGACGGCGGATGCCTTCGGCGTGCTGCCGCCGGTGGCCAGGCTTTCGCCGGCGCAGGCGATGTATCACTTCCTTTCGGGTTATACGGCGAAGGTGGCGGGCACCGAAAAGGGCGTGGGGCGCGAGCCGCAGGCAACCTTTTCGGCGTGCTTCGGCGCGCCGTTCCTGCCGCGGGCGCCGCAGGAATACGGCCGGCTGCTGGAGGAGATGATCCGCAAGCACAATGTTGCCTGCTGGCTGGTGAACACCGGCTGGACCGGCGGCGGCTATGGCACCGGCAAGCGCATGGCGATCGGCCACACCCGGGCGTTGGTGCGAGCGGCATTGGACGGCTCGCTCGCCAGCGCGGAATTCCGGCGCGAGCCGTTCTTCGGTCTGATGGTGCCACGCGCCATGCCGGGAATCCCGGAGGACGTGCTCGATCCGCGCCGGGCGTGGGCCGACCAAGCTGCCTACGATTGCGCTGCCGCAGACCTCGCGCGACGTTTCGAGGCGAATTTCGCAAGCTTCGCCGACGGCGTCGGCGAGGATGTGAAGCAGGCGGCGATCCGCGCGGCGGCGTGAGCGCGGCGGCGCAGAACTGGAACGCGGCGGATTACGCCGCGAATGCCCGTTTTGTCTCCGATTTCGGCGCCGCGGTGCTGGGGCTGCTGGCGCCGCAACCTGGCGAGCGCATTCTGGACGTGGGTTGCGGCGACGGCGCGCTGACGGAGAAGATCGCCGCCGCGGGCGCCGCGGTGCTCGGCATAGATGCTTCGGCGGAGATGGTGACGGCTGCGCACGCCCGCGGGCTGGCAGTCCGCGTGATGGACGCGCAGGCGATCGCGCTGGACGAGCGATTCGACGCGGTGTTTACGAATGCGGCGCTGCACTGGATGCCGGATGCGGATGCGGTGCTGCGCGGCGTAGCTCGCGTGCTAAAACCGGGCGGGCGCTTCGTTGGCGAGTTCGGCGGCCAGGGCAACATCGCGGCAATCGCGAGCGCACTGCGGGCCGCGTTGGAGCCGCATGGCATCGCGCTTGCGCCGTGGTTCTATCCTACCGCGGAGGCGTATCGCGAGCGCCTTGAACGGCACGGATTCCAGGTGGACGAGATCGCGCTGATCCCGCGCCCGACTCCGCTGCCCACGGGCTTGCGCGGCTGGCTGCGGACGTTTCGCGGGACGGTACTCGCCGAAGTGCCTGAGGACACGGTGCAAAAACTGGAGCGCTGGTTGGCACCCTCGTTGCAAAACGAAGCGGGAATTTGGATCGCGGATTATGTGCGGCTGCGGTTCCATGCCCGACGATAGCCTGGTCCAGGCTCCGCGGAGCACGCGCGACACACCGAACGCCGGTGTGCATGAACGGGTCCTGGCGACGATCGTTGCTTTTGCGCTGTTCATGCAAAACCTGGACGGCACGATCATCGCCACGGCGCTGCCGAGCATGGCGCACAGCTTCGGCGAAGACCCGGTGCACATGAACGTGGCGCTAACCGCCTATCTTTTCGCGGTCGCGTTGTTCGTGCCGGCAAGCGGCTGGCTAGCGGACCGTTTCGGCACGCGGCCGATCTTTGCGGTCGCGATCGGCGTGTTCACGTTGGGGTCGCTGCTGTGCGGGCTTTCGGGCACCCTGGAGCAGCTCATTGCCGCCCGGCTCGTCCAAGGCGCGGGCGGGGCCCTGATGCTGCCGGTGGGGCGGCTGGTGCTGCTGCGTGCGGTGCCGCGGCACCGGCTGGTGAATGCGATGGCTTGGGTGACGATGCCGGCGCTGGTGGGACCGGTGATCGGGCCGCCGATCGGCGGGCTGATCCTGGGGGCGTTCTCCTGGAACTGGATTTTCTTCATCAACCTGCCGATCGGTTTGCTCGGCATCGCGCTGGCGCTGGCTTACATCCCGAACCTGCGGGAGAGGGAACCAGGACGGTTCGATCTGCCGGGATTGCTGCTGAGCGGCGTGGCGCTGGCGGCGTTTCTTGCGTTCCTGGAACTGGTTGGCCGCGGGCTGCTGCCGGCCCCGGCTCTGGCCGGGTTGGCGCTGCTCGGCATTGCCGCCGGCTGGTTGTATTTCCGACGTGCCCGCGCGCAGGTGCGGCCATTGCTGGATTTTTCGCTGCTTCGCCTGCCCACTTTCATGGTCTCGACGCTTGCCGGCTCGCTGTTCCGGGTCGGCGTGGGCGCGGTGCCGTTCCTGCTGCCGCTTATGCTGCAAGTTGGGTTCGGCCGCACGGCGCTGCAGAGCGGCATGATCACCTTTGCCGTCGCGGCGGGCGCGGTAGCTTCCAAGCCGGGCTCGGTTTCGCTGCTGCGCCGCTTCGGGTTCCGCCGGATGCTGGTGGTGAACGGGGTGCTCTCGGCGTTGGGCATCGCCGCGTATGCCGCATTCCGCCCATCCTGGCCGGCGGCGGCGCTGTATGCGGTGCTGCTGACCACCGGCTACATGCGATCGCTGCAATTCACGAGCTACAACACGATTGCCTATGCCGACGTGCCGGCCGCGCGCATGAGTGCCGCGACCACGTTGTATTCGGCATTGCAACAGATTTCGCTCACGGTCGGCATTCCGCTCAGCGCGGCGGCGCTGCATCTCTCGCGGCTCGGTTCGGGGCATGCCGCGCCGACGCCGGCGGATTTCTCGGCGGCCTTTCTGGTGGTGGCGGCGATCTCGCTGCTGGCGGGGCCGGCATCGCTGCTGCTGCCGCACGATGCCGGGCGGGAGATGAGCGGGCACGTCCGCTGACCGGCGACGCGAGGGAGCAAGCGGTGTTTGTTGCGCTGGACGCGATTGCGCGCGAATCCGAGCTTATCGAGGATTCCGGGCCCTCGGTTCGCCCGCGCTGGATCACGCGCGGCGGCCGGGCACTGCGCGATCCGTCGCTCAATCCATTTCTGCGCTGGGAAACGATGCCGCACGTGCAGATTCGGCTGTGGCGGCTGCGCGATGTGGTTCTGGATGCGACGACGATGGTGTTGCTGCACGGCGACCGTATCGTCGAGGGCACGAAATACGTCACGCCACCGGAGACGCTGGCGACCCTGCGCGTGGATGCCGCGCGGCTGGTGGCGTTGCCGAGCGAAATGCCGTTCGTGGTATGCGGCGATTCCTGGTCGAACAATCACTTTCACTTCCTGGTCCACACGCTGCCCACGATCGCGGCCGCCTGCGACACGGCGGGAAAGACCGGCATCGCGCTGCTGCACCAGCCGTTCCTGCCGCCGCATTTTCGTGCGCTCGAATTGCTAGGATTGCACGAGTTGCGCCGCATGGCGGTGGAACCCGGGCGGCAATATGCGATCCCGGATGCCATTTTCTGCAATTTTTCGGTGGGAGCCGCCGATTTCGCGAGTTCGGGATTCATCGCCGGCCTGCACGGCCGCCTGCGCGATCGCATCACAACACGTTCGGTGGCGAAGCGCGTGCTGTATGTAAGCCGGCGGAACACGCGACACCGGATTATGCGCGGCGAGGCGGCGTTCATCGACGATCTACGGCGGCGCGGCATCACCATTCTCGATCCGGCGGGGGTGACGCTGGATGAGCAGATCGCCGCGTTTCGGCAAGCCGCGCTGGTGATAGGACCGCACGGCGCGGGCATGGCCAACGTCACGTTCTGCCCGGATGAGGCCGAGGTGTATCAGTTGCTGCCACGTATCTTCGACGAGCCCTCGGTGATGGTGCTCGCGATGCGGCGCGGGCTGGCCTACTGGGCCGATGCGTTCGATGCCGCCGAGGGTGACGACGCACCATCGTTCCTGCGCGCCTGGCATCTCGACCGGCGGCGCGCGCTGGATCGCGTGGAGGAGCTTCTGCCCCGCACGCCCGTCCGGCGCCTGGCCGCTGCCGCGTTGCGTCGGCTGAGCCGCTTGCGTTGAGCACGCGAATGCCGCCATCCCGGACGATGCACCGAATTGTTCAAGCTGTCGTCGTGGCTGCGGCTGCCGCTTGCCTGCTGCTGCTGCTGCACCGCTTGTATCAAGGCATCACCTTCCTGCCGTTCTCCGACGAGGCGATGCACCTGGTGGGGGCGCGCGTGCTGAACGCGGGCGGACTGCTGTATCGCGATTTCATCGATCTGCACGGCCCGCTGATCTTCGCGCTGCTGCAGCTCTATGGGCATTTTTTCGGCTGGGCGCACCCGAACGGCGCTCGCTGGATCATCGTCATGTTCGGCCTGCTGGCGGTTCTGGCCGTCGCGTGTGGAACGGCAACATCGGGGAGCCATCGGCGTCTCTTTGCAACCGCGCTGTTTGCCGGACTGCTCGCCACGGTCTGGCTGCGGCAGGGCCTGTATCTGATCAGCTTCTATACACTGGCCGGGGCGCTGGCCGTGGTGTGCCTGAGCTGTTTCGTAGCCGGCACGTGGCGCGGCGCGCGGCCGCCTTCATGGCAAGCGTTCCTGGCCGGGTTTTCCCTGGCGATGCTCGGCGCCACCGCGTATTCGTTCCTGCCCAGCGTGGCCCTGTTCGCGCTCAGCGGCGGCATCGCGGCATGGCGGAACGAACAATCCCGCGCGCTGCTACCGCTGGGTGCGGGGGCTGCCGTCGGCGGATTTCTCACGCTGCTCTGGCTGCTGCGATTCGCTGATCCCATAGGCTATCTCGCGTTCCATATCGGCGAAGGCCAGATCGCCTATCCGCCCTATATCGGCTTTTCGCTGCACCTGTTCCTGCAAAGCCTGGTTCCGAAATTCGGGCCGGATTACCGCATACAGGCGATGGCGGTGGTCTGCACGGCGCTCTCGCTGGCGGGCTATCTGTTGTTGGATTGGCGGCAAGGGCGTGGAGAGAAACGCCACACCCCGGAGATCCTGCTCGGTTTCGCCGGCATTCTGGCGCTGAATGCGCGGGGCCTGTGGATTTTTCAGGATGGCGGCTTCCTGATGGCGGCCTTGGCCATGGCCGCGCTGTGCGCGGCCGAATGTCTTGCACGTATGCCGCGGGACGCATTTTGGCTCGCACCGGCGACGGTGGCCATCAGCGTGGTGGGCGCGGAATACATCGCTCGCCACGCGTTCATCACGCCACCCCACCTGACCTGGGTGGTTGCGCGCAGCTTTCCGTTCTTTCCACTGCCAAGCCGGTCGGAACTGCCCGAGTTTGCGCGCATTCGTGAACTCGTGCATCCGGATGAGCGAATGCTGGCGCTGACCTACTCTCCCGAAACCTATCTCATGGCCGACCGGCTGCCGATGCAGGGTTTCTACACGTGGTTCCCGTGGGACGCAGATTATGTCCACTCGCAGCCGTTCGGCTGGCGGCGCGATCTTTGCGCCGCGTTGCGAACCTCGCCGCCGCCTGTGATCACCTACAATGCCTGGGCGGTGTGGGGCCACGATCCGCATGGCTACATGCAATGCCTGTTCGATACGCTGCAGCGCGACTACATGATCGATCCGAACTTCCGGCCCCGGAACCAAACCCTGTACGTTCGCCGCGACCGCATGGCCTCAACCCCGCCCGCGGTATCCGGCAACGCCCTGATCAGGAAGCCATAACCCGGCCGGCGGCGCGCCGGTCTGCCAGAACACGTCGATCGGCATGCCGCCGCGCGGGTACCAGTAGCCGCCGATGCGCAGCCACGCCGGTTCCAGGAGCGAAACAAGGGCGCGGGCGATCTGCATGGTGCAAGCTTCGTGGAAGGTCCCGTGGTTGCGGTAGCTCGCGAGATAGAGCTTCAGGCTCTTGCTCTCCACGATCCAGGCCGCCGGCACGTAATCGATCACGATATGCGCGAAATCCGGCTGGCCGGTGATCGGGCAGAGCGAGGTGAATTCCGGCGCGGTGAAGCGCACCAGATAGCCGGCGCCCGGATCGGGCGCGCGCACGCGCTCCAGCCGCGCCTGTTCCGGCGAGGCGGGGAGCGGCGTCGGCCGGCCGAGCTGGGCGAGTCGAGCATCGTCGGTCATCGCGCGGCTACTGCCCGTTCCCGGTGGCCGGAGGCAAGGCGGGCAATGCCGGAGGCTGGCCCGGGCCGCCTCGGCTGCGTAACCTGCGCCGGATGCGGGACGCGGACGAACAGGCTGCCCTAAGCGGTGCGTCAAGGCGCCGGCGCCTATTTCTTTGGCTGGCCACGGCGGCCTTCCTGCTGCTGGTGTTGGCGATTGCGGCCCTCAGCCTACGTCGGCTGGATGCGGCGCGGCTGGTGGCGGAGCGGGCCACGGCCGCGCTGGGCCGGCAGGTGGCTTTCGGCAGCCTGCGCGTGGTGCCGGGCGTGTGGATCGGCATCGACGCGACCGATGCGCGCCTGGCCAACCCGCCCGGCGCGGCGCAACCGGACATGCTGCGGGTCGGTCGGCTGCATGCGGAGGTGGCGGCGCTGTCGCTGCTGGTGGGGCCGCCGCGGTTTCGGCACATTTCGGTAGCGAACGCGACGCTGCGGCTGGAGCCGGCGGGGAGATTCTGGAACTGGCGCTTTCCCGGCCGGAATGCCGGAAGCGTCGGTGGTGCGGCCATGCCGCTGATCGAAGACCTCAAAGCGTCAAATTTCGATATTCTCTACATCATGCGTGGCGGGATGACGCTGCGGACGCATCTGGAATGGGCGCGCATCGCTGCCGGCGGTGGGCATATCGGCGTCGAGGCGGCCGGTGCCTACAACGCGCTGCCGGTTTCGCTCACGGCGGATCTGCACAGCGCCGCCCCGTTCACGATCTCCGGCAAGGTGCCCGTGCGCGCGCAGGCGCATAGCGGCAGTGCTACGCTGGATTTCGATGGCACCGCGACCGATCCGCTGAACGTGGATGGCCTGGACGGCAAGATATCGGTGGCCGCCCAGCACACCGCATCGCTGCCCGGGCTGGCGGCCGGCGGCCTGCCGGATTTCCCGCTGCAGGTTGGCGGAACGTTGCGGCGCCAGGGCAATCATTGGGTGGTGAGCGAAGCGGCCGGAACCGTCGCGGGCGTGGGCTTCACCGCGCCGAAGCTGGCGTTTGACGAGGGCACGCGCGGCGCGCCGGACGCCATCGCTGCGGATCTGCGTCTGGATCGCCTGGATGCCGCCGGCTTGCCGGCCGCGCGCGGCGGTGGCGCCGGCACCGATCTGGCCCTGGCCATCGATCCGCATCCGGACCCGCTGATCGATCTGCGCCTGACCACCCCGGAACTGGTCTATGGCAAGCTGCGCTTCACCGATCTGCGGCTGGCCGCTTCGCGCGTGCCGGGCCGGATCGCGGTAAACGATCTCGCGCTTTCCTGGCTTGGCGCTGCGGTCCGCGCCTCGGGCCGCATCGAGCCGGCCGGGGCGGAAGGCAGGCTGAGCTTGTCGGCGGCATTGCGCGGCGCCGATATCGAAACTTTCCGGCGTTTCCTGGGCTTCGGCGCGGTGCCGATTTCCGGCGCCCTGAACGGCCGCGCCGCCATCGTGGCGCAAGGTTCGACGCTGAATGCAGCAGCCGGGGCGGCGCGGATCACGGCCGTGGCCTCCATGCCGCAGGGGCGCATCGCGCGGCGGCTGGTGCGTCTGGCGGCCACCGATCTGCGGCTGCTGGTGCGCGCGGCGCCCGGCACCACGCCGATCACCTGCCTGCTGGCCGTGGCCGAGCTGCGCGGCGGCGCCGGCATGATCTCGCCGTTCCGCATTGGCACGGCGGAAGGCACGTTGGCCGGGCGCGGCAGCTTCGATCTGCGGCGGCAGAGCTTCGACCTGGTGCTGGGCAGCGAGCGCGCGAGCACGAATTTCTGGGCGCTGGACGTGCCGATGCGGGCGAGCGGCAGCTTCGCCGATCCGCGCATCGTGCCGGCGCGGCTTTCGGCGCAGGGCCGCGCCGATCTCGCGCGGCTGAATACGCTGCCGCAACTGCCGCCGGATCTGCTGGCCGATGCCCGCGCCAATCGCTGCTTCAGGGCGGCGGCTGCAGCTCCTGCCTCGGCACCGCCAGCGCGTCCGCGGCCGGCCGCACCCCGCCATCCAGCCAAGCGCGGAACAGCGTATAAGTAACGGCGAGCACGGCGGGGCCGACGAAGATTCCTACCAGGCCAAACGCCGCGAGCCCGCCGATCACGCCGACCAGCACGAGCAGCGTGGGCAGATCCGCTTCCTTCCGGATCAGCACCGGCCGCAGCACCGTGTCGATCGCGATCGCCAGCCCCAGCACCACGATCAGCAGCACCGCGGGGCCCGCATCCCGGAACGCGAACATCCACAGGATCACCGGGATCAGCACCAGTCCCGGCCCGGCCTGCGCCACGCAGGTGACGAACAGGATGGCGGTGAGCACAGGCGCGAGCGGCACGCCGGCCAGCCACATGCCGGCACCCCCGACCACCGATTCGGCCAGCGCGGTCACCATCACGCCCACCGCCACGGCGCGGATTGCGTGGCCGGAAAGCCGTGCCAGCTCCTCGCCGCGCTCACCGCCCAGTCGACAAGCGAAGCGCAGCACCAGCGCGCCGGCGGCTTCCCCCCGCACATGGATGATGGCGGCGATGATCACGGTGAGCAGGAATTGCAGCACGAGCAGTCCGAAACTGCCGGCGAGCGCCACGAACCATTGCGTCGCCTGGCCGGCGTAGGGGGCGAGGCGGCGGGCAAGCGCGGCCACGCCGGATTGCTCGATTTCGCTCAAGCCCCGTTCCAGCTCCGGGCCGATCAGCGGCAGCGCGCTGATCCATGGCGGCAGCGGCGGCAGCTTGAACGTTTCGGCCGAGCGGGCCAGCCGGATCAGCTCGTCGGCGTGGTCGAGGATGGTGGAGGTGGCGAGCCAGAACGGCACCACGAAGATGATCAGCACGACAAGCGAGGTGAGCAGCGCCGCGAGCGTGCGGCGGCCCCACAGCGCCGCATCGATGCGCAGCAGCAGCGGCCAGGTGGCGACCACGATGGTAATGGCCCAGATGGTGGCCGGCAGGAACGGGCGGACGACATAGAGCGAGGCGAGCAGCAATCCGCCGATGACGAGCACGCTCAGCAGCAATCGGGCGAGATCGCGTGGCGGGGCGTTCATTGCCGAAATGGCGTAGCGCCGATCGGGGCGCTTGGGAAATCGGCGTTGCCTTGGCCGCCGATCTTCAGCCCCCGGCGCCAGCTCGGCCGCCGCCGAAACCGATTACGACCCGAGCCAATCTGGAAGTTCATTTCAACCCCGCCCCTTGATTCCTTGCGCGGATGAGTTCCGCAAGCGCACCGACACGGGACTGGGTAATCGCCTCACGCATCATCCGCATGACCTGCTGATAATGACAGATGTTATGCCAAGTTAGCAGCATCGGCCCCAACATTTCCTCCGTCCGGAACAGATGGTGCAGATAGGCGCGGCTGTGGCGCGTGCAGGCGGGGCAATCGCATTCGGCATCGAGCGGCGCGGGGTCGGCGGCGTGGCAGGCGTTGCGCAGGTTCAGCACGCCCAGGCTGGTATAGGCGCGCGCGGTGCGGCCGCCGCGCGTGGGGATCACGCAGTCGAACATGTCGATGCCGCGCGAAACGGCGCCGATCAGGTCCGCGGGCGTGCCAACACCCATCAAATAGCGCGGCTTGTCCGCCGGCAGGTGCGGCACGGTGCCATCCAGCGTGGCGAACATCGCTTCCTGGCCTTCGCCCACCGCCAAGCCGCCCACCGCGTAGCCTTCGAAGCCGATCTGCCGGAGCGCGCTTGCGGATTCGGCGCGCAATTCGGGGTGAATGCCGCCCTGCACGATGCCGAATTGCGCGTAACCCGAACGCGGCACGAAAGCCTGCCGGCTTGCGGCGGCCCATCGCATGGAAAGCCGCATCGAGGCGGCGGCTTGCGCTTCGGTCGCGGGAAACGGCGTGCATTCGTCCAGCACCATGCTGATCGTGGCATCCAGAAGGTGCTGGATTTCGGCGGCGCGCGCGGGCGTCAGGCGATGCGGCGAACCGTCGAGGTGCGATTGAAACGTCACGCCGTCGGCATCGAGCTTGCGCAGTTTTGCCAGCGACATGATCTGGAAGCCGCCGGAATCCGTCAGGATCGGACCCGGCCAATCCATGAAGCGGTGCAGGCCGCCGAGTTCGGCGACGCGCTCGGCGCCGGGGCGCAGCATCAGGTGATAGGTATTGGCCAGCACGATGCGCGCGCCGGTGCTGCGCACGGCATCGGCGGTCATCGCCTTCACGGTGCCGGCCGTGCCCACGGGCATGAACACGGGCGTTTCCACGTCGCCATGCGCGGTGCGCAGAATGCCGGCACGGGCCGCACCGTCGGAGGCAACCACCTGCCAGCCGAATTCGCTCATGCGCGTTCCAGCAGCGTGGCGTCGCCGTAGGAGTAGAAGCGATAGCCGGCCTCGATGGCGTGCGCATAGGCGGCGCGCATGCGTGGGGTGCCGGCAAAAGCGCAAACCAGCATGAACAGCGTCGATTTCGGCAGGTGAAAATTCGTCAGCAGTAGGTCGGCCGTGCGGAAGCGGTGGCCGGGCAGGATGAACAGTTGCGTCTCGCCCGCGAAGGGACGGATCGTGCCGGTTTCGTCACAGGCGGATTCCAGCAGCCGCAGCGCCGTTGTGCCCACCGCGATGATGCGACCGCCCGCGCGCCTCGCCGCGTTGATGCTGGCGGCGGCTTCGGCGCCGAGCACGCCGCGCTCAGGGTGCATCCGGTGGCGCACGGGATCGGCCTCGCGCACCGGCAGGAAAGTGCCGGCGCCGACATGCAGCGTGAGGGCCACGCGCTGCACGCCGCGCGCGGCCAGCTCGGCCAGCAGTTCCGGCGTGAAATGCAGCCCGGCCGTTGGCGCGGCAACAGCGCCTTGCTGCTCGGCATAGACGGTTTGATAATCCATGCGGTCACGCGCACTGGGGCCGTGCGGGCGCGAGATATAGGGCGGCAGCGCGATCGCGGCGGCGCGCCCCAGCGCTTCGTGCAACGCCTCGCCTTCTACCGCGAAGCGCAACACTACGCTTTCGCTCGCGCGCGTCAGCACGGTCGCCGCCAAGCCAGGATCGTCGCTCTCCAGCCGGTCGCCAGGGCGCAGCCTGCGGGCGTTTCGCACCAGCGCGTGCCAAGTGCCGTCGGAAAGCGGTCGGTCGAGCGTGACGCTGACTTGCGCCGCACCACGCCGCGCAGCGAACTGCGCGGGCACCACCGCGGTGTCGTTCACCACCAGCACGTCGCCGGGACGCAGCAACGCCGGCAGATCGACCATTTGCCGATCCTGCAAGCGCGCGCCCACGTGCAGCAGCCGCGCCGCATCGCGCGGCACCACGGGATGCTGCGCGATGCGCTCGGGTGGCAGGTGGAAATCGAAGTCTTCGGCGTTCATGCGGTCGCGCGGCCGCGCGCGCGGCTCACGTCAGGTACGAGGAAATCTCGATGAGGTTGCCGTCGGGATCGCGGCAATAGACGGAGGACAGTTCGCCGAGCGCGCCCTCCTTTTTGGTGGGACCGTGTTCGATCGTCACGCCGCAGCGGTGCAGATGCCCCACCACGTCCTCCGGCCCCACGGCGGTGACGAAACAAAGATCCGCCGCGCCGGGGCCTGCCGTCTTGGCGCTGGCCCAATGCACCGCATCCACCGGGCGCACATTGATCTTCTGGCCGCCGAATTTCAGCGCGCAACGATGTTCCGGGCCAAAATCCTCGCGCTCCATGCCCAGCACGCGTTCATACCAGGCCGCCGTGATTTCCACGTCGGTGCAGGTCAGCACCAGGTGATCCAGCCGATCGACGGTGAAGCGCATGACGGGAGTTCTAAAGCGGTTCCCGTCCGACTGGAACCGCTGTAGTCTAGGGGCGTGACAGAACCCGCCCGCCCTCTCGCCGACGACAACACCGCCGCCTTCGCCGAGGCGGTGCACGAGGGGGTCGCCGCTGCTGACGCAGGCCGCAATGCGCCCTACGACGCCGTGCGAAAATGGCTGCTCTCCTGGGGCACGGGAGCGGAACTTCCTCCGCCCCCGTGCCCGTAAGCTTTGCGGCGCCGGCGCTTGCGGATCTGGCGCGGATTCGGGAATACATAGGCCAGGACAATCCAGGTGCGGCGAACCGGATCGCCGTGCAGATCGTCGCTGCGTGTGACCGCCTGGATATCTGCCCGAGCGCGGACGCCCCGGCTTGGTCCCCGGCACCCGCGAACTGGTGGCGCTCTGGCCCTACGTGATCGTTTATCGCAGCAACCGGGGGGAGGTGCAGGTACTCCGGATTTGGCATGGTGCCCAGGAGCGTTCCAGCCGCTAACCGCCGCGCCCCGTTTCCTATTTGCCGAGCCACGCGGCAAAGCGGGCTTCCAGCTTGGCGCCGTTCTCGGCCCAGAAGCTTTCGTCGATGGCGAGGCCGGCTTGCAGATTGGCCGGCAGGCTGGGGCTCTGCCGCTTCGTCGCACCCGGCAGAAGATCGACCGCATCCAGATTGGCCGGGCCGAGTTGGGTGGCGGCGGCGAATTCGGCTTGGCGGGCCACGTCGCTGGCGATCACCAGGCCGGTGGCGGCGGCATCCGGGTGCGGCGCGCCATGCGGCACCGCGAGGCTGAGGGCTTCCGCCAGGCTGCCGACCCAGTTCACGGCGAAGTGGCGCGGCGGCCTGGCGGGACCGGCGTTCGCGGCCAGCACCTCGGCGGCCGGAGCGGCGGTCATCAGCACCCGGCCGGTGGCGAGATACTGCGCCGGCAGGCCCGGCTTGTCCCACCATTCCACATACGGTTTGAGCTGGTCTAGCTTGCGGAAGGCCCGCTCCACGCCGTCGGCCGAGCGCAGCGTGCGGTAGATGTCGCCGGGGGCAACGCCGTCGGCCAGCAGCGCGATTTCCAGACTGCCGCGGGCGCTGCGCGGCAGGCCGCGACGGCCGGGATGCTTGGCCACGTCCCAGAAATCGCTCCAGCCGGGCGTATCGCCGATGCGGTCGCGGTCCCAGGCGAGCGCGGTGGCGACGATGCCGATGGGCAGGCCGCAATCGGTCGCGGCGAAGCCGACGAAGCGTTCGCGGACCAGCCGGTCCCAGTCGATCTTCTCCACAAGCTGCGCGGCGCAGGCCGTGGCGAGTGCTGGACCGCCGAGCAATACCAGGTCGGCGCCGGCGGATTTCAGGCCAGCGGCGGTGCCATCCCAATGCGCCTCGCCGAGCGGCGTGGCGGTGGCATCGGCGTAGGGCTTCAGCAGCAGGCGCCGGACGGGATCGTGCAGCGCGCCCGATGCAATGGCGGCCATGATCGGCGGCGGCCCGGGCGGGGGTGCCGGAGGCGCGGAGGGCGCGGGCGAAGTGGGCGCCGCGGCCGCGGTCAGCAGGCCGAGCACGGCTATGAACTTCATGCACACCCGTCCCTGCCAACGTGCGGAGGCGTCAATCCGCTCGCCAGACGAAGGCGGAAGCGGTTCCGGTCGAACTGGAACCGCTCTAGACGGCGGATGGGGGGCCGGCGTCAAGCGCGCGGCGGCTCGCGGTCCGGCCAGCGGACGCCGGATGAAGCCGGCAGGGCGCAGCCATGGCGTTGACGGACGGCTGGGTTCTGCGTTGCCTTCAGAGCGAAAAGCGGTCGCCCAGATACACCCGCCGCACATCGGCGTGCGCCACCACCTCGCGCGGGGCGCCTTCCATCAGCACCGCGCCATCGTGCATGATGTAGGCGCGGTCGATGATCTCCAGCGTTTCGCGCACGTTGTGGTCGGTGATCAGCACGCCGATACCGCGGTGCTTCAGGTGCGAAACCAGATCGCGAATTTCGCCCACCGCGATCGGATCGATGCCGGCGAGCGGTTCGTCGAGCAGTATGTAGCTGGGGCGCGTGGCCAGCGCGCGGGCGATTTCCACGCGCCGGCGTTCGCCGCCGGACAAGGCCAGCGCCGGCGTGCGGCGCAGATGGCTGATGCCAAACTCGGCGAGCAGCGCGTCGCAGCCCTGTTCGCGGGCTTCCGCATCGCGCTCCACCACTTCCAGCGCCGCCATCACATTCTGTTCCACGTTCAGGCCGCGGAATACACTGGCTTCCTGCGGCAGATAGCCGATGCCCATGCGGGCGCGGCGGTACATCGGCTGCAGCGTGATGTCGGTGCCGTCGAGCAGGATGCTGCCGGTATCGGGGCGCACCAAGCCCACGATCATGTAGAACGTGGTGGTCTTGCCGGCGCCGTTCGGGCCCAACAGCCCCACCGCCTCGCCGCGCCGCAACTGGATCGAAACGTTCCGCACCACGGGGCGCTTCTTGTAGGTTTTGCCCACCGCGGTGGCGACCAGACCGCCGCCGCCTTCCACCACACGCAGGCTATCGTGGCGAGGAGAGGGCGTCATTTCCGGTCTCCCTTGGCGGCGCCCGGGCCAGCGGGCTGTGCTTCGTTCGGCACCACCAGCCCCTGCACGCGCCGGCCGGGCGCCTGGGTGAGCGTCGCCACGCCGGTCTTCATGTTCACGATCGCGGCCGCGCCGTTGAGCTGGTTTTCGCCGCGCGTGATGTGCACGTGGCCCACGATGCGCGCCAGGCCGGTATCCGGCACATACACGCCCTTGTCGCCGTTCACGATTTCGGTCTGCGTGCGCACCTGCACGTGGCCGAACGCATCGACGCGCTTCAGCTTGCCGCCGGCGGCGAGCGGATCGGCGCCCGGCTTATCGGGCTGCGCCGCCGCCGGCTTCTGTTGCGGTTGCGAATTATCGGTGTAGCCCACCAATGTGTCGGCGGTGATCCGGCGGCCATCGTTGCTGGTGACGCTGGCATCGCCGCGGCCTACCGCCATGTGCTTCTGGCTCCAGTATTCCATGGCGTCGCGCGCGGTCATCACGTCGGTGGGCGTGGTGAGCAGCAGGTGCTTGCCGGTGAGCACCAGCACCGCCTGATCGATGTCGTACACCGCATGATCGCCCCAGGCCTGGTCGGTCGCGGTGAAAATATGCACGTGGTCCTGCGCTTCGAGGCGATAAATTTCGTTACCGCCTGTATCGTCGGGCGCGCCCGGTATTGCCGCACTTGCCGGCTGCGGCACCGGGGCGGGCGGAGCAGGCGCGGGCGCTGCGCCGGGCGCGGGCTTCTTTTTGCGGTAATGCGCGATCAGGCGATCGGCGGTGACGGTGACGGTGCCGCGCACCGCGCGCGCATCCTGGTGCGCGGTGACCGTCTGCGCCGCCTGGTCCCAGTCGATGCCGCCGGCCGCTGTGACGGTGACCGGCCCGCCATGCGAGAGATCGAGCGCCTGGCCGAATGCCGTGCCCGCCAGCAGCCCAAACCCGATCGCAAGGCCGGTGGCCCTGCTACTTGGCCGCATTCAGCACCAGTTTCGCCGGCCCGTGGAACTGGATGATGCCGCCTTTGTCCACGAGCGTGAAACCTTCCGCGTCCAGCTTGCCGAACGGGCCTTCGGCATGGGTGTAGTCGTCGCTCGTGGCGGCGCCCTTCTTCATGTCGAGCGTGGCACTGGCGGCAGTCATGGTGGTGCCGTCGGCGCGGTATAAAGTTACGTCGCCGGAGAGATCGAGCTGATTGGCGTGCTGCATGAACACGCCAGCGCGGCTTTGCACCTGCAGCCACGCGCCGCTGTTCAGCGTCACGTCGCCGCGCGGCGCGGCCAGGTTCACGCGCTCCGGACCGGCTTGCACGGCAGTTTCGGCGGAGACCATGTAGGGCTGGTTGTGCTCGTCCACGCCGCGGTAGCGCGGATGCAGCATCTGGCCGCTGCCGGCTTCGGCCATGGCCAGGCGATGCCAGGTGACGCGGCCGTTTGCCATGGTGCGCGACAGCTCCGGCCAGAGCGCGATGGAGGAGAGCAGCGCCAGCGCCACCACGGGCAGCGCATATTTCGCGGTGCGCACCGCACGGCGGCGCCGGGCCAGTCGCTTGGGCGTGCGCCGGCCGGAAGCCCAGGCCGGTTCCAGCCCCAGTTCCGTGTTTAAACCGGTGAAGCTCATGCCACCCCCGCGCGCAGCAGGTCGTGGACATGCAGAATACCGATCGGTGCCTGCGATTCGTCGAGCACGAACAGCGTGGTGATCGGCCGGCGGCGTTCGTTCATCACGCGCAGCGCCTCCGCGGCCAGCATGTCGGGTCGGGCCGTGAGCGGCGCGGGGTTCATGATGTCGCCGGCCTGGCGCGCGAGCAGTTCCGGGCCCATGGCGCGGCGCAGATCGCCGTCGGTGACGATGCCGGCGAGCTTGCCGTGCTGCACCACGCCGAGGCAGCCGAAGCCCTTGCCGGTCATCAGCAGCAACGCCTGCGGCATCGGCGTTTCGGGGGTGGCCAGCGGCATTGCGTCGCCGGTGTGCATCAGATCGCGCACATGCCGGAGCCGGGCGCCGAGGCGGCCGCCGGGATGGAAAATGTGGAAATCGGCCGGCGAGAAGCCGCGCCGTTCCAGCAGCGCCACGGCCAGCGCGTCGCCTAGGGCGAGTTGCATCGTGGTGCTGGTGGTGGGCGCCAGGCCCATGGGGCAGGCCTCCGGTGCCGGCGGCAGCAGCAGCAGATGGTCGGCCGCTTCGGCCAGCGCGCTTTCGGTGCGGCCGGTCATGGCCAGCAACGGAATGCCGAAGCGGCGTGCATGGGCGATCAGGTCGGCGAGTTCGGCCGTTTCGCCGGAATTGGAGATGGCCAGCACCGCGTCGCCGGGCACGATCATGCCGAGATCGCCGTGGCTGGCTTCGGCGGGATGCACGAACAGCGCCGGCGTGCCGGTGGAAGCGAAGGTGGCGGCGATCTTGCGGCCGACATGGCCCGACTTGCCCATGCCGCTGACGACGACGCGCCCTGTGACCGCCGCAAGCGCTTGCACCGCAAAGGCGAAGCCCTCGCCCAGGCTGGCGGCCAGCGCGCCGATCCCGGCCCGCTCGGCTTCGAGCACGGCGCGGCCCACCGCTATATAGGACGCTAGCAAGTTCGGTAGCGAGCCGGCGGGCCTTGCGGCCTCAATGTCCAAAGGTGGCATGTCCGGAGCAGTCCCTGCCCCTTGTATGGGCAGGCCGTCCGCCGGGGTCAATCACGCGGCTGTCACCGAGTGTTGCCGGTCGGCCGTGAGAGGCGGCGGCGGGCTGCCCCGTTTGCGTCAGTGGTTCCGGCCGCGGCCGGTCTTTGATTGCAGCTCGTCGATGCGTTTGCTTGCGTCGGCTTTGCTTAGGTGCGGGTCGAAGGCCTCGCCGGCTTCCTCGGAGAGCGTTTTCAGATACGAGGCCTGGGCGCCGGTCATGGTCTCGCTGCCGGTGGTCCATTCCTCGGGCGGCTTTTCGGTGTTGGAGGGCAACGGGCCAGCGGCGCCTAGCTCGGTGCGCGGGTCGGGTTCGCTATCGGGTTTGCTTGGCATCACCGCCGAACGCCGCCGTGGCCTTGCCGTTCCGCATTATGTCGAGTGCGAGAAGATGTCCGGTTCCTCATAGCCGAGCAGGTCCAGCCGGGCCCGCGTGGGCAGGAAATCGAAGCAGGCCTGGGCGAGCGCCAACCGCTCCTCGCGCCGCAGCAGCGATTCCAGCTTGGCCCAGAGCGCATGCAGGTACAGCACGTCGCTGGCCGCATAGGCGAGCTGCTCGGCCGATAGCTCGGGCGCGCCCCAATCGGATGTTTGCTGCTGCTTGCTGATTTCCACGCCGAGCAGTTCGCGGCAGAGATCGCGCAAGCCATGCCGGTCGGTGAAGGTGCGGATGAGGCGCGCCGCGATCTTCGTACAGCGCACCGGGGCGACGGTGATGCCGAGCCGGTGCTGCAGCACGGCCACGTCGAAGCGGGCGAAATGCATGAGCTTCACCACGCCGGGATCGGCGAGCAGCGCCTTCAGGTTCGGGCAATCGTAGCCGGCGCCGCCGAGCCGTTCGGGGATGAGCTGCACCAGATGCGCGTGGCCGTCGCCCATCGAGAGCTGCACCAGGCAGAGCCGATCACGATGCGGGTTCAGCCCCATCGTCTCGGTATCGACGGCCACGACACTGCCCGGAAGCGGGCCGGGCGGCAGATCGTTGCGGTGCAAAGTGAGGGAGCCGGCCGGCGTCAACTGGAAGGACATGGACTTTCGAGGTGGATAGAGCGCAGCCGGCAAATTTGGTGCCCAGGAGCAAATTTGGTGCCCAGGAGAAGACTCGAACTTCCACAGCCTTTCAGCCACAGGTACCTGAAACCTGCGCGTCTACCAATTCCGCCACCTGGGCCGGTGCGCGAGAGGGCGCGATGTAGCCTCGGGGTGGGATCGGGTCAATGTTCGGGTGCCCGGTGCCAGTTTTCAGTTTTCGGTGGCCAGTTTTACGTTGCCAGTAGGCACGCGTCTCCCGAAAGTGCCGTCTGGCAACGGGCAACGGGCAACGGGCAACGGGCAACTGGGAACTGAAAACGGATGCGTACCCAAATCATCGGCCAGACCCTGCCCGTGCTGGAGATCGAGCTTTCGCCGGGCGACCGGCTGGTGGCCGAAACCGGCCAGCTTTCCTGGATGACGAGCGGCATCGAGCTGAACACCACGCACGCCACCGCCGGGAACGCGAGCTTTCTGGGCGCGATCGGCCGGGCGCTTTCCGGCGGCGGACTGTTCATGACCGAGTATTCTGCCCCGGTGCAGGCCGGCGTGGTGGCCTTCGCGGCGAAAATCCCGGGCCACATCGTGCCCATCGAGGTGGCGGCGGGGCGCGGCTACATGATCCACAAGCACGGGTTCCTCTGCGCCACCGCCGGCGTTTCGCTGACAACGGGCTTCCAGCAATCGCTCGGCGCCGGTATTTTCGGCGGCAACGGGTTCCTGCTGCAGCGCATGACCGGGCCGTGCACCGCCTGGGTGGAGCTGGGCGGCGAGGTGATCGAGCGCGAACTCTATCCCGGCGAAATGTTGCGGGTGCATCCCGGCCATGTGGGCATGTTCGAGGAGAGCGTGCGATTCGAGATCACGACCATGCCCGGCATCCGCAACATGCTGTTCGGCGGCGACGGGCTATTTCTGGCGCAGCTCACGGGACCGGGGAAGATCTGGCTGCAGACGCTGACGCTGCCCAATTTGGCGCACGCGCTTTCGCCGTATCTCGGCAGCGAGCAGGCGACCGGGAATGTGGAGACCGCGGCGGAGCTGGGTGTGGCCGGCGCAGTGCTGAAGAGCTTCTTCTCGCGATAGCTTTTTGTGCGGTGGCTCAGGGCTGGAGCCGGGCGCCTTCCTCCTCGAGGGTGAAGGCGGCCTTGAGCGTCACCTGATAGTGGCTGAGCTTGCCTTCCTCGAGATGGCCGCGAATTTGTTCCACCTCGAACCAGCGCAGATGCCGGATGGTTTCGGCGGCCTTGGTGATGGCGACCTCGACCGCGTCCTCGATGCTGGTTTCCGAGGAGCCGACGAGCTCCACGATTTTATAGACGTGATCCATTGGCCCGCTCCGCGACTGTGCGGGGCGGCAACGAAGCGGGTCGGCCGAGGTTGCGCCCTTTGGAATCGGCCGGTTCGCCGCCGATCGGACCGGCTTCATCCGGCATGGTCGGGCGCCACGCTCCATCGCCAGCCCGTCCACTCGGGCACTGGCTGCATCCGGCAACCGCTGGTGTGCCGCGCCAGTTCCCGCAAGGCCCGCGCATCGCCCTCAATGGCCGAGATCACGCGCGGCGCCCCCCGCAGCACCATGCGTGCATCCGGCGGATAGGCAATCACCGCCTCCCGCAGCGCCGCCAGCGCGGCGGCGTGTGGGCCCGACAGCATCTCGTGCAGCGGCGGGTGCACGCGCGGCCGCAGGATTTCGGCGAACCCCAGCGCCGAAAATCCCAGCAGCCGCGGCCGTCGGCGGTCTTCGGCGAGCGCGGAGATCAGCGCCGGCCCCAGCCCCGACCGCCGCTTCGCCGGCAGCCCGGCGAAATCCACGACGATCGCGCCGGCCAGGTCGCGCAGCCGGATCTGCCGCGCGATTTCGGGAATTGCCGCGCGATTGGCGGTGATCTGCGCCCGCGCCTTGGCTTCCCGCCGGGAAGTGGCCGAGCCCATATCCACATCGATCGCGGTCAGCGCCGGCGTCGGCACGATGCTGGCCCGCATGCCCCCGGGCAGCGCCACCTCGCGCGCCGATAATGCTTCGATATCGGCCGCCAGCGCCTCGTCAAAGGCCGGCGACGCGGCCAGGAGCCGGCCGGGATGCCGGGAAGCCAGTTCGGCCCGCAGCGCGAGGTCGGCAGCCGGGGTCGGGAGGTCGGGATAGGCCTCGGCCAGCGCGTCCAGCGCTATCGGCCCCGGCGAGAGCTGCCGCACTTCGCCGGCCGGCGCCATCTGCACCACCAGGCCGCTCACCCGCCGCCCCTTGCCGCCCTGCGCCGCCCGCGCCACGCGCACGGTGACGAGATCGCCCACCCCCAGCGTTCCCGGCCGCTCGGTGTCGGGCAGGAACGCCTCGCCGTCCGCCAGCGCCAGAAAACTTCCGGCCATGGCCGGCACGATCGCGGTCACCCGGCCGATATGCATGGCGCCCACGCCGTCCGGCGCGCCGGGCCGCCAGATCCGGAATTCGGTCAGGCCGGCCGGTCCCACCACCGCAATCCGCCGCTCGCCCGGACTGGCATCCACAAGGATCATCGCGTTGCGGTTCCGGCGTGCGCCGCACGCAGCTTCGCCACCTGGCGGCTGAACCTAGGCCCATACAGGCGAATGCAACTGTACACGATCTTCACCCCACGCGGCAGCGTCTTGGCCAATTCTTCCATGCCCTCCACCACATCCAGGCGGGGGCGCAACTCGCTTGCTTCGGACGGGTAGGGCACCGGGTCGGCGTATTCTTCGATCAAATGCGGGCAGAGTTGCTGTGCTTGCCGGGCACAGGCCAAATGCACCGGCGGCACGTTGCCGACATAGCGCGGCGCCGGCGAGCCGATCACCGGAACGATGCCGCCCGACTGCACCGGGAATATATAGCGGTCGGACTTCAGCGTGCGCCGGCCGCAGACATGGCACAGATGCCCCGCCATGCCGAGCCGCAGGCGGCTGACATGCATCTGCGCGAATTTCGGCGTGCCTTCGCCGGGGCGCTGAAGCTGCTGCAGATCGACGAGGCCAGGGAAATCGGTGGAGTCGCGCAGGCTGAATTTCTGCTCGCCGCTCCAGCCGACGGTCCATGGCACGTTGCGGCCGATCTGCCAGGAATCCTGGAAGGAGATGCCTTGCCCCGGCTTGGCGGCTAGCGCAGCCACAGACGGCCCTTCAGCAACTGCGCCGTCTCGTGCAGCGGCAGACCCACCACTCCCGAATAGCTGCCCGACAGCGCGCGCACGAAAGCCGCCGCCCGGCCCTGGATGGCGTAGCCGCCGGCCTTGCCCTGCCACTCGCCGCTTTCGAGGTAGGCGGCCATCTCAGCGGTCCCCAACCGGGCGAAGATCACGCGCGTATCGCTCACCCGCTCGCTGCTGCCGCCGTCCGGACCCACCACCACCACGGCGCTGATGGCATGATGCGCGCGGCCGGAAAGCAAGTGCAGGCAGGCGGCCGCCTGCTCGCGCGTTTCGGCTTTGGGCAGAATGCGCCGTCCCACGGCCACCACCGTATCCGCGGCCAGCGTGCAGGCGCCTGGCTCGAACACCGCCGCCGCCTTGGCGCGCGCCAGGCGCAGCGCGTGCGGCCGCGGCGTCTCGCCCGGCAGCACGGCCTCGTCGATGTCGGCGGGAACAACGCGGTCCGGGATGATGCCCAGTTGCGCGAGCAGCGCCAGCCGACGCGGACTTGCGGAAGCCAGGATCAGCTCCACGCCTCGGCCGCGTCCGGTTACTTGAAGCGGAAGGTGATGCGGCCCTTGCTGAGGTCGTACGGCGTCATCTCCACATTCACCCGATCGCCGGCCAGCACGCGGATCCGGTTTTTGCGCATCTTGCCGCTGGTATGCGCCAGGATGGTGTGCTCGTTGGTGTCGAGCTTAACCCGGAACATCGCATTGGGCAGCAGTTCAGTGACCACGCCACTGAACTCGATCATGTCTTCCTTCGGCACTCAATCCTCTCCGCGCGGAGCCCGCGTTGTGGTAGCCGGGCTGCGCCGGGTCAAGTTTCGGTCGTCGGCCGTCGCTCTTCGGTCGTCAGTCTCGCGCGGAGGCTGTCGGCGTGGGCGGTCAGTCCCTCGGCCTCGGCCAAGCGGATCGCGGCGGGGGCGAGTTCGGCGATCGCCCGGTCGCCGGCCTGCATCCAGGTGGTGCGCTTCAGGAAATCGAAAACCGAAAGCCCGCTCGCATACCGCGCGGTGCGGCCGGTGGGTAGAACGTGGTTGGGGCCGGCGATGTAGTCGCCCAGCGCTTCCGGCGTGTGGCGGCCCAGGAACACCGCGCCGGCGTGCCGGATCCGCGCGAACACGGCGGCGGGTTCGGCCAGCATGATCTGCAGGTGCTCGGGCGCCAGCCGGTTGGTCAGCGCCGCCGCCTCGTCCCAGTCGCGCACCAGGATCGTTGCGCCGTGCGCCCGCCAGCTCGCGCCGGCGATCGCGGCGCGCGGCAGCGTCGGCAGCGCGCGGTCCACTGCCGCGGCCACGCGCGCCGCGAAATCGGCGCTGTCGGTGATCAGGATCGCCTGCGCCGCCTCGTCGTGCTCCGCCTGCGCCAGCAGATCGGTCGCCACCACGGCCGGATCGTTCGCTGCATCGGCCAGGATCACCACCTCGGACGGCCCGGCGATACTGTCGATGCCGACGCGGCCGAAAACCTGCCGCTTGGCCTCGGCCACATAGGCGTTGCCGGGCCCGACGATGCGATCCACCGGCGGGATGGTTTCGGTTCCATAAGCCAGCGCCGCCACAGCCTGGGCGCCCCCCACGCGATAGATTTCGGTGACACCCGCGCACCGCGCCGCCGCCAGCACCAGCTTGTTCAGCACGCCTTCCGGCGCCGGCACGCACATCGCGATGCGGTCCACCCCGGCGACGCGCGCCGGCAACGCGTTCATCAGCACCGAGGACGGGTAGGCCGCCTTGCCGCCAGGCACGTAAATCCCCGCGGCCTCGATGGGTGTCCAGCGCAATCCGGCGGTGAGGCCCGCATCGTCGTGCATCTGCATATCGATCGGCCGTTGCGCGCGATGGAACGCTTCGATGCGCGCCGCCGCCAGTTCCAGTGCCGCAACAAGCGCCCGCGGCGTTTCGCTCACCGCTGCCTCGATCTCCGCGGGACTTACGCGCAGCCGCTCCGGCCCCAGCGAGTGCCGGTCGAAGCGCCGCGTGCAATCGCACAGCGCCGCATCGCCGCCTTGCCGCACGCTGGCCAATATAGCCGCCACTTCCGCGCCCAGTTGCGCCGCTGCCTCGCGCGTCTCGGCCAGCAGCGCCGAAAACTGCGGTTCGAAATCCGCCGCCGCCGTGCAAAGCCGCCTCACACCGTCTCCGCCGCTTCGCGGAATCGCTCGATCCATTGCGAGAGTTCCGCCGGCCGCGTCTTCAGCGCCGTGCGGTTCACCACCAGCCGGCTGGTGACGTGCGCGATCACCTCGGTCTCGCGCAACCCGTTGGCGCGCAGCGTCGATCCGGTTTGCACAAGGTCCACGATCAGCCGCGAAAGCCCCAGCCCCGGCGCCAGCTCCATGGCGCCGTTCAGGTGCACGATTTCCGCCGATATGCCGCGCGCCGCGAAATGCCGCCGCGCGATGGTGGGATATTTCGTCGCCACCCGGACCGCCGACCACCGCCGCGGGTCTTCCGGCGCGCCATCCTCGGGCGCCGCCACGCTCACCCGGCACGCGCCGATGCCCAGATCGAGCGGCGCGTAGAGCTCGGCGTAATCGAACTCCATCAGCACGTCGCCGCCGCAGATGCCGAGCTGCGCGGCGCCGAACGCCACGAACGTGGCCACGTCGAACGGCCGCACGCGCACCACATCGAGCCGCGCGTGATTTGTGGGGAAGCGCAGCCGCCGGCTATCCTCGTCGGCGTAATCGGCCGCCGGCTGGATACCGGCGCGCGCCAGCAAGACGCCGCATTCGGCGAGAATGCGACCCTTCGGCAAGGCGAGCACGAGATCGTCGCTCAGGCTCACCCGTTCGGCGGATCGCAGTGGCGCGGTCATGCGCGGGGGCTAGCATCGCGCCCTCGGCAAAGCCAGCGATGGCGCGCTATCCGCAGTGGCCTGCGTGGAACCCGCCATAAGGGCCGTAATGGCCGGGAATCCAATGATACGGGTACGGGCACGCCCGCCCATAGCCAGGCCCGGGCCCCGGCGGCGGCGCCACGTAGCACCCAGCCAGCGCCAGACCCGCCGCCACAATCAGCAGCCTCAGTCGCATCGGTCTCTCCATCTTCAATCGACCAGCCGTTCGATATCGGCGCCGCATGCCGCGAGTTGCTGCTCCACCGCCTCGTAGCCGCGATCGAGGTGATAGACGCGGCTCACCAGCGTTTCGCCCCTCGCTGCGAGTCCCGCCAAGACCAATGATACGGAGGCGCGCAGATCGGTCGCCATCACCGGTGCGCCGGCGAGCGCCGGCACGCCGCGCACGATGGCCGAGGCGCCGTGCACGTTGATGCGCGCGCCCATGCGTGAGAGCTCGGGTGCGTGCATGAAGCGATTTTCGAAAATAGTTTCGGTGATCATGGCCGCGCCCTGGGCCACGCACATCAGGCTCATGAACTGCGCCTGCATGTCGGTGGGAAAGCCGGGATAGGGGGCGGTTTGCACATCGGTGCCGTGCAGCCCGTTCAGCCGCCTCACGGCCACGCCGCCCGGCACGGCCGCAAGCTCCACGCCGGCTTCTGCCAGCGCCGCGCCCAGCGACGCCAGATGTTCCGCGCGCGCACCGGCGAGCACCACGCTGCCACCCGCGATCGCCGCGGCGCAGGCATAGGTGCCGGCCTCGATGCGATCCGGCACGATCGGGTGCTCGGCGCCGTGCAGCGCGGCGACGCCGTCGATGACGAGTTTGTTGGTGCCGGCGCCGTCGATCCGGGCGCCCATGGCGATCAGGCAGGCCGCGAGATCGCAGATTTCCGGCTCGCGCGCGGCATTGATCAGCACCGTGCGGCCCTGCGCCAGGCTTGCCGCCATCAGCAGGTTCTCGGTGGCGCCGACCGAGACGAACGGGAACACGATTTCCGCGCCGCGCAACCCGGCGGGTGCGGCGGCGTGCACGTAGCCGCCCTCCAGCCGGATTTCGGCGCCCATCTGCTCCAGCCCCTTCAGGTGCAGATCCACCGGCCGGGCGCCGATCGCGCAGCCGCCCGGCAGCGAAACCTGCGCTTCGCGACAGCGCGCCAGCAACGGCCCCAGCACCAGGATGGAGGCGCGCATCTTCCGCACGATGTCGTATGGCGCGAGCGTGCTGCCGATGGCGCCGCCGAGCGACAGCACACGGCCTTCGTTGCCGATGCGGTCCACGGCAATGCCGTGTTGCAGCAGCAGTGCGGCCATCGTATCGATATCGGCGAGCAGCGGCACGTTGCCCAGCACCAGCCGCGCGTCGGTGAGCAGCCCCGCCGCCATCAGCGGCAGCGCCGCGTTCTTGGCGCCATGGATCGCGATTTCCCCGTGCAGCGGCCGGCCGCCGACGATGCGGATGCGGTCCATATTACCCGTGCGCCGTCACAGCTTGGGCAGCGCGACGCCGCGCTGGTGCATGTATTTGCCGGCCTTGTCGCGGTAGCTCACCTCGGGCGGCCCCGCACCCTGGAGGAACAGAAACTGGCAGATGCCCTCGTTGGCATAGATGCGCGCCGGCAGCGGCGTGGTGTTGCTGATCTCGATGGTCACCTGCCCCTCCCATTCCGGCTCGAGCGGCGTGACGTTCACGATGATGCCGCAACGCGCGTAGGTCGATTTGCCCAGGCAGATCACCAGCACATCGCGAGGGATTCGGAAATACTCCACCGTATGCGCCAGCGCGAAACTGTTGGGCGGGATGATGGCCACCGGCCCGCGCCGCGTGACGAAGCTTTCGGCGCGGAAATCCTTGGGATCGACCACCGCGCTATCGACATTGGTGAAGATGCGGAATTCGTCCGCCACGCGGGCATCGTAGCCGTAGCTGGAAAGCCCGTAGGAAATCACGCCCTGGCGGCGCTGCGTCTCGACGAACGGTTCGATCATGCCGGCTTCGGCGCGCTCCCGGATCCAGCGATCCGGCATCACGGGCATTCCGGCGTCTCCGGCCGCTTCGCGCGGGTCTGCGCCTTGCGCCGCTTCAGGTTCTGCCGCAGCGCCGCCGCCTCGCGCGCGCGCCGCGCCGCCAAGGCGGCTTCGGTTTCGGGCTTGGCGGCGGGGCGGTGCTTCGTGGGGCGGGGCTTTTCCGGCGGTTCGCGCATGGTGCTGCTGGTGAGGATTGAACTCACGACCTCTCCCTTACCAAGGGAGTGCTCTACCACTGAGCTACAGCAGCGCCCCGAGGCCCACCTGCCCTTAGCCGCAGCCCCCTTCCGCGGCAACCCTTTGCCGGCCAGGCGCCGGCAGGGACCGCGCCGCAGGTGGGCAACGTTCGGCTTCAGGGGCGCACTTTTTCGTTGACGTTGCGCAGCATACTAAGGTAGTCCGCGGGTGCAAGCGGCCGCGCTATTAACGTTATTGGTTCATCGTTCCCCGGGGGGTTTTCATGTTCCGCCGTTCGATTGCCGCTATTCCGTTTCTCGCCGTCGCCGGCGCCGCTTCTGCGACGCCGATCCAGCATGTGATCATCATCATGCAGGAGAACCGTTCGTTCGACCATTATTTCGGCACTTTTCCCGGGGCGAACGGAACACCGGCCGGCACTTGCGTGCCGCTCGATCCGAACAATCCGCAGGGCGGGTGCGTGGCCCCGTTCCACGATTCCGCCGACGTGGATGCCGGCGGCCCGCACGCTGCGATTCCGGCGCGGCTCGACCTGGACAACGGTGTTACCACGGCGAAGATGGACGGGTTCGTGGCGACGCAAAACAAAAGCGCACCGACCAAGGTTTGCCAACGGCACCCGAACGATCCGCAGTGCGCGGGTTCGGCTCTCGGCAAGCAGATGCATGACGTGATGGGCTACAAGACCGCCGCCGAATTGCCGAACTACTGGGCATATGCGCAGAATTTCGTGCTTCAGGATTCGCTGTTCGAAAGCGCGCGCGGCTGGTCGGTGCCCTCGCATTTGTATCTGGCCAGCGAGTGGTCGGCCATCTGCTCCGATCCGCAGCAAGCCTCGACCTGCGCCAGCACCGCCAATCTGCTGGCACTGGCGCAGGGTGAGACGCTGCCGTGGGTGTCGTTGTTTCAGCTTCTCGACGTGAACAACGTATCCTGGAAATATTATCTGAACCTTGGTCCGGAGCCGGATTGCGAAAACGGCGAGATGACTTGCGAGCCGCCGAATTTGGGCAGCAAGGTGCCTTCGCTGTGGAACCCGGCGCCGTTCTTTGCCTATATCCAGCAGCAGCGGCCCACTTACCTGGCCGCCCATGTGCCTAATATTGAGCAATTTCAGACGGACCTGCAGACCGGGAGATTGCCGCAGGTGTCCTGGATCGTGCCCTCGCAATCCGTCGGCGAGCATCCTCCCGCTAGCATTTCGGAGGGAATGGATTACGTCACGTCGTTGGTGAACTCCGTGATGCAGTCGCCATACTGGAACAGCACGGCGATTTTCATAAGTTGGGACGATTGGGGCGGCTTTTACGACCACGTGGTGCCGCCGATTGCCGACCGCAACAACACGGTGCTACAAGTGCAGGGCTACGGCCTGCGCGTGCCCGGCATCATGATCAGCGCCTGGGCGCGGAGCGGCATGATCGACCACCAGGTGCTGAGCCATGATGCCTACGCCACCCTGATCGAGGATTTGTTCGCCCACGGCGCGCGCCTGAATCCCGCGGCACTGGGGAATCCCGACAATCGGCCGACGATTCGCGACGCGCTCACCAGCGTGACCTTGCTGAACGGCCAGACCGAGCCGGTGGGAAATTTGATGAACGAGTTCGATTTCACGCAAACGCCGCTGCCGCCGATGCTGCTGCCGAACACGATACCTTACGGTATCAACGTTTCCTGCCAGATCAGCAATAATCTCGTCTGCACGGTGCCGAATGTGACGATCTCCTGGAACCCGGTGGCGCCGCAGATGGGCAATCCCACCTTCACCTACAACGTGCAACGGGATGGTGCAGCGCTGCCGCAATGCAGCGGCACGGCGACCACGTGCATCGACACGCCCGGCAGCGGCACCCATTATTACAGCGTGCAGAGCATCGGACCGAACGGCATCCAAAGCCCGTTCTCGCCCACGGCGGTGGCGCAGGAACCCTGATCGGCGCCGCGGACCTTGCCGGGCTGCGCCAGCGGTTGTAGCGCAGCCGCATGGGCGGGTATTTCGGGAGATTTGCATGACGAGAAATCTGGCCATCGCAGCGCCGCTGCTGGCACTCGCCGGTCCGGCGCTGGCGACGCCGATCCAGCATGTGATCGTGATCATGCAGGAAAACCGTTCGTTCGACTCCTATTTCGGCACTTTTCCCGGTGCGAACGGCCTGCCGCAGAACGTCTGCGTGCCGCTGGATCCGACTCGGCCGCAGAAAGGCTGCGTGAAGCCGTTCCATGATGTGAACGACGCCAATGCCGGCGGCCCGCACTCGGCGGCTGATGCGCAGCAGGATCTGGACGACGGCATCACGACGGCGAAGCTCGACGGCTTCGTGCTGACGCAGACGCAGGGCGCGAATCCGGCCATCTGCGCGAAGAATCCGAACTCGCCGAAATGCACCGATTCCGGCGCCGGCGCGGCGCGCCACGATGTGATGGGCTATCACACCGCGGCGGAAATTCCGAACTACTGGGCCTATGCGCAAAATTTCGTGATACAGGACGCAATGTTCGAGAGCGTGCGGGCCTGGTCGCTGCCGGCGCATTTGTATCTCAGCAGCGAGTGGACCGCCGCCTGCGCGAACCCCAAGAGCGCGCTTTCCTGCAAAACCACGACGAATATCAAGACCTTGGGGGAAGTGCGTCAGATTCCGTGGGTCTCGCTTTTCGAGCTTCTCGACAGCAAGGGCGTATCCTGGAAATACTATCTCGGCGCCGGCCGCGAACCCGATTGCAGCGATGGCGACATGGTGTGCGCGCCGCTGACGATGGACCACAAGGTGCCTGGTATCTGGAATCCGGCGCCGCTCTTTGCCTATGTGAAGGCGCAGGGGCCGAAATACCTCGATGCGCATGTTCCGGATCTAAAGCAGTTCATCGACGACGTGGCCAAGAACGCGTTGCCGCAAGTGTCGTGGGTGGTGCCGGCGCAGGATTACAGCGAGCACCCGCCCGCAGCCGTCGGCGAAGGCATGGAGTTCGTCACTTCGTTGGTGAATGCGGTGATGCAGTCGTCATATTGGAACAGCACCGCGATCTTCTTGACCTGGGACGATTGGGGCGGCTTTTACGATCATGTGGTGCCGCCGATTGTCGATATGAACAATACGAAAAGCCCGATCCAGGGCTACGGCCTGCGGGTGCCGGGCATCCTGATCAGCCCCTGGGCAAGGCGCGGCATGGTCGATCACGCGATCTACAGCCACGATTCCTACGCTACGCTGATCGAAAACTTGTTCATGGGCGGCGCGCGGCTGGATCCTGCGGCGCTGAAAAACCCCGACCACCGGCCGACCATTCGCGATGCGGTGACACAGGTGAAGCTGATCGACGGCTCGGCGCAGCCGGTGGGCGATCTGATGAGCGAGTTCGATTTTTCGCAAACGCCGCTGCCGCCGATGCTGCTGACCACCACGATTCCCACGCACATCGCGGCGGAGTGCAAGCCGGACAAGACATTCGTTTGCAGGTCTGCAACGGTAACGCTCACCTGGAACGCGGTGCCACCGCAGAACGGCAACACCAAATACACGTACGGCGTGCAGCGCGATGGGATTGCATTGCCGCAATGCAACGGCAAAGTCACGACCTGCACCGACGCGCCGGGCCGCGGGCTGCACGTTTATAACGTTTTCAGCACTGGCCCGGGCGGCACGCCAGGTCCGCTCTCGCCTGGGGCGGAGATTACCGAGCCGTAGAACTCGCCCTTGCCGCACCCGCCGCCGGGTTGTACCGCAGCGGCCGGGAGGGTGCGATGGATGGCAGCCGGCGCCTGGATGTGGAACTCGACGACGAGCGGAGCCTGCCGGGCTGGATCTACGCCGATCCGGAATTCCTGGAAGTGGAACGCGAGCGCATTTTCCTGCCGTCCTGGCAGCTTGTGTGCCACCTCGCCGATATTCCCGAAACGGGCGATTACCACACGCTCGATATGCTCGGCGAAAGCCTGTTCGTGGTGCGCACCGATGCGGGTGCGCGCGGCTACCACAATGTGTGCCGCCACCGCGCTGCCCGCTTGCTGGATGGCGCTGCGGGGCACTGCCGCCGCCGCATCACCTGTCCGTATCATGGCTGGACGTATGCGCTAGATGGCCGGCTTGCGGGTGTGCCGCATCGCGAGGCATTCGCGCATGCCGATTTCGAACGGCTGGGCCTGGTGCCGCTCGAGCTCGAGATCTATCGCGGCTTCGTTTTCGTGCGCATCGCCGGCGGCGGACCCAGCGTGGCCGAGATGCTGGCCTCCTGCGATGCCGAACTGGCGCTGTATAGATTGGAGGAGATGCAGCCGCTCGGCCGCGTCACGCGGCGCGATCGGCACGTGAACTGGAAGAATGTCGGCGACAATTATTCCGATGCGCTGCACATCCGCGTGGCGCATCCGGGCCTCACGCGGCTATTCGGCGAGGGCTACGGCGTGGAAAGCCGTTTGTGGGTGGACAGAATGTGGGGCGGGCTGGTGGGGACGCCATCGGCCAACGCTTCCGAACGCGCGTATCAGCATTTCCTGCCGCCAGTGCCCCATTTGCCGGCCGACCGGCAGCGCCTTTGGTGCTATTTCAAGCTCTGGCCGAATCTGGCGTTTGATATGTATCCGGACCAGATCGATTTCATGCAGTCGATCCCGGTATCGCCCACGCACACCGTGATCCGCGAGATCGCCTATGCGCTGCCGGATGCACGGCGCGAGATGCGGGCCTGCCGCTACCTGAATTGGCGCATCAACCGTCGCGTGAGCCTGGAGGATGCCGAGCTCATCGCGCGCGTGCAGCAGGGCATGAGTTCCAGCAGCTACACGAACGGACCGCTCGGCCGCGGCGAGGTCAGCCTGCGCGCGTTCGGCCGGCGGTTGCGCGAGCTGATCCCGCAAACTGCCTTGCCGCGCCGGCCGGCGCCCGGCTGGTCGCACCGCGCATGATCGGCAGCAGCCGCGCGCACGGGGCCGTGATCGTGGGCGGCGGCCATAACGGGCTGGTCTGCGCGTTCTACCTCGCGCGCGCAGGCATGGCGGTTACGGTGTGCGAACGTAGGGAAATCGTCGGCGGCGCGGCGGTGACGGAAGAATTCCACCCCGGGTTTCGCAATTCGGTTGCGAGCTACACGGTGAGCCTGCTGGATGCGCAGGTGATTGCCGACATGGCGTTGCACGAGCACGGGCTGAAAATCCTCGATCGTCAGCTCGCGAATTTTCTGCCGACCGAGGATGGTGGTTATCTGAAACTCGGCGGCGGCCTGCAGCGCAGCCAGGCGGAGGTGGCAAAATTCAGCGCCCGCGATGCCGAAATGCTGCCGCGCTACTACACAAACATCGAGCGGGCCGGTGCGGTGCTGCGCGAATTCGCGCGCCAGACGCCGCCGAACCAGGCCGACGGCATCGCCGGCCTGCCGCGCGCGCTGATGCAGGCCAACGCGCTGCGGCGCCTGCCCATTGCGGCGCAGCGCGACGTGCTGGACCTGTTCACGAAAAGCGCGCGCGAGCTGCTGGATCGCTGGTTCGAGCGCGATCCGATCAAGGCGG
>CAXUEX010000008.1:0-39463 GCA_964250215.1 uncultured Acetobacteraceae bacterium | reverse complement strand
CCCCGGTCGCGAGCACCGGTGCCGCGTGCAGCGCCAGGCTGTGCGGGCAGAGCGGGCAATCGGGCATGTGCACGGGCCCGTGCCGCGCCGGGCCATCGTTCGTGTGGCACAGCCCGGCTTCCGCCATGCGCTGGTGCGCGGCCGCGGAATCCACCACCGCCGCCCCCAGCGAAAGCTGGAAGAACAGCGCGAGCGCCGCAAACCCCAAGCCGATCCGGCGGAAGGCGGATGCCATGAGCACGCCGTGGCTTAGCCCGGTTTGGCGGCAAGGCGGAAGCACCCGGCAGGCTTGCACCGGCCGGCCCGGCCGCTTAGTGGTTTTGGCTTGGCCCGGGTGCGTAGCTCAGCGGTAGAGCATCGCCTTCACACGGCGGGGGTCACAGGTTCAATCCCTGTCGCACCCACCATGATTTCAATGACTTAGCTGGGGTTTGCGGAGGCGGCGGAAGCGGGGACCGCGGCTTCTATCGGTAGGCTTCGCGCCGGTGTGCGATGCGCAGCACCAGTATTACCACCGTATCGGCGTGCAGGGTGTAGATAACCCGCCAGTCGCCGACGCGGAGCCGGTAGCCGCCGCCGGTCATGGCAATGACGTTGGGGGCAGCCTGCGGATCGCGCGCCAGCCTGCGCAATGCTGCCCGGATGCGCTTGCCAATCGGCGGATCCAGGGCCGCAAGCTGACGCGCCGCACTCGGCTCGAATGCCAGGTTCCATGCCATGAGGCGCGCCTATGAAGCTGGATCGTCGCCCCAGCGGGCCGCGAATTCCTCGATGGTGTAGGTGGGCCAGGTGTGGCCTTCCCGCGCATAAGCGGCGCGCCCTTCGCGGATCGCCTTGGCATCGGCCGCATCTTCCAGAGCTTCCAAGGCTTCGGCGTCTTCCACCGGCACCAGGAAGGCTATGGGCTTGCCTTTGCGAGTCAGCGCTACCCGGCTGCCTTGCTCGGCGCTGGAAACCGCTTCCGCCAGCTTCTCCGGCAGCGCATCGGCTTCCAGGGTGGCGTCGGCGGTGGCGGTGGGGCGGGCTTGCTCGTCGTTCATGCCGGCGAAGATAGAACGGGCGGATGCGGATTGCGAGAACGGGGGGCTTTCGGTTCGGTTGCGGTTTCGGGCCATACTGCCTGGCGGGGCCGTTGCGCGGCCATCGCTGAACCGGAAGGGGTTTGCGTTCCGTGAATGCCGTCGAGATCGAGCAGGCGATTTCCGCGCTGGCCGAGCTGCCATTCGATGCGGCGGAATTTCCGTATGCGTTCTTGCAGGCGTTCGGCAACAACGAGACGACGCTGAAGCGCCTGCGCCGGGGTGATTCGAACAAATCCGATCTGGGCGGCGTGCTGCAGAGCCGGAACATCCATATTGCCGTGGCCCTGGCGGCCGCGGTGACGCGACCCTGGCGGCGCTGAAAGCCAGCCCGGCGACGGCCCGCGCGCGGACCAAATTCGTGCTGGCGACCGATGGCGAGACGCTCGAGGCCGAGGACCTGGCGAGCGGCGAGACGGTGGCCTGCGCCTATGCCGATTTTCCCGACCAGGATCCGGCCGGGCGGCGGATTGTGGAGCCCGAAGCCAGGCCGTTGTTTTCCGGCGAGAGCGAAGACGGGGACGCCGCCAGCGGCGTGGTTTATGTGCTGCGCAGCCGGTCCGACCATCCGGCCGTGGCGGCGCATCGCGACCTGCTGCACAAGATCGGCGTGACAGGCGGGGAGGTGGAACGGCGGATCGCCAATGCGCGGCTGGATGCCACGTTCCTGATGGCTGAGGTGGAGATTGTTGCAAAATACGAGCTGTTCAACATCAACCGGGCGCGGCTGGGGAATGTGATCCATCGCGTGTTTGGCGCGGCGCGGCTGGATATCGAGATCAAGGACCGTTTCGGGCGACCGGTGGTGCCGCGGGAATGGTTCCTGGTGCCGCTGTTCATCATCGACGAGGCGATCGGGCGGATCCGGGACGGAACGATCACGGGCTATGCCTACGATCCGACGACCGCGTCGCTTTCAACCGGTTCTTAACCTCAATCGGCGATAGCTTGGCGAACGTTCAGAGGCCACCGATGACCCAGATTTCCCCGCACTTCCCCGCCCCTGCTGCGCTGAACCGTGCGGCGCCCACCGCGCCCGCGCCGCGGCCGGACCGCGATCGCGACCACGATGCGTCGGTGCGCAGCGCGCCGCCGACGCGGCCGCTCGACATTACCGTGTAGTTTCGGCCAGAACCTGCAGCAGCCGCGCGCGCTGCTCCGGCGGCGCTTCCTTCAGCACGCGGCGCAGTTGCCGGCGCGTGGCATACAATTGATCCAGCAGCGAAAGCACCACCGGCAGCGTCGCATCCTCCACCAGCAGCTCCTGCCGCAGCTCCACGATCAGCCGCACCCGCGCCGCGTCCATGGCCGCGAACTGCATTTCCGGCTCGCGCCTGGCCGCGCGCACCCAACCCTGGGCCAGAAAATGCTCCAGCACGTCGCGCGTCAGGCCGGGCACCTCGCCGCATAAGGCCTCGACGGTGATCATCCGGCCTCCGCCAGGCTCGGGCGCGGATCGTCGGCGTGGCGGTCCCGCCATTCCTGCAGGGCGGTCTCCAACGCGGCGTCCGGGGTGCCGGCGACCAGCGAAAGCCGCACATACAGATCGCCGGCGGCGGCGCCATCCTGCGCCGGAAGGCCCTGGCCGCGCAGCCGCAGCACGCGCCCGGCATCGGAATGGCGCGGAATGGTGAGCGTGAGGCTGCCGCCGAGCGTCGGCACGGGCACTTTCGCGCCCAGCACGGCCTCGGCCACCGTCACCGGCAGATCCAAATGCAGATCGCGGCCTTCGCGCCGCAGGTGCCGGTGCGGCCGCACGCCGACTTCGATCAGCGCGTCGCCGGGGGGGCCGTCGTTCCAGCCGGCGCCGCCCTGGCCGCGCAGCCGCAGCACCTGCCCGTCCTCCAGCCCCGGCGGGATGGCCACATCCAGCGTGCGGCCGTCGGGCAGCGTCAGCCGGCGTTGGGCGCCCAGGGCGGCTTCGGTGAAATCCACCTCCAGCCGGTATTGCTGATCCTGGCCGCGCATCCGGGCGCGCGCTGAACCCTGGCCGCCGCCGCGGGGGAACATCTCGGAGAAGATTTCGGCAAAGGCCGGATCCTCCTCCGGCGGCATGCCGGGCCGGTAGCGCGCGCCTTCCGCCGCGTCGGCGTGGTAGCGGTAGCCGTAGCGCTCCGGCCGCTCCTGTCCGGCGGCATCGATCTCGCCGCGATCGAAGCGGGCGCGGCGTTCGGGGTCGGACAGCAGCTCGTTCGCGGCGCTGACGGCCTTGAAGCGGTCCTCGGCCTTCTTGTTGCCGGGGTTGAGATCGGGGTGGTGCTGCTTGGCCAGGTTGCGGAACGCCGTGCGGATCTGCTCGGGCGTCGCATCCTTGGCCACGCCCAGGGTTTGATACGGATCGGCCGCCATGCCCCGCACATACGGTGTGGCGCGGGCGGTTTCCAGCCGACGCGGCGGCTCCCTGGCCAGGGGCGAAAGCCGGCGGTAAAGCGGGCGCGCTCAACCATAAGCGGATTTCTCATGACCCTCCGGACCACCGGCCTCGCTTCCCTGCTGCTGCTCGGCACCGCGCTCGCCACCACCGGGTGGGCCGACGACACGAAGCCCGAAAAACCCGGCAGCGAGGCGCCGAGCGCCGACAAGCCGGAGAGCGGCAAAGGCATTTTCAAGCCTAGCGAGCAGGGCAGCGACGGCACCGTGAATGTAGGCGGCGCCGCGATCAATTATCATGCGGTGGTGGGCACGCTGGTGGTGCACGGCAAGGATTGGGACGACGCGCCGAAAACCGATCCGGACAAGGAGAAGGAGCCGGAGGCCGAGGCGGCGATGTCGTACGTGGCGTATTTCAAGCGCGACGCGAAGCCGGATTCGCGGCCGCTGGTGTTCCTCTACAATGGCGGCCCCGGCAGTTCCACGGTTTGGCTGCACATGGGCGCGTTCGGGCCGCGGCGGGTTGTTACTCTGGACGATCGGCATAGCCCGGCCGCGCCGTATCAATTGGTGAACAACGACAGTTCGCTGCTGGATGTGGCGGACCTGGTGTTCGTCGATGCACCGGGCACCGGGTTCGGGCGCATTGCCGGCGCCAACAAGGAAAAGACGTTCTGGGGCGTGGACCAGGATGCGAACGCGTTCGCCAATTTCATCACGTCGTTCCTGGGCAAATACGGCCGCTGGAACTCGCCGAAATACCTGTTCGGCGAAAGCTATGGCACCACGCGCAGCGCCAATCTAATCAACCTGCTGGAAACCGACAAATCGGTGGATTTCAACGGCGTTGTGCTGCTCTCGCAGATCCTGAATTTCGATTTCAGCGCCGATCAGCCGGAAGGCAATCCCGGCGTGGATCTGCCTTATCAACTGGCGCTGCCCACGTATGCGGCGACCGCGTATTACCACCACAAGCTGCCGCAGCCGCCGCAGGATTTGCGCGGGTTTCTGGATGGGGTGGAGCGTTTCGCGCTGGGTGATTATGCGCTGGCGCTGGCGCAGGGCGCGGCGCTGCCGGCGGACAAGCGGCAGGCGATCGCGGGCAAGCTGCACGATTACACCGGGCTGCCGGTTGCCTATCTGCTGAAGGCCAATCTGCGCATCAGCGGCGGCGAGTTCGAGAAGAATTTGCAGGACGACACCGACACCACCACCGGACGGCTGGATACGCGCTTTTCGGGCCCCAGCATGGATCCGCTGAGCAAGGAGGCCGATTACGATCCGCAATCCGCCGCCATCGGCTCGGCTTATGTCAGCGCGTTCAACGATTACGTGCGCAAAACGCTGCATTACGGCCAGGACCTGACTTACAAGCCGGAGACCGATGTGTTCCGCGCGTGGGATTGGAAGCATGAGCAGCCGGGCGGCGAGGGCCCATCGCTCGGCCCGGTGAATGTGATGCCCGATCTGGCGGCGGCGATGAAATACAATCCGCGGCTGAAAGTGATGCTGAACGCCGGCTATTACGATCTGGCCACGCCGTTCTTCGAAGGTATCTACGAGATGCACCATCTGCCGATGGAGCCGCGCTTGCAGGCGAATATCTCCTACGCGTTCTATGAATCCGGGCACATGGTCTATGCGCACGAAGCCTCGTTGAGGCAGTTGCACGACAACGTGGCCGGCTTCATCCGCGGCACCGACAACCTGAAGTGAGCGTGCAGACCGTCCTGGGCAGCCGCCCCGCCGACGCGCTCGGCAAGACGCTGATCCACGAACACGTGCTGATCGGCTACCCCGGATGGTTCATGGACAACCGCATGCCCCGCTTCGTGCGCCAGGAGGCGCTGGCGCGCGTGGTGGATGCGTTCCAGATGCTGCACGCGCATGGCGTTCGCACGGTGGTGGATCCGTGCCCGATGGATCTCGGCCGCGACGTTACTTTCATTGCCGAAGTGGCGCAGCGCAGCGGCGTGAACCTGGTTTGCGCGGTTGGCGGGTATTTCGAGGCGCAGGGCATTCCTTTCACGTTCAGCCATTTGGATATCGATACCATCACCGAGATTTATGTGCGCGAGATCGAGGACGGGGTGGGCGGCAGCGGCATCCGGCCCGGCATCGTGAAGGTGGCCACCGGCGACGGAAGCGTGAGCGATTACGAACGCAAGCTGCTCACCGCCGGTGCGCGGGCGGCGAAACTCACCGGCGTGCCCGTGTTGTCGCACACCGAAAATTGCAGCTGCGGCCACGACCAGATCGATATCGTGACCGGCGAGGGCCTGGCGCCGCACCGGCTGCTGGTGGGGCATTCGTGCGGCCGCGACGATCATCCGTATCAGAAATCGCTCGCCGAACGCGGCGCCTATGTGGGTTTCGACCGTTTTGGCATCGAGGTTTTCAACAGCGACGAAAACCGCATGAAGAACCTCAAGCAGCTCATCGATTCGGGCCACCGCGACCGCGTGATGGTGTCGCACGACACGGTGAATTGCTGGCTGGGCGGCGTGCCGAATGTGGGCGATCCGGCGCAGGTGAAGCAGATTTTGCCGAACTGGACGCTGACGCATCTGTTCGAGCGGATTTTCCCGGCGCTGCGCGACATGGGCGTGAGCCAGGCCGATCTGGATCACATCATTGCCGACAACCCGCGCCGGTATTTCAGCGGCGAGGCATAGACGCGCGGCTTAAAATCCGAACATGTGATCCAGTGAAAACCCGCCTGCCGCATCCATCAAGCCGTGATAGCCGAACAGACGGCACGTCGCGTCGCGCACCAGCACGTAACCGCCGTCTCCCGCCCGTTGCAGGGCAGCCTCGCCGAATGCCTCGTGCGGGAACATTGTTGCCGAGCCGTGGCACGCGATCCGCAACGCGCGCTCCTCCATAGGCACGCCGTCGCTGCCCACCAATTGCAGCGTGGTGGCGGAATAGTCGTGCCAGTCGGCCGAGGCCGGATATAGCAGCACCGCGAAACTGCGGCGCTCCGCGTCGCCGAGCTTAAGGAACAGGCGCGTGGAAAGCCCTGGCGGTGGCCCGCTATAGGATTGCGGTTCGTCGCGCCATACCATGGCCGTGTTGAAGATATGCGCGCCGAAACTGCATTCCGCCGCGTGGCCGCTCTGGCGGTGTTCGTAGCGGAACAGCGCGTGCAGCCAGCCATCCGCTTCGCCGCCGTTCCGAAAATCGTACACCAGCTCGGCATGGCCGGCGCTGGTGGCCAGGCCTTCCAGATCCGCGGCGGTATCGTGGTCGCGGGGCAGGCAGCCGAGGAAGCGCTGGCCACGCAGGCGGCCGGATTCGTCGAACACGTCCAGCCGCAACGGCAAGGTTTTCTGGCTCTCCGCCATCGGGTTCGGTTGCACGATGGTGCGGAACCGGTCCGGCGGGAGCACCGGGAAGGGCAGCAGGAAGCCGCGCCCGAGCAGATTCGAGAGCTTCGCGATGGCCGGATCGGGGCGCAGATCGGCGCGTTCCACGTTTACATGCGCGATGCGCGTGCGCCCGTGCCGCCGCACTTCATAACGCGGGCGCACCAGATGCCGCCCGGCGCGCAACTCGATCTGCGCCGGCCAGTGCAGGCCGGGCAGCAGCTCCGCCACATCCAGCGCCACGCTGGCATAGCCCGGCACCTCGCGCGGCAGCGCCACCGGCTGTTCCCGCCCCATGCGGTCCAGCACGATCGCACCGGCGGGGATGGGCGCCGCATGGCTGTTCTGGATCCACAACAGAACCTGCTCGTCGGCATTCGGCGCCGGCAGCCCGGCATAGCGGTCGGATGGCCAGGCATTCGCATCGTGCGTCACCGAAAGGCTCGGCTCGCCGGGGCTGCCATAGGTGTCGAGCGCGTATTTCACCACGTCGTGCCCGGCCACGCCCAGCGCGTGGATGAAAAGCTGGCCGGTGAATTCCGCCAGGCCGAAGCGCGCGCGCAGTTCGGCGCTGTCGATGGCGAACCCGGCCTGCGCCGGCGGCAGCTTCTGTTCCCAGGTGGCGAGTTCCGTACCATCCGCGCCGAACAGCCGCAGCCACAACCGCACCGCGCCGGCGCCATATCCGGCCCAGTAATTCGCGCCGACCAGCCGCGTGTGCAGCCCGTTGCTGTCGCGGAAGAACGCATAATTCGTCGCGAAATTCAGCCGGTCGAGATATTGCCGCCGGTTCGTCAGCATCGCTTCCGGCAGGCGCGCCCGATCGAGGGACACGATTTTCAACCCCGGCGCCATCCCTTGCAGCCGCGCCGCCACGCGCGACGTGTCGAAACCCGCTATCAGCAGCACGGCCGCGTCTGTCGCGCCAATCTCCGTGATTGGCCGCGCCGCGAGCGTGCCGAAAGCGGTGCCGACGCGATCCACATCCTGCACGAAATACCCGCTCGGCGCCGGCAGCTCCGGATGCAGCGAATAGAGTGCCGGCGCCACGCCCTCCGGATCGAATAGCGCCATCGGCCCCGCCGCGCGCAATTCGCCGGCCAGCGCGGCCATCTGCTCCGCCGCCAGCGGATGCGCCAGTGCCTTGTAGAAAACATTGCCGCCGCGCTTGGCGTCGAACGTCTGAATGTCCAGCATCGCCCCGACCTACAAGCTCACGCCTTCCGGCAACAGACGGCGCCGCATTTCCGCCGCCGCCGCTGCCGTGTCGTCGAGCGGCGCCGTGTTCCAGCTTTCGAACCGGCCGGCAAAATCCCGCACGCGCGCCTCTTGCCGCAGGCCTTGCAGGAACAAACCCACGCGGCGCGACCGACCCGGCAGTTCCGCCAGCAACACGGGCGCCGACGTGGCCACCGCTTCGGAGACCATGGAAATGCTGTCGATCGTTGCCACCACGGCATCGGCGCAGGCCAGCAGGCCGAAATACGGGTTTTCGCCGGTCAGGTCCCACATCCAGCCGCCCAGCGGCGCCAGCGCGGCCTGCAGAATCCGACGCACTTCCGGCGCCGTCCGCCTTGAGGGAGTCAGCGCCACGCCAACCCCGTCCCGCCGCATCATTGCCGCGAGGTCTCCGGCCAGCGCCGCGCCTTCCGCGGCCGCCAGGCGGAACCGGCCGTTGCTGCCGCCCACCAGCACGGCCACCAGCGGCCGGGGCAGATGCGCGAAGCGTGGCGCCCATTCGGCCCGCGCCGCTTCCAGGCGCCCCGGGGTGACGCGGTGCAGCGCGGTGCGTGTGGCGATCACGTTCGGGCCGGTCAGCTCGTCATGCCGGCTGGCCACGATCAGGTCGAAGTGCCGCGAAGTCATCCGCGGATGTTGCACCTGCACCACAAGGTGCCCGCGCCGGCGCAAGGCCGCGCCCACGGCAGCCGCCGCGCCACCCACGCCGATCACCAGAGCCTCCGGCGGCGGTGGCATCCGCACCGCCAGCAGCGGCGCGGGCCACAGCGCGGGCGGCAACCAGCGCCAGGGCCGGTGCGCCGCGATCTCCACGACCCGCGGAGCGAGGCAAGCTGCCTCGGCCAAGCCCAGCCCCTGGTTCCGCAGCCCCGCATACGCGGCGCAAAACACCAGGCAAGGCTTGCTTTCCACGCCGCGCGCCCCCATTCACCCCCTGCGCGTCAAGCACGCCGCACGCAGCTTTCGAGCCCGGCCGGTTTACGCATTTTTTCGTTCGCGCCGGCTAGCGGTCCCGCCGACCGCATATTTCGAAAGCTTACCCCACTCATGACAAGTTTTTCCGGGCTCGGCCTCTCCGCGCCGCTGCTCAACATGCTCGTGTCCTCGGGCTATTCCGAGCCCACGCCCATCCAGGCCCAGGCCATCCCGCCGGCACTCGCCGGCAGCGACGTGCTGGGCATCGCGCAGACCGGCACGGGCAAAACCGCCGCCTTCGCGCTGCCCATGCTGGAGCGGCTGCGCGCCACGCCCAAGTCGCGCGAACGCGGCGTCTGCCGGTCGCTCGTGCTGGCGCCGACGCGCGAACTCGCGGCGCAGATCGCCGAAAGCTTCCGCCAATACGGCAAGCAGACCGGGCTGCGCGTCGCCACCGTGTTCGGCGGCGTATCGAAGGCGCCGCAGATCCGCGCGCTTGCCGGCGGCCTCGATGTGCTCGTCGCGACCCCCGGCCGGCTGCTCGACCTGTTCGGTGAGCGGCAGTTGCGGCTGGATGGCGTGGAAATCCTGGTGCTCGACGAGGCCGACCATATGCTCGATCTCGGCTTTATCGTGCCGATCCGCCGCATCGCGCGGGAATTGCCGGCTTCGCGCCAGACCATGCTGTTCTCGGCGACCATGCCGGCCGAGATCGCCACGCTTGCCGGCGAGCTGCTGCGCCATCCCGTGCGCGTGGCCGTGACGCCGCAGGCAAAAACCGCCGATCGCGTGGAGCAATCGGTGATTTTCGTGCCGCAGGCCCAGAAACACGTGGTGCTCGCCCGCGTGCTGCGCGGCCCGGGCATGGACCGCACGCTGGTTTTCGCCCGCACCAAGCGCGGCGCCGATCGCATCGTGCAGCATTTGTCGGCGCAAGGGCTCGCGGCCGACGCCATCCACGGCAACCGCAGCCAGAGCCAGCGGGAACGTGCGCTCGGCGCGTTCCGGCGCGGCCACGTGCCCGTGCTGGTGGCCACCGACATCGCCGCGCGCGGCATCGACGTGGACAACGTGACGCATGTGATCAACTACGATCTGCCGGATGTGCCGGAAAGCTACGTGCACCGGATCGGCCGCACGGCGCGAGCGGGGGCCGCGGGCAGCGCGATCAGCCTGTGCGCCGACGGCGAGCGGCCGCAGCTCAAGTCGATCGAGAAGTTGATCCGGGCGCGGTTGCCGGTAGCCGCCTGACCCCGGCCCCAAGGCGAGCCCTGGGCAAAGCCAGGGCGCTTACTTCTTGCCACCGGGGCCGCGGCCCTATAGGGCTCAAACGATGATCCCGACGCCGCCCAACGAGGATCTGGCGCAATCCATCGAGAAGCTCGCCCGTGCCAGCGTGCTGGTGGTCGGCGATGCCATGCTCGACCGTTACGTGTTCGGCAGCGTCGCGCGCATCAGCCCGGAAGCGCCGGTGCCGGTGCTGCAGGTGGACCGCGAAGTGGCGCTGCCGGGCGGCGCCGGCAATCTGGTGCGCAACCTTACCGCACTCGGCGTGGCGGTGGCGTTCGTCTCGGTGGTGGGCGATGACCTGCCCGGATCGGAACTCACCGGCCTGATCGGCAGCCAGCCGAACGTGGAACCCTGGCTGTTAGTGCAAAGCGGCCGCTGCACCACGGTGAAAAGCCGCTTCATTGCGCGCGGCCAGCAATTGCTGCGCGTGGATCAGGAACAGACCGTTCCCATCCAGGAAAAGCTTGCCGAGCGCCTGCTGCGCATCGCCGGCGATGCGCTGACTGCCACCTCGGTCACGGTGCTTTCGGATTACGGCAAGGGCGTGCTGGGCGCCGGGGTGGCCCCCAGCATCCTGAACGCCGCCCGCGCGGTGGGCCGCACCACGGTGGTGGCGCCGCGCGGCCCGGATTACGACCGGTTCGCCGGCGCCGACGTGGTGCTGCTGTCGCTTGCCGAGTTGGAGAGCGTCACCGGCATGAGCGTTTCCACCGAGGCGCGGATCGTTTCCGCCGCCGGCTGGCTGCGCACGGCGCACGGTTTCGGCGCGGTGGCGGTGAACCGGGGCACCGCCGGGCTGTCGCTGGTGGAGGCGGCGGGTGCCACACATGTGCCGCCTTGGAGTCACGACATCTTCGATAGCGTTGGCGCCGCCGATACGGCGCTCTCGGCGCTAGCCGCTGGCCTCGCCGCCGGGCTGAGCTTGCCGGAGGCCGCGCGCATTGCGGTGGTGGCCATGGGCGTTGCCGCCGGGCAGCCCGGCATGGCGGTGGCGCGGGCGGAGGATCTGCTGGCCGTGCTCACGCCACAGGGCCGGGCGCTGCGCAAGATCGTGGGGCCGGAAATTGCCATGGAACAGGCCGAGCGCTGGCGCCGCGGCGGCATGCGCGTGGGGTTCATCCTTGCCGGCAGCCGGCTGGATCGGGCCCGCATCGACGCCGCCCGCGCCGCGTGCGACCGGCTGGTGCTGGGCGCCGACGCGCCGGAAGAGGCGGACGTGCCGCCGGCGTTGGCCGAGGCCGCGGGCTGGGCTTCGGTGGATCTCGTCTGTCGGTTCGGCGCGGGGGAGACGCAGGAGACGCTGCGCCAACTCCGGCCCGACCTGGTGATCGACGCGACGCCCGAAGCGGCCACGGCCGAGCTGGTGCGAAGCTGGGGCGGCGAAGTGGTGCCCGGATAGTTTGTTTGCGCTAACGTGCGTCGATGGATCAGGGCGCCGCTGCAGCCGAGAGCGTGCTGCCTGCAATGGCGGCGGCGGCCCGCGCTGCCTCCCGCGGCCTCGCTACGATGCCCGCGGCCTCCCGCGACGCCGGCCTGCGCCGCGCCGCGGTGGCAATCCGAGATCGCATCGTTTCGATAGCGCAGGCGAACCGGGACGATCTCGAACAATCCCAGGCCAGCGCCGCCTTTCGCGACCGCCTGACGCTCACCGCTGAGCGGATCGAAGCCATGGCGAAAGGCCTGGAAGATATCGCCGCCCTGCCCGATCCGCTCGCGCGCGATCTCGGCATGTGGAAGCGCCCGAACGGGCTGGAGATTCGGCGCGTGCCGGCCCCGATCGGCGTGATCGGCATGATCTACGAGAGCCGGCCCAATGTGGGCGCGGACGCCGCCGGCATTTGCCTGAAATCCGGCAATGCGGTGATCCTGCGCGGCGGCTCGGAAAGCGTTGCCAGCGCGCGGGCGATTCACGGGGCGATCAGCGAAGGCCTGGTTTCCGCCGGCATTCCGGCAGCTTCCGTGCAGAACGCGCCCACGGCCGATCGCCGTTTCGTGGATGCCATGCTGGGGGCTGCCGCCCTGATCGATCTGATTGTGCCGCGCGGCGGGAAATCGCTGGTGCGGCGCGTGCAACAGCAAGCGCGCGTGCCGGTGCTGGCGCATGCCGAGGGGCTTTGCCACACGTATGTGCACCATGCCGCGGATGCCGAAATGGCGCAGCGCGTTTTGCGCAACGCCAAGCTGCGCCGCCCTGGCATTTGCGGCGCCACCGAAACGCTGTTGATCGATGCGGCGTGCGCACCGGCGCTGCTGCCCGGCCTGATTGCCGCGCTGCGTCCGGAATGCGCGTTCCGTGCCGATGCGCGGGCATGCGCGATCGTGCCGGATCTGCCGGCGGCGGGGCCACAAGATTTCGATACCGAATGGCTGGCGCCCATCCTTTCGGTGGCGGTGGTGGACGGGATCGACGCGGCGATCGCGCATATCGAACGGCACGGCAGCTCGCACACTGAAGCGATCGTGACGGAAGATGCCGGGGCCGCTGCGTATTTCCTTGCCCGTGTCGATAGCGCGGTGACGATGTGGAATGCTTCGACGCAATTCTGCGACGGCGGCGAGTTCGGTTTCGGTGCCGAAATCGGCATTGCCACCGGCCGCATCCACGCGAGAGGCCCGGTCGGCCCCGAGCAGCTCACCGGCTTCCGCTACCAGGTGACCGGAACCGGCCAGACCCGACCCTAATATGATGAAAGTTCTTTGCTTCTTTCTTTCAAGAAAGAAGAATCCTTGTTTTCCGTGAAATGATCGCGCGCGTGCCACGCCATGGCCACCGGCTGAAGCTGAGGATCGGCCTGTTGGGCGGCAGCTTCAATCCGGCGCATGCCGGGCATCGGCACATCGCGCGCGCGGCATTGCACCGGCTAAGGCTGGATCAGGTGTGGCTGCTGGTCTCGCCCGGCAATCCGCTGAAACCGCGCGCCGACATGGCGAAACTGCCCGAACGCCTGGCAGGAGCGCGGCGGATTGCCGATGCGCGCCGGATCCTGGCCACCGACATCGAGCGGCATTTCCGCAGCGCCTATACCGAACAAACGTTGCGCGAGCTGCGCCGCCGCTTTCCGCGCGTGCGCTTCGTCTGGCTCATGGGTGCAGACAATCTGCTGCAATTGCCGCGCTGGCGGCATTGGCGGCGCATCGTGCGGCAAATGCCGTTTGCGGTGTTCCCGCGTCCCGCCTACACTCGGATGGCGCGTGCCTCGCCGGCGGCGCGGCGGCTGCGCCAATGGCAACGCCCCGCGCGCCAGGCCGCGGCGCTCGCGGACATGCAGCCGCCAGCCTGGATATTGCTCGATATGCGCGAAGATCCGCACAGCGCCACCGCCATTCGCCGCGAAGCGGTTCCGGGAGCCGTATCATAGCGCGCAAACCCAGCGCGCCCGCGGGCGGCAAGGAACCGGCGAAGCGGCCACCGAAACCGGCGGTATTGCCTGGCATCGCGCTTTCGCCGGGCACGCCCCGCAAAAAGGCGGCCGCGGCGGGCCCGCGCGGCCGGCGTGACGAACCTTGCGCCGCCGGCACGCTGGACCGTTTGCAGGCGCTGATCGTTGCCAGCCTGGAAGACGACAAGGCCGAGCAGGTTGTGGCGCTCGATCTCGCCGGCCGCGCCGCGTTCGCCGACCGCATGGTGGTGGCCACCGGCCTGGCCGACCGGCAGATCAGTGCGATGGCGCAGCATCTGGAACGCAAGCTGCGCGATGCCGGCATCCGCCGCGTGCAGGTGGAAGGCGCCGGCGGTTCCGACTGGGTGCTGATCGACGCGGGCGACATCGTGGTGCACCTGTTCAAGCCCGAAGCGCGGACGTTGTACGGGTTGGAACGGATGTGGGGCGCCGAATTCGACGAGCCGGCGCTGCAGAGCGGCTGATGCGCGTTTGCGCGGCAACGGCATGAGCCCGACCGCATGAGTTTGGGCCGCGAAATCGCTTTGGCCGCGGCGCTTGCGCTGGGCATGGCGCAGTTCGTTTCGCCCAAGGGCACGCCTTGGCACCGCACGCTTGGCTATGGCTGGATCTATCTCGGCACCGGGCTGGCGCTGGCAGCCTATGTTGGCGGCGACGCGCGTGGCCGCGCGATTGCCATCGCCATGTTCGTGCTGATCCCGTTGAGCCTGCTGCTGGCGCAGCGCGGGCACATGCGCGCGCACGCGGCCGCCATGATCTCGCTGTTCCTGCTGCTCGCGGTTTCCGGCGCGATGGCGCTGCTGGCCGCGCCGCATTGAAGCTGGTCGCGGTGGGCCGCTTGCGGGCGGGCGCGGAAGCCGAGCTGTTCGAACGTTACCGGTGCCGCCTTACGCCGACGCTGGAAGTGCGCGAAATCGTCGAGGCGAAGGGCACGCCGGCGGAAATTCGCAGGCGCGAATCGCAGGGCATTCTCGCCGCGCTCGCGCCCGGCGCTTTTCTGGTTGCCCTCGATCTCGGTGGCGTTGCCTGCGACAGCGAAACGTTGTCGCGGCGGCTGGCGGAATGGCGGCAATCGGGTCGGCTCAGCTTTGCGATCGGCGGTGCCGAGGGCCTGGATGGAGCGGTGCTGCAACGGGCCGACCGGGTGCTTTCTCTCGGCCCGCTCACCTGGCCGCATTTGCTGGCGCGGGCGATGTTGGCCGAGCAGTTGTTCCGCGCGCAAAGCATCGAAGCGGGCCACCCTTATCATCGGGCATGGCGCCCGTAGCCGAGGTTAAAACCCGAACAGCAGGTGCGCGCCTACCAGGCGCAGCACCACCACGGTGGTCAGCAACGCCACCACCACCACCGTCAGTCCCAGCCGCATCCAGATATAGCCGGTGGGCAGCAGATCGCGCCGGCTCGCCCGCCACTCCATCGTGACGGTGCCGATATAGCCGGCGATCAGCACCGCCAGCCCGATCGTGGCCGCGGTCATGCTCAGCGCAATCGCGAACGCCACCCAGCCGACCAGCGAAGGCACCACGCCCAGGACCAGCCGCGCCCGCTCCGCCGGGGGCGCTTCGTCCTCGAGCGCAAAGCCCCAATGCACGCCGCCCAGGAACGAGAGGATCACCGCGCCCCAGCCGATCAGCAGCAGCACGGCGGCCTGGTCCCGCGCCGCATTGGTGCTGACGGACCCGAGCGACAGCATGACGAAGGGGATGAGCCCCAGAATACCGAGCAGGATAGCTAGTGTGGGGGTGCGGCCTCTCATGGCCGCTCTATAGGCTGCGGTTCCGTTTCGGGCCAGACGGTGAAGCAGGCGTTATTCGGCCAGCGCCATTTCCCCTTCCGGCTCCGGCTCCGGCTCCTGTTTCGCGCCGCGGCTCGCCTCGCGCGGCCCCGGCAGCAAGCCATCCAGCTCCATGGCGCGCAGGTGCAGCGCCGCGGTTTAGGCCTCGCCGAACCCCCCCGCGCAGGCCGCGGCGTGGAATGGCGAGCCGCCGGCCCCGGCTTCGGTTTCGGCCTCGGCCTCGGTGCGGATGCGGTGCTCGATGAGGCGCAGCAATCCCAGGCGGGGCACTTCCTCGCAGAAGAAGTCGCGCAGGCCGGCGAAATCGTGCCGGTGCTGTAACATGCGCAGCGATTTCTGCAGCTCGAAATCGACGTCCGCCGGGTCGTCGGCGGCGATCCCGTCATCGAGCCGCACGCCGCGCGGATCCCGCATCAGCAGCCGCGTGACGTCCGGCTGCGACTGGGCGAAGATGGCGAGCGCCCTGGCCACCGTGAAACTCGCGCCCTCGTCCTCGGCCAGCAGGCAGCACGCGCATTCCCGCAGCAGCGAAATCAGCCGGCCGCCCACCGCCGGCAGCGGCGCCGCACCCGGCGCGGAATTGCTCTGATGATCGCGGCGCCGGCCCCTCCGCTCCTCGAACACCGGCGCGCACCAGGCGAGTTCGCCCATTTCCTCCAGCGCCACGCGGTCGCGCTCCAGCGCGCGCTCCACCTCGCGCCGCTCACCGATCAGCTTCAGCCCGATGCGCAACGAAATATGCGGCGGATGCAGCGGCATGCCGGCGCCGCTTCGGCGGCTCAACCAGCGCCCCCAGCTCCGCCCGTTGGAAACGCCCGGCTCATAGCAGCGCGCAGTGGTGCGCAGCCGGAGCGACTGCCAGGTCACGCCGTGGCCCGCCGCCCGCTCGCGCAGGCCGGCGAGCACCTGCATCGCGTTCAGGCGGGCGCGCGCCTCCTCGCGCCGCACCGGATCGGTGGCGAGGCAGGCTTCGATGCGTCGCGTCACCTCCAACCGCTCGGCCTCGCTCAGCTCCAGGCCGCCAATCCCCTCGCCAGCCCCGGCACCGGCGCTCTCCCGGCCTGCCAGAACCGCGCCCAACGCGAGCTCGGCAATCGCGTCGGCCGAGCCCCCGCGCCGTGCCGAGCGCACCCGGCTGGCCATCACCTCCTTCGGGTTCCAGCGCGCCTTCAGACGCAGCTCCGCCTCCACATCGCACCGGCTGGTGGCTGACATCTTTCCGTTCTCCGAGAATGACTGGGGCAGGATGCGGCAAGCTGGTTAGCAAGTTTTTTACAGCCCGCTCGTTTTTTGCGGCACGAACGATTTTTTGCGTCTCCCTGGCACACAAGGCTGCCGGCGCTGTGGCCTACCTCGCCGGTTCGCGGCTAAAAGATCGGGCATGATCCGCGAAGGGAAGCCCCTGATCGGCGTAGTGGCCGACACGCATGACGGCCGATCGCACCGGCTGCATACGGTGCAGGAGAAATACCTCGATGCCGTCTCGGCGGGGGCGCAGGCGATCGCGCTGGTGCTGCCGGCCCGCATCGACCGGCCCGGCGCCGCGTGGACCGATCCCGACGATGCCGCCGCCGCGCTGGATAGGCTCGATGGGCTGTTCCTCGGTGGGGCGCTGTCGAACATCGAACCCGCGCAGTATGGCGCCAGCCTGGCCGATCCGAACTCGCCCGCCGACCGGGCGCGCGACCAGATCGCCCTGACGCTGGCCCGCGCCGCCATCGAGCGCGGCATGCCGGTGCTGGGCGTGTGCCGCGGCTTTCAGGAAATCAACGTGGCCATGGGCGGCACGCTGCATCAGGCGGTGCACGAGGTGCCGGGCCTGAATGACCACCGCGACGATCACGACGCGCCTCTCAGCACGCAATACGGACCGGCGCACGAGGTGGCGTTTGCCCCGGGCGGCATGTTGCACCTGTTCACCGGCCAGGATCGCGCGCGCGTGAACTCGCTGCACGGCCAGGGCATCGACCAGCTCGCCCCAGGCCTGGTGCGAGACGCGGTGGCGCCGGACGGGTTGATCGAGGCATTCCGGCTGCAGGGCGAGAATTTCGTGCTGGGCGTGCAATGGCACCCGGAATGGCAATTCCGCGACGATTCGGTTTCGCTCGCCATATTCCGGGCTTTCGGTGCCGCCGCTCGGGCCTTCCGCCGCGCCCGGCGCATGCGAGCCACCAACCTGGCCGTGATGGACGTGTAATGGCGCCGGTGCCACATGCTTCAGCCATGGACCAGGTGAGCCGACACGCCGGGGCCGCGCCCGGCAAGAAGGCCTCCGCGGTGCTGGAAGCCTTCGTGGTGGATGTGAACGGCATCGCCCGCGGCAAATGGGTGCCCGCCGACCGCACCGACGAGGTGATGCGCAAAGGCATCGCATTGCCGCGCAGCGTGTATGCGCTGGATGTTTGGGGCTGCGACGTGGTAGAGGCCGGACTGGCGGTGGGCACCGGCGACCCCGACGGCATCTGTCTGCCGGTGCCCGGTTCGCTGCTGCCGGTGACGTGGCTCACGCGGCCGACCACGCAGGTGCTGTTGCACATGCGTGAGCAGGACGGCACGCCGTTCTATGGCGATCCGCGCCAGGTGCTGGCCCGGGTGCTGGGCTTCTTCGCCGAAGCCGGGCTCACGCCGGTGGTGGCGACCGAGCTGGAATTCTACCTGATCGACAAGCGCCGCACGCCGCGCGACCCGGTCTCCCCGCCCGCCTCCAGCGAAGGGCGCTGGCAGGGCTGGCAGACGCAGGTGCTCTCGATCGCCGAGCTGCACAGTTTCGAGCCGGTTCTGGCCGACATCTTTGCGGCCTGCGAGGCGCAGAACCTGCCGGCCGATACGGTGGTGCGGGAGAACGGGCCCGGCCAGTATGAGGTGAACCTGAAGCACGTGCCCGATGCGTTGGCCGCCGCCGACCATGCGTTCCTGCTGAAGCGCATCGTGAAGGGCGTGGCGCGGCGGCACGGCTGGGACGCCACCTTCATGGCCAAACCCTACGGCCATCTGGCCGGCAGCGGCATGCACGTGCACATGTCGGTATTGGATCGGGATGGCCGCAACATCATGGCCGAACCGGACGGCGCGCCCAGCGCGCGGCTGCGGCACGTGGTGGGCGGCATGATGGCCACCATGGCGGATGCGATGCTGTTGATGGCGCCGCACGCCAATTCGTATCGCCGGCTATGCCCCGGCACGCACGCACCCACCAACATCACCTGGGGCTTCGACAACCGCACGGCCGCAATCCGGGTGATTACCGCCGGGCAGGCGACGCGCGTGGAGCACCGGGTGGCCGGCGCCGATTGCAACCCGTATCTGGCGGTGGCGGGCATTCTGGCTGGCGCGCTGCACGGGCTGCGCCGCGAAATGGAGCCGCCGCGCCCGGTGCAGGGCGAAGCGCGCGAGGGCCATCCGGCGCTGCCGTTCAACTGGGACGACGCGTTGGACGCGTTTGAGGCCAGCGCGGCGATGGCCGAGTATCTCGGCACGGCCTACCAGAAGCTGTTCGCCGCGACGAAGTGGCAGGAACAGAACGAATTCCGCCGGCGCGTGACCGACGTGGAATACGACGCGTATCTGCAATCGGTTTGAGCTTGACCGGAGACGTGGGGCGGGCGCAGCCCACGGGGGCACAAGGCGCGTCATCGCAGGTTTAGAATGCAGCTTCACTGGCTTCCCGAGCCCCCCAACTGGCGCCTTGATTTTCGCGCGCTGATGGCGCGCGACGGCGATATCTGGCCCGATGCGGTGCGGCTGGCGAACGCCCGGCTGGATTTCACGCGCACCAACGCGTTGGACGAGCTGGTGCGCAAGCGCGGCAACGGCGCCGTGCCGCAAACCGGCACGAAACCGGTGCGACTCGCGATTCTCGGCAGCTCCACGATGGCGCATCTGCATGCGGGCATTCGCGTGGCCGCGCTGCGGCGGAACATCGCCGTTTCGACTTACGAAAACGAATACGGCCAATACCTGCAGGAATTGCATGATCGCGGCTCCGGACTGCACGCATTCCAGCCCGACACGGTGCTGTTCGCCTTCGATGCGCGGCATCTGGCACAAGGGCTTGCCGGCACCGCGGCCGCGGATGCGGAACGGGCGCTTGCCGAGGCGCTCGATAGGCTGCGCCAGTGCTGGAGGCTGGCGCGCGAGGCGTTCGGCGCGAGCGTGCTGCAACAGACCGTGCTGGACGTGTTCCCGGCGCTGCTCGGCAACAACGAACACCGGCTGCCGGCATCGAAATCCGCCTTCGTGGCACGCTTGAACACCGCTATCCGGGAAGCGGCGGAAGCGGAGGGCATCGATTTGCTGGATGTGGCGGCAGCGGCGCGGCGGGACGGCATGGCCACGTGGCACGATCCGGCGCTGTGGCACCGATCGAAGCAGGAGATTTCGCCGGCGCAATCGCCATCCTATGGCGACCTTGTGGGCAGGCTGATGGCGGCGCGGCAAGGACGCTCGTACAAATGCCTGGTGCTGGATCTGGACAACACGCTATGGGGCGGCGTGGTGGGCGATGACGGGCTGGAGGGCATCGTGATCGGCCAGGGCAGCGCGCTGGGCGAGGGTTTTGTTGCGGTTCAGGAATACGCGCGCGACCTGGCGCGGCGCGGCGTGATCCTGGCCGTGAGCAGCAAGAACGACGAGGCGAACGCGCTGGAACCGTTCGACAAGCACCCCGAGATGGTGCTGCGGCGCGGCGATATCGCGAGCTTCCGCGCGGATTGGAACGACAAGGCGGCGAACATCCGCGCGATTGCGGCCGAGCTGAATATCGGGCTCGATTCGCTGGTGTTCCTGGATGACAATCCATTCGAGCGCAACCTGGTGCGCCAGGAATTGCCGATGGTGGCGGTGCCCGAAGTGCCGGACGATCCGGCGCTGGTGCCGCAGGTGCTGGCAGATGCCGGTTATTTCGAGAGTTTGCGCATTACCGAGGAGGATCGGGAACGCACGGGCCAGTATCAGGAGAACCGCGCGCGCGAGGCGCTGCGGGCCAGCGCCACCGACATGGCAGGGTATTTGCGCGGCCTGGAGATGCGCATGGTGTGGCGCCGGTTCGACGAGCTGGGGCGGCAGCGCATCGTTCAGCTCATCAACAAGACCAACCAGTTCAACCTCACCACCCGCCGCCACGCCGATCCCGATGTGGGCCGCATGATGGCCGATCCCGATTGGTTCGGCTTGCAGATCCGGCTGACCGACCGGTTCGGCGACAACGGCATCATCGCAATCGTCATTGGCTGTCGCACCGCGCCCGAAGAGGTTATGATCGATACGTGGTTGATGAGTTGCCGCGTGCTCGGCCGGCAGGTGGAGGCCACCACGTTGAACCTGGTGGCCGAGGCCGCGACCGCGATGGGGGCGAAGCGGCTGCTCGGCGAATACCTGCCGACGAAGAAAAACGGCATGGTGCGCGATCATTACGAAAAGCTGGGCTTCGCCGTGATTGCACGCGAGCCAGACGGAGCAAGCCGCGCGGTGCTGGATTTGACAAGTTTCTCGCCCGCGCCAACTTTCATCGAAGTGGTGGAAGGATAGGGCAATGAGCGCGACGGCCGACGCAGCGATCTACGAGGCGCTGACGGAGATTTTCAACGACGTGTTCCTGCGCGACGACATGCGCCTCACGCCAGAGCTTTCGGCGGCCGAGGTTCCGGGCTGGGACAGTTTCAAGCAGATCGAAATCATGATCGCGGTTGAGGAGCGCTTCGGCTTCAAACTCACCACCAAGGAGATCGACAGTCTGGGGAACGTCGGCGATCTCGCGAACACGATCGCCAGGAAGAAGGCCACGTAACCGCGTGGCTGGGCTCACCGACGCGCTGCGGCGCGAATTTTTGCATCCGATCCACATCCTTCCTTCGTAAGGGGCCATAGCGGGATCACCGCGGCCCAACCGAAGAGAGAGATGATGAAGACCTTCAGCCGACTATGTATTGCCCTTTCAGCCGCGCTGCTGCTCGCGGGCCACGCGGCATTTGCGGCCGACCCGATGGTGGGCGGTGCCGCGATGTATCCACAACGGAACATCGTTCAGAACGCCGTGCATTCGAAGGACCACACCACGCTCGTGGCGGCGGTGAAGGCGGCCGGCCTGGTCGATACACTCTCCGGGCCCGGTCCGTTCACCGTGTTCGCGCCGACGAACGAGGCGTTCGACGCGTTGCCGGCGGGTACGGTTGCTACGCTGCTCAAGCCCGCGAACAAGCCGATGCTGGTGAAAGTCCTGACGTACCACGTCGTGCCCGGCACGCTGGATTCGAAAAAGCTGGCGGCCGAGATCACCGCCGGCGGCGGCAAGGCCACGCTCACCACCGTGCAAGGCGAGCCGCTCACGCTGACGATGCCGATGGCCGGCAGGATCGCGGTCACCGATACGAAGGGTGATGTCGCGACTGTCACCATTGCGGACGTCTATCAATCGAACGGCGTGATTCACGTGATCGACCACGTGCTGCTGCCGTAACCGGCGTGCCGCACCGGGGCTGCGCCGGACGCCGTCCCGGTGCGGCCCCCAGCGGGGTGCCGGAGCAGAGCCCGGGCGAGGCACGCGCCTTATGCCTGCTTCAACTCGATGAGCGACCGCCGGATCACACGCCCACGCCGTATTCTGTCCTCGATATAGGCCGCATCCCCCCACCGCACGGCGCGCGCCATCGCCTGCGCGTCCTCGGTGAAGCGCGCCAGCATCTCCAGCAGCGCCTCGCGATTGTTCAGGAACACGTCGCGCCACATTTCCGGATCGCTCGCCGCGATGCGGGTGAAATCGCGGAAGCCGGTGGCGGAAAACTTGAGCACCTGCTGCCGCGTCTCGTCCGCCAGGTCGTCGGCCGTGCCGCAGATGGTGAACGCGATCAGATGCGGCAGGTGACTCACAATCGCCAGCACCCGGTCGTGATGCGCCGGGTCCATTACTTCCACCATCGACCCGAACCGCGTCCACATCCGCTCGATTTGCGCCACCGCCGCCGCATTGGCGCCGGGCGGCGGCGTGATCAGGCTCCACCGCCCTTCGAACAGCTCGGCAAAACCCGCATCCGGACCGGAATGTTCCGTGCCCGCCAGAGGATGCGCGGGCACGAAATGCACATGCGCCGGCAGCAGCGGCGCCACGTCGCGCAGCACGCTCAGCTTCGTCGATCCCACGTCTGAGACCACCGCGCCCGGCATCAGCGCCGGGGCGATCTTGCCCGCGATGTCGGTGAACGCGCCCACCGGCACGCACAGGATCACGCAATCGGCGCCCGCCACCGCGCGCGCCGCATCCGCTTCCACACGGTCCGCAATCCCCAGTTCCGCCACACGCGCGCGCACATCGGCGTCCCGGTCGCACGCCACCAGTTCCGCCGCAATGTCGTCGCGCCGCCGCGCCGCCCGCGCGATGGAGCTGCCGATCAGCCCGAGCCCGATCAGCGCCAGGCGCTGGAACAGCTTTTCAGCCATGCGCCGCGAGCGCGGGCTCCAGCAGCGCCGCCAGCATCGCGTCGTTCTCCTCGGCCAGCCCGATCGTGATGCGCAGGCAATGCGGCAACCCGTAACCGCCCACGCGCCGCACGATCACGCCGCGCGTACGCAGTTGCGCATCCGCATCGGCCGCGCCGGCCGGCGTGCCGAAATCGGCGAGCACGAAATTCGCTTCGCTCGGATGCACGCGAATCCCCGCGCGGCCCAGCGCCTGCGTCACGCGCGCGCGCTCCGCCGCGTTGTGCGCCCGGCTCTTTTCCACCCATCCCGCTTCCGCCAGCGCCGCAATCCCGGCCTCATGCGCCGGCAGAGAAACATTGAACGGCGCGCGCGCCCGGTGCAGCACATCCACGATCCCGGCCGGCGCATACGCCCAGCCCAGCCGCAAGCCGCCAAGCCCGAACATCTTCGAAAACGTCCGCGTCATCACGGTGTTCTCGCCGGCATCCACCAGCGCCGTCCCCGGATCGTAATCCGGCCGATCGAGATACTCGGCATAGGCCGCATCCAGCACCAGCAGCACATGTTCCGGCAACCCGCGCCGCAGCCGCGCAGTTTCGGCGGTGGAAAGAAATGTCCCCGTCGGGTTGTTCGGATTGGCCAGAAACACGCTGGTGGTTTTCGGCGTAACGGCCGCCAGTATCGCGTCCACATCGGCCGTCAGATTCGTCTCCGGAACTTTCATTACGCGGCCGCCGGCAAGCTGCGCCGCGATTTCGTAGATCGAAAACCCGTGCGCCGTCATGATCAGCTCGGTGCCGGGGCCGCCATAGATGTGGCACAGCAAAAACAGCAGATCGTCCGATCCCGCGCCGCACACGATCCGCTCCGCATCCAGCCCAAACCGCGCGCCAATGGCATGGCGCAGCCGGTGCGCCCCGCCGTCGGGATAACGATGATAGCGGTCGGCCGCCTGCTGCACGGCCCTCACCGCCCCCGGCGGCGCACCGAACGCACCCTCGTTGGACGAAAGCTTGATCACGCGCTCCACGCCGGTAAGGCGGGAAATGCCCGGGGCATAAGGCTCGATGGCGAGGATTCCAGGGCGGGGGCGGGGCGGCATGGCGCCCGTGTTCTGGCGCCGGCGCGATGTGGGCGCAAGCCGCGGCTTGCCAGCGCCGGGGCGCGAGGGCAAAGCGCCGCTGCATGGATCGCGCCGCCACCGACATCGAACATCCCGTGGAGCGCTTCGCCGAACCGCTGCATCTGGAATGCGGCCAGGCGCTGCCCAGCTTCGATCTCGCCTATCGCACCTATGGCAAGCTGAACCCGAGCCGCAGCAACGCCGTGCTCGTGTGCCACGCGCTCACCGGCGACCAATATCTTGCCGAGCCACATCCCATCACCGGCAAGCCCGGCTGGTGGGATGCCGTGGTGGGCCCCAGCCGGGCCATCGACACCGACCGCTATTTCGTGATCTGCAGCAACGTGCTGGGCGGCTGCATGGGGTCCACCGGCCCGGCCAGCTTGCGCGCCGACGGCACGCTCTGGGGCACCGATTTCCCGCCGATCACGATCGGCGACATGGTGCAGGCGCAGGCGCAGTTGATCCAGCGGCTGGGCATCGCGCGCCTGTTCTGTGTGGTGGGCGGATCGATGGGCGGCATGCAAGCGCTGGAGTGGGCCGCACGCTTCCCCGATCGCGTGTTCGCTGCCGTGCCGATCGCCACCGCCGCCTACCATTCCGCGCAGAACATTGCGTTCAACGAAGTCAGCCGCCAGGCGATTTTCGGCGACCCGCACTGGCACGATGGAAAATACCACGCCACCGGCGAAACGCCGGCGCGCGGCCTGGCCGTGGCCCGCATGATGGCGCACATCACCTACCTTTCCGAAGCCGCGCTTACGCGAAAATTCGGCCGACGCACCCGCATGCAGGGCGACGCCGCGCGCAGCACGCTGTTCGACGACATGTTCGAAGTGGAATCCTATCTGCGCCACCAGGGCAGCAGTTTCGTGCAACGTTTCGATGCGAACTCGTACCTCACCGTCACGCGCGCCATGGATTGGTTCGATCTCGCCGCCGAGCACGCTGGCGATCTCGCCCGCGCTTTCGCCGGCAGCCGCACGCGCTTCTGCCTGGTCTCCTTCACGTCCGATTGGCTGTTCCCAACCGCCGGCATGCGCGCCTTGGCCCGCGCGCTGAACCGTGCGGCGGCCAATGTGAGCTTCGTGGAAATCGAGACGGATCGCGGGCACGATGCGTTTCTGCTCGATGAGCCGGATTTTCATACGACGCTGGAGGGGTTTCTCAAGGGGTGCGCGGAGCGGCAAGGGAAGCAAGATGTTCTTTCTTGAAAGAAAGAACCAAAGAACTTTCTTCTATTTGGGCTTTGTCCTATGCGGCTAGATCTTGCGATGATTGCGGATATGATCGAACCGCGCAGCCGGGTGCTGGATATCGGCAGCGGCGATGGGCTGCTCATCGAGCATCTGTTCCGCACCCGTTCCTGCGATGCGCGCGGCATCGAGCTGGATATGGCGGCCGTCACGCAATCCGTGGCCCACGGCCTGCCGGTGATGCACGGCGACGCCGACAACGATCTGGCGCAATACCCAGACGACGCCTTCGATTACGTGGTGCTGTCCCGCACGCTGCAAGCCGTGGAACGCCCGCGCGAAGTGCTGCGGCAAATGCTGCGCATCGGCACGCGCGCGCTGGTGAGCTTCCCGAATTTCGGTCATTGGCAGGTGCGCCTGGATCTGCTGCGCACGGGCCGCATGCCCATGACATCCACCTGGAACCGCCCCTGGTACGAAACGCCGAACATCCACCCCTGCACGCTGCTGGATTTCCGCGCGCTGTGCGCGGATGAGGGCTACACGGTGGAGAAATGGCTCGCCATCGACGATTCCGGCCAGAAATCTCCCTGGCGCCGCTCGCTGCGCCTAGCCAACATCTTCGGCGAGCAGGCGCTGTTCCTGCTGCGGCGCCGCGATCCCGCGCAGCACCGTAAGAATAGCATGACAAAGCCGGGATAGCTCGGCCTCGGAGATTGTCAGCGCCGGCGTGAGGTAAACAATGTCGCGGAACGGCCGCACCCACACCCCCTGTTCCACGAAATTCGCTTTCAGCGCCTCCATATTGCCGACCCGATCGAGCTGCACCACGCCGATCGCGCCCTGCACGCGCACATCCCGCACAGCCGCCAATCCCGCGCACGGCGCAAGCTCCGCCCCCAGTTGCGCTTCGATGCGGGCCGCCTGCTGCAACCGCGGTTCCGTCTGAAACAGATCGAGCGAGGCGTTCGCCGCGCTGCACGCCAGCGGATTGGCCATGTACGTCGGCCCGTGCATCAGCGCGGCTTCCGGCCGGTCGGAAAGAAACGCCGCGAAAATATGCCGCCGCGCGATCGCCGCCGAAAGCGCCATGGTGCCACCAGTGAGCGCTTTCGAAAGCGTCACGATATCCGGCACCACCCCGGCGGCTTCGCACGCGAACAGGCTGCCCGTACGGCCGAAACCCGTGAAAATTTCATCGAAAATCAGCGGCAAACCATGCCGATCCGCCGCCGCGCGAATTCGCCGCAGCACCTCGGGCGGATGAAAAATCATGCCGCCGGCACCCTGCACCAGCGGTTCCACAAGAATGCCCGCCAGGGTTTCCGCATGTTCCGCCAGCACCGCATCGAATGCCGCGAGGCTCGCCGCGTCGCGCGGCAAATCCACGATCACATGCCGCGGCAGCAGCGGGCCGAACAGCGCGTGCATCCCTTCTTCCGGGTCGCACACCGCCATCGTCGCGAACGTATCGCCGTGATAGCCGCCGGCGAAAGCCAGAAATCGCGTGCGGCTCGTCACGCCGCAATTGAGCCAGTATTGCGCCGCCATTTTCATCGCCACTTCCACGGCGACGGATCCGCTATCGGCGAAGAACACATGATCCAGATCGCCCGGCAGCAGCGCCGCCAGCCGTGCCGCCAGCCGTTCGGCCGGGTCGTGCGTCAGCCCGCCGAACATCACATGCGGCATGGTCGCAAGCTGCTGCTGCACGGCCGCGCGAATATGCGGATGGTTGTAGCCATGGCACGCCGTCCACCAGCTCGCGATCCCGTCGATCAGCACCCGCCCGTCATCGAGCGTGATGCGGCAACCCTCGGTGCGAACCGCGCGCAACGGCGGCCGCGCGGTTTGCATCTGCGTATAGGGCCGCCAAGTATTAATGGAGCGCGGGGACTTCCGGCCCCGGCGAGGGACTGATCCCCAATCGCCTCAGCAGCGTGGTATCCCGTTCCGCATCGGGGTTCGCCGTCGTCAGCAATCGCGGCCCATAAAAAATCGAGTTGGCGCCAGCCAGGAAACACAGCGCCTGCGCCTCGTCGCTCATCGTCTCGCGCCCGGCCGAAAGCCGCACCACCGACCGCGGCATGGTGATGCGCGCCGCGGCAATCACGCGCACGAAATCCAGCACATCCAGCGCCGCCGCATCGGCCAGGGGAGTGCCGGCCACCCGCACCAGCGCATTGACCGGCACGCTCTCGGGCGGTGTCGGCAGGTTCGCAAGCTGCGCAATCAGCCCCGCGCGGTCCGCCGCACTCTCCCCCATGCCCACAATCCCGCCGCAGCAAACGGCAATCCCCGCGTCGCGCACATGTTCCAGCGTCTCCAGCCGGTCCTGATAAATTCGCGTGGTAATGATCTCGCCATAGAATTCCGGCGAAGTATCCAGATTGTGGTTGTAGTAATCCAGCCCCGCGCCGCGCAGCCGGCGCGCTTGGTCGCCGGTGAGCATCCCCAGCGTGGCGCAGGTTTGCAGCCCGAGCGCGCGAACCCCCTCCACCATGGCGCACACGGCGTCGATATCGCGCGGCTTCGGGCTGCGCCACGCCGCGCCCATGCAGAAGCGTGTCGCCCCCGCATCCCGCGCCGCCCGCGCGGCTGCCAAAACCTCGCCGATCGGCATCAGCTTGGCAGCTTCCACACCGGTTTCGTAAGCCGAACTCTGCGGGCAATACGCGCAATCTTCCGGGCAGCCGCCGGTTTTAATCGAAAGCAGCGTCGCCACCTCGATGCGCACCGGGTCGTGATGCGCGCGATGCACGCTCTGCGCGCGGAACAGCAGCTCGGGAAACGGCAGCGCCAGCAGCGCCGCCACCGATTCCTGCGTCCAGCGCGGCGGGATCGCGTTCATTCTCTTATCGAAACCGCATCGAAACGGCCAGGCTGCCGAAATTGAACAGCCCGCTCTTCGCGCCTTTGAATTCCTGCGTCTGCCAGGTTTGCGTGTAGCTGATGCGGAAACCCTGCCACAGCAGCGCCGCCCCCGCCTCCAGCTCGCCCACATCCCAGATGCGCGTCACGCTCGGCGAGTTCGATCGGAAGCTGCTGCCATCCAGCGTCACGTCGTAGCCCACCGCCTGGCCATCCGCCCCGCCGAATACATACCATGCGAACGGCGTGGTATTACGATACGCATCCGAACCGTTCAGCCCGGGCTCGATGCGCGGCGTGCCGAAATCGCTGTCCAGCCCCTGCCCGATGCGGAAGATCGCGCCGCCCTGCAAGTAATCGCGCACATCGCCCACCCCCAGCGTCGCCGAAGGCAGAACATCCATGTCGGCATAGCGCAGATCGGCGAGCGGCAGGCGCCAGGTGCGCTGGTACAGCACCTCGACCGCCGGCTGGTCGCCGATCTGGTATTTCCAGCCGCGATTGGGCGTATCGCCGATCAAATTATGGAAGCCGTTCTGCACCGGCTCGCCCAGCGCCGATGGCCCCACCACGCCCAGACTCACCGCGAGCAGGTCGCGCGTGATGCCGGTATCGTGAACCAGCCCGAACGTGGCGATCAGCTCGCCGGCATAGGGCCGGTCGCGCGGATCGGGCGGGTCGAGCTGCGTCTGCCGCGGCGTGAACAGGCTCTGGCTGATATCGATGGCCAGCCGCGTGGTGCCGGCCCCCCATATGCCGGTGCCGATCGCCGCCACCGGCGCCAGCACGTCCTCGCCCGATGTCCAGCCCACGCGGATGCCGCTGGTATAGTATTGATCCGACGTGCCCCGCAGCGTGGAGGCGGCATCGTTCTCCACCTGAATGGTCACGATGCTGGCCGTGTCCGGCCCAGCCGGCGCGGGGGCCGGTTGCGCCAGGGCCGCGGCGGGGGCGGCGAACAGCAGCGCCAGGGGCCAGGTTCGAGTGCTCATACGGGCGGCCTGCTCCACCATTGGGAATGGCGATGCTTGTAGGCGGTTGGAATGGCCCGCGAAACCCCGGTAAGTTGTGGCGCCGCGGATGGGTGGCCGAGCGGTTGAAGGCAGCGGTCTTGAAAACCGCCAGCCCGGCAACGGGCTCGTGGGTTCGAATCCCACCCCATCCGGGTCCGGCCTACGCTCTGTGCCGTTGCGCCTCCCGCTTGGCCCGCGGCGATACAGCCCGCCCCGGAAACACGAGAACCGCCTGGTTGAGGCGCAGAATATCCGCATCGTCCAATCTGCCAACGCGTGCGCCCATTTTGGTCTTTGCGCCAGTGGAAATTTTATCCACCATCAAGCGGCACACGCCGCCCGCAATCCATTGCGTTCGTTGGGCTGCAAGAACAGCCGAACGAAGGCGTGTCGGTCTCATCCGTGGTTACCAGGCTGTACGTCTAACCCTCCGCCCCTCGCGCCAATATAACATCCAGATGCACGGGGTTGTGCAGCGTATTGGCGACCGGCGACCATAGCGTCGCGTGCTTGATCAGGGCGTCGAGGCTTTCGGCGGGCGCATCCGCGTCGAGTTGAACGGAAACACGAACGGTCTCGAAACCAATCGGCTTGGGCTCGATGTCGCCCGCACCCCAAACCGCCGTCGTGTTGATGTCGGCTTCCAAATGCAGCTCCAATCCCCGGATCGGAATGCGTCGCGCCACCGCGTTCGCGTGAATGCCAACGGCAAGGCAGGAACCGAAGGCGGCAAGCAGCGCCTCGGAGGCATTCGGCGCCATGTCCTCGCCCAGCAAGCCGTCCGGTTCATCTTCCATAACCGGATGCGGCGGCAAGCTGCGGATGTAATTGAGCTGATGGAAGCGTCCTTTCGCAACCGTGCGGCAGCGCAGGGTGCGGGTTGCGGTCGGGTCGGCTTTGCCCTTGGCAATCAGCGCATCCAGCGCGCGCCCTGGAATGGACGTCAGACTCTCGCTGGAAGTCGGTTTGGCGGGCTTGGTCACGGGGCATGTCCTTCGGTGAAACTCACGCTGCCGTGTTGCGCGTGAGGCAGCAGGAAATTCTGCTTGCAGAACGAATTGCCGAAATCTGCGTCAGTCAAGCCGTCCGGGCTGCAACGGCGCCGATTGATCTGGGTGCACAGCCCGTGCCACAACTACCCGGCCGGGTGCCGGCATGGTCAATATATTGGTTCCCGCCCGGCCGGACAGGCTTCAAGGTCCGCGAGTGGGAATGCGAAAACGCGCGGCTTCTCGGTCATGCTCGATTGGGACGATCTTCGGTTCTTCTTGGCAATCGCTCGCCACGGCAATCTCTCGGCGGCCGCCAAAACGCTGCGCGTCGCCCAATCCACCGTAGGCCGCCGCCTTGCCTCTTTGGAGGCGAGCCTAGGCGTGCGCCTGCTCAATCGTACGCCGGACGGTTATCTGCCAACGCTGGCCGGCCAAAGCGTCCGCGAGCAAGCCGAGCGCCTTGAGGCCGAAGCGCTATCCCTGGAGCGCAACGTCGGCGGCAGGGACACACGCCTCGCCGGCACGGTGCGTATAACCTGCCCCGAAACCGTCGCCAGCCACATCCTAGGACCGTGCTTCGCCGCTTTGCACGTCAAACATCCCGATATCATGATCGAGTTGATCCCCGACCCACGACAGCTAAGTCTGTCGATGCGGGAAGCCGAAATTTCTGTGCGGCTGGCACAGCCGGATCAGCACGATCTCGTGATCCGGCGTATCGGCAGCCTGGCATTCGGCCTGTACGCAAGCCCTTCGTATCTGGCGAAGCACGGCAGTACCGATTTTGGCGGCGGCTGTTCCGGCCACTACCTCATAACCCAACTCGACGATATTCAGGACGCAACCCAAACAGCCTGGTTGGCGGATTTGGCGCCACGCGCCCGCGTGGCCATGCAAACCAGCAGCCACGAGGCAGCAATTTCCGCCGCGTTGCACGGCGGTGGCCTGGCCTGCCTCGCCCGCTTCCGTGCCGACCGGGAACCCGGCCTCACTCGTCTGATGGTTCCTTCGCCCGTCCCAAGCTCCGGAATTTGGCTGGTGGTGCATCGCGATAACCGACGCACCCCAAGGATCAGGGCAGCGCTGACCCACATCACGGAATGCGTGCGGACCGCTGCCGAAAAATTGTACCCCACGGACATTTCGGAGCCAGCACCCGATAGCGGTGCTGAGGAAAGCGAGACCTGAAAATAATTCGATCGGCCCAGCAAACCGATCGGCCCAGCGCCGCACCCGCCAAATCCGCTTTTGCCCAAATCCGCTTTTGCATAGTCAATCGCCGCATTCCGGAGGGGGACAGCCTTCAACCGGATCGCTATTGCTTCGTTCAACCCGCACGCCGACAGCTCCCTCCAGGGATCATCGGTCGTTCGCCTGCTGTGTTTAAAAAGGGATCTTCCGCTGCTGGCAAACGAAACCCCTCGCAACGCGGAAAACGCGGCGCCCGAACCCGATTGCCAAACCATCGCGTTGCACACTGAAGAGTTGTCGGTGTCGCGCCGCCAGATCACCGGCGACACGATACGGGTGACCACGGCGACGCGGACGAGCGAACAGTTTATCGACGAAGAACTGTCCCACGTCAGGGTAGAAATCGAGCGGGTGCCCATCGGCCGGGAGGTCGATGTCGCTCCGCCCGTCCGAGAAGAAGGCGACACCACGATCATGCCGGTGGTGGAAGAGATCATCACCGTCGAACGCCGCTTGATCCTTAAGGAAGAAGTCCGTATTCGGCGCGTCCGCGTGACCGAGCACCATCGGGAGACGGTTCTGTTGCGCGACCAAGATGTCGTGATTACCCGTTCCGACGCGGGACAGCCGGCGGTGCAGACCGATCTCTAACCCCTCGCGAACAATCCCACCAACCTTGCTCAGGAGCAGCAACGATGAACGAACAAACTCTCGTGGCCGTGTACGATACCGCCGCCCATGCCGATGCCGCGGTGCGCGACCTCAAAGCCGCCAGCGTGCCGGCGGACTCCATCAGCCAACATGCCAAGACGGGCTCAATGTCCGGCACCACGCGCACGGAAACCACCGGCCGCGACCCGGGGTTTTGGAGCAGCCTGTTCGGTGGCGAGCCGGATCACGATACCGCCGTATACGACCGCAGCATCGACAATGGCTCCACGGTTGTGACCGTGCGGGTGCCGCCGGAGCATTTTGCTCGCGTCAGCTCCATCCTCGAGAAGCAAAATCCGATCGATCTCGACGAACGTGCGGCGGAATACGGGTCGTCGGAAACGGTTGCGCGGCGCACCACCACCACGCCGGGTGAGGAAACCCACGGCACCGCCACGGATGGCGGCAGCATGCAGCTTTCCGAGGAAACCTTGTCGGTCGGCAAGCGCGCGGTCAGCGGCGGCACCACCCGCATCCGCCGCTACGTCGTCGAGACTCCCGTCGAGGAAAACGTCACTCTGCGAAGCGAAAAAGTCTCGATCGACCGCCGGCCCGTCACCGATGGCCGGCCCGTCGGCAATGCAGACTTCACCGACAAGACACTGGAAATGACGGAAACGAGCGAAGAGGCCGTCGTCGCCAAAACGGCGCGCGTCACGGAAGAGGTGACGCTTCGCAAGGACACGAGCGATCGTGTGGAAACGATCAAGGACACGGTTCGCCGCGACGAGGTCAAGGTCGAACAGGTTCCTGGCGAACGGCTCGCGACCGACCGCACGAGCGGAACAATCCCGCCGAACCCGGCCGCACGCCGCGGCTGAGGCGGCCCAGCCAATCACACCATCCGGGGTGCCCGCTTGGGCACCCCAAGCCTTGGGAGAAGCACGTGTCCACGAGCACTTATGACCCGCGTACGCCGATATCGACAATGCCAGGATCGACAACCGTGGACACCACCACTTTCCTGAGCGGTGGATCGCACACGCACCGGCGAATTTCCTGGGCCGCGATTTTCGGCGGCGTCATCCTGGTCGTCGCTGTCCAGCTTCTGCTGAGTTTGCTCGGCGCCGGCATCGGTCTGGGCACGGTACACACCAACGCCGGCAGCACCCCCACCGCAAGCAGCCTCGGGATCGGTGCAGGCGTGTGGTGGGTTGTCAGCAGTTGCATTTCCCTGCTTCTCGGCGGCTACGTTTCGGCTTGGCTGGCCGGCATCGAAATCCGCTTCGATGGCGTGCTGCATGGCCTCGTCACATGGGGCATTGCCACCCTGCTGATGTTCTGGCTTCTCACATCGGCGATCGGCGGCATCATCGGCGGTGGATTTTCAGCGCTCGGCAGTGTCGCGTCGGCCGCCGGCAGCGGGGTCAGCCAAGCGGCAAAACCGATCGCGCAGGCGGCCGGCGTTTCGCCCGACATGATCCAGCAGCAGGCGCAAGCCTACCTGCAACCCGCCAATACCGATCCGGCAACAATGACGCCGCAAGAGGCGCAAAAGGCGATCGCCACCAATCTGGTCACCTACGCCCGCGGCGGTGCCGATGCACCCGCCGCCAAGGAGCAGGTCATCAACATTATTGCGGCGCAAAGAAAGATCAGTCACGACGAAGCGGCCAAGCAGTTCGACGATGCGCAAGCCAAGCTGAAGCAGACTCGCGATCAGGCCATTCAGACGGCAAAGAACGCGGCGGACACCAGTGCGGCCGCGGCGTCTAAAACCTCATTTGCCGGATTTGGCGTGTTGCTGCTCGGCCTGATCGCCTCTGCCATCGGCGGGTCGCTGGCCGTGCAGCGCCGGCTGTTCGTGAGGCAGCGCACGATCGATGGAAGGACCGTGGAAGCGTAGCCCGGCATACTTTTTCGATCTCTGCCCGAATCTTTCCACGTCAACACGTTCATCACTTTCGGAGGAACATGCAATGTCGATCATCGGCTGGCTTATCCTGGGATTGATCGCGGGCTTCATCGCCAGCAAAATTGTCAACAAAAGCGGCGAAGGAGTCATACTCGATATCGTGCTGGGCATCATCGGCGCCGTGGTCGGCGGCTTTCTGTTCACCACGTTCGGCGCCGCGCCCGTGACCGGCCTTAACATATACAGCATGATCGTCGCGGTCGTCGGCGCAATTGTCGTGTTGTTCATCTACCACGCGGTCGTCGGCCGCCGCCGCACAATCTGAAAAAAAGCGTCGTCATCAACAAGGAAACTGGCAAATGGGAATTTTGGATTCGCTTCTGTCGAACATGGGCGGCAACGCCGGTGGCGGCGCATCGCCCATGCAGGGCATCCTTGGCAGCCTGCTGGGCGGCAATCAGGGCATGACCCAAGGCAGCGCCCAAAGCAGTATGGGCGGTCTGCAAGGGCTGCTCGCGCGATTCCAGGGCGCCGGCCTCGGAGGCATCGCGCAATCCTGGGTTGGCAACGGGCCCAATCAACAGGTCAGTCCGGAACAGCTCAACGGCGTGTTCGGCGAGCAGCAAGTTCAGTCGATGTCGTCACAAGCCGGTATGCAGCCGCACGATTTCCTGTCGCAACTCAGCCAGCATCTGCCGAACGCCGTCAACGCCATGACGCCGAACGGACGCGTGCCGGATGAAGGCTCCGTTTCGGTCTAGGTATGCGCCACCCCACCCTGGCGATGCTTGTCGCCGCGTCGCTCCTGGCCGTGCCGCGCGCCGGGCTTGCCGACAACCCGATGGGCTACCGGCTGCTCCCGGCGCAGGAAGCGGCTAACCTGCCGCGCAATCGTGGCGCCCTCGGAATGGACATCGAACGTGCCCAACAGATCACGGACGATGACATGACGTTCGACATCATCCGGGTAAAGCAGGTCCACCCGGGCTCGCCCGGCGCGCAGGCCGGTTTCAAGCCGGGTGACGACATCATTGCCGTCGATGGCCGGGTTTTTCCAAGCCTGAGCATCTTTGCGGCCTATGTCGGATCGCTCCGTCCGGGCAGCGAAGTGAGTGTGGATTATATCCCGGCACGCGGCGGCCCGCAGCAAGCGCAGCGGATTACCATGGCCGTGGGTGCGGCCGGTCAGGCGCATGTGGCTCAAGCGGGCATGTCCACGGGAACCAAGATCGCCATCGGCGTCGGCGCGGCCGCCCTGCTCGGCTGCTACGAGTTGGGCTGCTTCTCCCACCATGCGGCTGCCGCACCACCGCAAGGGAATCGGCTTCAAACGTCGCAGCGCAATCAACACGAGATTGGCGGTCCCGGGCCGAGATAGGTACTGGAACATCCATGCCACCGCACGCGCGGCGGCTCAAATTCCTGGATGCCGTGCTCAGCGATCGACCGGCGCTGACTCCGAAAGAGAGTTTTTATCAGCGCATCCTGGCCGACGACTCCAACGAGCGTATTCATTCCTCACGCAAAAACGAACTTCGCCGCCGGCACCAACTCCGGCAGCAACGCCGCCGCCGCATCGAACGCCGGGCGTGACCGCAGCCCCCCCACGCTCCACTCCGCCGCCACCGCCGTGCTGCACACACCCTCCGGCGCCAGCACCGCCACCAGCCGCCCATCCGGCGCCACTTGCGTGGCGAGCCCGGCCGGAATTTCCCGCACTGCGCCCTCGATGAACACCAGATCGTAGGGCGCGCGCGCGGCCCACCCCTCGGCCAGCTTGCCTTGCACGAACGAAACGGGTGCATCCGCGCCGATCGCCGCCTCGCGCGCCAGCACCGCGAGTTCCGCCTGCTCCTCCAGCGCCGTCACATGCGCGCCGCAGGCCGCAATCAGCGCCGCGCCGTAGCCGGTGCCCGCGCCCACCACCAGCACGTTCTCCCCGGCCCGCGGCGCGGCCAACTGCACCAGCCGCGCCATCACCATCGGCCGCAGCATCGCCCTGCCGCCCGGCAGCCGCACCTCGCCGTCCATATAAGCCACGCACGCCGAAGCCGCCGGCACAAACCGCTCACGCGCCAGCCGCCGCATCGCATCCAGAATCCGGCTGTCGCTCACCTGATTCGGCCGCAACTGCCCATCCACCATCAAGTCGCGGGCGTGCACGTAATCCAGCGCGGCCATCGGCTCGAAACTCCCGTGCGAAACCCGGCCGCTCTTACGGGAGCCCGAACGGACTAGGCAAGCCAGCCGCTTTGCCCGTATAGGCAGCGCCCAAAGGTCCGGTGGCAGAGTGGTGATGCAGAGGACTGCAAATCCTCGTATGCCGGTTCGATTCCGGCCCGGACCTCCAAGAGCAGACAAGAATCTGCTTTCTTGAAAGAAAGAAGCAAAGAACTTTCTTCAGTTCGGGAATGGCCTGCTGGCCAGTTTCAATACTACGTTCGCAACCGCGGCAAGATGCGCATGTCGCCCGTGCTTTGCGGCTGTGCGTCAGGCCGCCTTCTTCGTTTCGCTCTGAAGTTGTTCCACCTTCGCTTCCACCAGCTGCACGATATGGTCGATCATCCGGCCGCCCTCCACCGTGTGGTCGGTCCGCCCCGCCGCATACACCATGTGCTTGCCCTGCCCGCCCCCGGTCACGCCCAGATCGGTCATCAGCGCCTCGCCGGGGCCGTTCACCACGCAGCCGATGATGCTGAGCGTCACCGGCGTCTCGATATGCGCCAGCCGCTCCTCCAGCGCCGCCACGGTGCGGATCACGTCGAACCCCTGGCGCGCGCAAGAAGGGCACGAAATGATCTTCACGCCCCGGTGCCGGATGCCGAGCGACTTCAGCAATTCCCAGCCCACGCGCACTTCCTCGGCCGGCTCGTCGGAAAGCGAAACCCGCACCGTGTCGCCGATGCCGGCCCACAGCAGGCTGCCCAGGCCTACCGCGGATTTCACCGTGCCGGTGCGCCGCCCGCCGGCCTCGGTGATGCCGATATGCAGCGGATGGTCGCATTGCTCGGCCAGTTGCTGATACGCCGCCACGGCCAGGAACACGTCGCTGGCCTTCACGCTGATCTTGAATTCGTGAAAATCGTGGTCCTGTAGAATCTTCGCATGTTCCAGCGCGCTTTCCACCAGCGCCTCGGGATTCGGTTCGCCGTATTTCTCCAGCAGATGTTTTTCCAGCGATCCAGCATTCACGCCGATGCGCATCGAACAGCCATGATCGCGCGCCGCTTGCACCACCTCGCGCACCCGCTGCGCGCTGCCGATATTGCCGGGATTGATGCGCAAGCACGCCGCGCCCGCGCGCGCCGCTTCGATGGCGCGCTTGTAATGAAAATGGATGTCCGCCACGATCGGAACATTCACCTCGCGCACAATCTCCGGCAGCGCCGCCGTGCTCGGCTCGTCGGGGCACGAAACCCGCACGATATCCACGCCGGCGATTTCCGCGAGCCTGATTTGCGCAATCGTCGCCGCCGCGTCGCTGGTCAGCGTATTCGTCATCGTCTGCACGGTGATCGGCGCATCGCCGCCCACGGCCACGCGCCCGACATGGATCTGCCGCGATTTCCGGCGCTCGATCTGCTGGTACGAACGGTAGTTCATTCCGGTCTCCGGTGCTTCCGTGACATCAACGCTTGTAGAAAATTGCCACAATCGCCGTGGCCGCGCTCAAAACCCCCACCGCGATCCCGCCCAACGCCAGCAGCGGCGCCAGCAGACGATCCCGATCCAGCTTCCGCTCCTCCGTCACCAGCTTGCGCTGTTCCGCAAGCAGCTTGGCGGCCTCCTCGGTCAGCTTATTCTGTTCCGCCCGCAGCTTCGCGCTCTCGGCCAGGTCGCGATCGATCTGCGCCAGCACGGCCCGCAAATCCGGCGGCTCGGTTTCCATCGTCACACTCCGGGCATTCACGCGCCGCTTTACCCGTTTTCTCCCGCCACGTCAGGCCCGCCCCGCCAGCTCGAACCGCACCGCCCGGTCCGGCTGTACCGTCACGATCCCGCGCGGCATCACCTCGCCGCCACCCACCAGCCGCAGCCGGAACCGCCGCAGCAGCCGCGCCAGCACCAGCACCGCCTCGGTCAACGCGAATTGCATGCCCACGCAAACCCGCGGCCCCGCCCCGAACGGCAAATACGCAAACCGCTCCGGCGCCGGCGCCCCGGGCAGAAACCGCTCCGGCTCGAACGCATCCGGGTCGGTCCACAGCTTGCGGTGTCGGTGCACCACCCAGGGCGAGACGCTCACCACCGTCCCCGCCGCTATCCTTCGCCCCGCCACCTCGTCCGCCGCGATCGCCTGGCGCACGATCAGGAACGCCGGCGGATACAGCCGCAGCGTCTCGTCCAGGAACGCCCGCGTGAACGGCAGCAGCTTCGCCGCCTCGCCCGCCGCCTCGGGCGAAAGATCGACGCCGTCGGCCTCCGCCGCAATCCGGTCTGCCAGATCGGGATACAGCGCCGCCAGGTAGCAGCACCAGAACAGCGTCACCGCCGTCGTCTCGTGCCCGGCGATGATCATCGTCGAGACCTCGTCGCGCAACTGCGCCTCGCCGAACCCCTCGCCCGTCTCCGGATCGCGCGCCGCCTCCAGCAGCTCGAACAAATCGCGCGGCGCGTCCTCGCGCGGCATCGCCCGCCGCGCCGCGATCAGCCTGTCGAGAAAGGCCAGCCACTCGCGCCGGAACTGCTGCCGGCCCAGATCCGCCGGGCTCGGCAGGCGGGCCGGCAGCACCAGGTCGAACGGGCCGGGCCGCGCGTAGCGCAATCCGTATTTCAGAATCAGCGCCCGCAACTCGGCGCCGAACCCCGCCATCTGCAATGAAAACATCGATTGCCCGGCAATCTCCAGCGCCAGGAATTGCAGCTGCGGCAGCAACTCCAGCGGCCGGTGCAACAGCCCGGCCAGCCTCGCTTCCGCGGCCTCGCTCGCCGCCACCACATGTCGCGCCAGCAGCGGCATCGATCGCGGCGCCAGCGCCGGCGCGATGGTGCGCCGCTGATGCCGCCACGCCGCGCCCTCGGCCAGAAACAGCCCGTCGCCGATAATCGGCCGCAGCACCCGGCCGGTCGCCGGATTGCGGCCATAATTCTCGGCGTTGGTCACCAGCACGTGCCGGATCGCCTCGGGTGCGTTCAGCATCAACTGCTCGCGGCCCAGGAACCGACCCGGCAGCACCTCCATCTCGTAGGCCAGCGCCCCCCAAAGCTCCAGCATGTTGCGCCGCAGCACGAAGAAGCTCTCCACTTGGCTGCGAAGCTGGGTCGTCGGCTCGGGGTGCGGCGGAATCCGCAGGCGGGGGAGCGAATCGGGCATGGCGCAGCAGATGGGGCTGCCCTAATCCCCCGGCCAGCCCCGCCCCGCACCGCCTGGAAAAGCCATGCGCCTCCGCCAGCACATCGCGGCCACGGCCAGCCTCGCCGCCCCGATCGCACTCTCGATGCTGGCGCAGATGGCCATGGGCTTCACCGACACGGTCATGCTCGGCCGCCTCGGCGACCGCGCGCTCGCCGCCGGCGGCCTCGGCGCGAACCTGTTCTTCACCGTCCTCTATGCGCTCCAGGGCATGCTCTCCGGCATCGCCGTGCTCGCCGCGAACAGCATCGGCGCCGGCCGCCCGCGCGAAGCCGGCCGCGCTTACGG
>CAXUEX010000007.1:6596-43339 GCA_964250215.1 uncultured Acetobacteraceae bacterium | reverse complement strand
GCCGAGAGCAGGCGGGCCGGCAGGGCGGCGAGCGGGGCGAGGCCGACGGCTTGCAGCGCGGGGGCGATGGCGGCGCCGGTGAGCGAGGCGGCGAAGGCGAGGTTTTCGGCCACCGTGAGGCCGGGCTTGATCGCGTCATTATGGCCGAGGAAGGCGCGGGCGAACTCCCGGCTGCCATCGAAGGCGATGGTGCCGGCATCGAGCCTGGCGAGGCCGGCGATGGCGCGGAGCAGCGTGGTTTTGCCGACGCCGTTCGGGCCGGTGAGCAGCAAGGCGCCGCCAGCCGGCACGGCGAAGGAGAGGCCGCGGAGCACCAGCCGCTCGCCGCGGAACACCGATACGTTGCTGGCTTCGAGACGCATGAGCGGCCGTATGCCCTGCCCTGCCCTGCTGGCAAGCCGGGGTGGCAGGGTTTGGCATGGCGAACCCCCGGCGTATAACCCGGCCGAACCCCCCATCCCCGCTTTCGAGGAACACAATGCAGCCGACCGGCCAGGATACGCTCAAGACGCGCAGCACGTTGGAGGCAGCCGGTAAACGCTACACGTATTTTTCGCTGCCGGCGGCGGCGCGCACGCTGGGCGATCTTTCAGCGTTGCCGGTGAGCCTGAAGGTGCTGCTGGAGAACGTTCTGCGTTTCGAGGATGGCACGAGCTACACGGTGGAGGATGCGCGCAAGATCGCGCGGTGGCTGGGCGAGGCGCGGAGCCGCGACGAAGTGCCGTTCCGGCCGGCGCGGATATTGATGCAGGATTTCACCGGCGTGCCGGCGGTGGTGGATCTGGCGGCGATGCGCGACGGCATGGCGAAGCTGCACGGCGATCCGCAGAAGGTGAACCCGCTGGTGCCGGTGGACCTGGTGATCGACCATTCGGTGATGGTGGATTATTTCGCCACGCCCGACAGTTTGCAGAAGAACGTGGCCGTGGAATTTCAGCGCAACGGCGAGCGCTATGCGTTTCTGCGCTGGGGACAAGAGGCGTTCCGCAATTTCCGCGTGGTGCCGCCGGGGGCGGGGATCTGCCACCAGGTGAATCTCGAATATCTCGCGCAGGCTGTTTGGACTTCGGAACTGCCGGGCGGCGAGACCCTGGCTTATCCCGATACGCTGTATGGCACCGACAGCCACACCACGATGGTGAACGGCATGGGCGTGCTGGGCTGGGGCGTGGGCGGCATCGAGGCGGAAGCGGCGATGCTGGGGCAGCCGATTGCGATGCTGATTCCCGATGTGGTGGGTTTCCGGCTGACGGGGCAGATGCCGGAGGGGGCGACGGCGACCGATCTGGTGCTGACCGTGACGCAGATGTTGCGCCGCCAGGGCGTGGTGGGGAAATTCGTGGAGTTCTACGGGCCGGCACTGGACCATCTGCCGGTGGCGGACCGGGCGACGATCGCGAATATGGCGCCGGAATATGGCGCGACCTGCGGGTTTTTTCCGGTGGATGCGATGACGCTGGATTACCTGCGGCTGACCGGGCGGGACGAGGCGCGGGTGGCGCTGGCGGAGGCGTATCTGCGGGCGCAGGGCATGTTCCGGGAAGCAAACAGTCCCGAGCCGCGCTTCACGGCGACGCTGGAGCTGGATTTGGCCAGTGTGGTGCCTTCGCTGGCGGGGCCGAAGCGGCCGCAGGATCGGGTGGCGCTGGCGGAGGCTTCGCGCGCGTTTCTGGGCGAGCTGGCGGCGCAGAGGGTGGACGGCGCGGCGGTGGCGGCGCGGCACGCGGTGGGCGGCGACATTGCGGATATTGGCCATGGCGACGTGGTGATCGCGGCGATCACGAGCTGCACGAATACGTCGAACCCGTATGTGATGGTGGCGGCGGGGCTGGTAGCGCGGCGGGCGCGGGCGCTGGGGCTGATGCCGAAGCCGTGGGTGAAGACGTCATTGGCGCCGGGATCGCAGGTGGTGACGGAATATCTGGATCGCGCCGGGCTGAGCGCGGATCTGAATGCGCTGGGGTTCGATACGGTGGGGTATGGCTGCACCACGTGCATCGGCAATTCCGGGCCGCTGGAGGAAGCGCTGGCCGAGGTGATCGAGCGCGAGCGGCTGGTGGTGGCGAGCGTGCTATCCGGCAACCGCAATTTCGAGGGGCGCGTGCACCAGAACGTGCGGGCGAATTACCTGGCGAGCCCGCCGCTGGTGGTGGCCTATGCGCTGCTGGGCAACATTCGCGAGGACATCACGACCGCGGCACTGGGGGCGCGGGCGGACGGGAGCCCGGTTTATCTGCGGGATGTTTGGCCGAGCAATCGCGAGATCGCCGATATCGTGGAAAGCAGCGTGGGCCGCGATCAGTTCCAGAAGCGGTACGGCGTGGTGAGCCAGGGCACGAAGGAGTGGCAGGGCTTGCGTGTGGAGACCGGCAGCGAGACGTATCGCTGGAACGACGGATCGACCTATGTGAAGAATCCGCCGTATTTCGAGGGCATTACGCCGACGCCGGCGCCGGTGGGCGATGTTCTGGGCGCGCGCATCCTGGCGCTGCTGGGCGACAACATCACCACCGACCATATCAGCCCGGCGGGCAGCATCAAGAAAGCGAGCCCGGCCGGCGAATATCTGGGCGAGCACCAGGTTTTGCAGCGCGACTTCAATTCGTACGGCAGCCGGCGCGGCAACCATGAGATCATGATGCGCGGCACGTTCGCCAATATTCGAATCCGGAACGAGATCGTGCCGGGCACGGAAGGCGGCGAGACGCGGCATTTTCCGGATGGCGCGGAGATGCCGATCTACGACGCGGCGATGCTCTACCAGCAGGAAGGCGTGCCACTGATGATTTTCGGTGGCCGCGAATACGGCATGGGCAGCAGCCGCGACTGGGCGGCGAAGGGCACCATGCTGCTGGGGGTGAAGGCGGTGGTGGCGGAGAGTTTCGAGCGCATCCATCGCAGCAACCTGGTGGGCATGGGCGTGCTGCCTTTGCTGTTTCCCGAAGGGGTGAGCCGCAAGACGCTGGAACTGGACGGCGACGAGACGATTGATATCGTCGGGTTGGAGGGTTTGCGGCCGCGCATGGAGCTGACGATGCGGGTGCACCGGGCGGGCGGCGCGGTGGACGAGGTTTCGCTCATTTGCCGGGTGGATACGGCGGACGAGGTGAATTATTACAAGCACGGCGGCATTTTGCCGTATGTGCTGCGCGGCATGGCGAAGGCGGCTTGAGCCGGCTGGTTCAGACGATTTCCTCGGTTATCACGCGAAAGCCGTTCAGTATGGCCGTGCCAAAACTGTTCGAGATCGCAACATCGGTCGCATCCCGTCCGACAGCCATCAGCACCCGCCCGATCCGCGGCGCGTTGTGCCGTGCGTCGAACGTGTGCCATCGGCCGCCCAGATAGGCCTGGAACCAGCCGCTGAAATCCATTGGATCGGGCGAGGCCGGCACGCCGATATCGCCGAGATAGCCGGTGCAGTAGCGCGCCGGGATGTTCATGCAGCGGCAGAACGCCACCGCCAGGTGGGCGAAATCCCGGCACACGCCCTCGCGCTCCTGATAGGCTTCCCAGGCTGTGCGCGTGCAGCGCGCCCGCTGGTAATCGAAGCGCAGGTGGCCGTGAACGAAGCCGCAGATTGCCTGCACCCTGGCCCAGCCGGGCGGGGTGCCGCCGAACAGCGCCCAAGCGGTATTGCTCAGCCGGTCGGTCTCGCAATAGCGGCTGCCGAGCAGGAACAGCAGCACGTCGTCGGGCAGGTCTGGGACGGAATGCTGTTCCGCAACTGGATCGGCATGATCCGGCAGGCCGGAATCGGCGATCACGAAATCGGTGCGGATCACGGTGCGCCCGGCCGGTGCCACCAGCCGCGTGCAGAGATTGCCGAACCTGTCCGTATAGGTGCGCGGCACGGCGCCGCCGGTGAACACGATCTCGGCCGGCGTGAGCAGATCGGCGGCCCGCGACGGATGCACGCTGATCATCATCAGCATGGGCGCGGGCGCCGGGCAATCATAGATCAATTCGTAGCCGGCACGGATTTTCAAGAAGGTGATCCTCGTTTTCGGTCGGCGATTCGTGCCGTCAGGGGGCCGCGTAAACCGCGGAATGATTGCGCGATGCGAAACCGGTTTCGCCGGGCGCGGCCTCGCTTTCCACCTGCACCTCCACACTCAGCCCCAGGCTGTCGGAGGGAAAGCCGGTCCAGGTGCCGCAGAGCGGCACGGCTTGCGCCGGATCGCGCGCCACCGCCACCCGGATCAGATCGTGGCTGCCGATGATCCCGTTGGTCGGGTCGAACTCCATCCATCCCGCCCCGGGCACGTAGACCTGCACCCAGGCGTGCGTGGAGCCGCCACCGCGGTGCGCGGCATCGCCGGCGGCCTCGCGCGGCGGCGCATAGAGGTATCCGGAGACGAAGCGCGCGGCAAACCCGAGCGCCCGCACGGCCTCGATCATGAGCAGCGCGAAATCCCGGCAACTTCCCGATCCCAGCTTGAGCGTTTGCAGCGGCGGCTGGATTCCCATCTCCTCGCGCCGGACATACGTGAAGTCTCGACGGATCGCGCAGGTGATCGCGGCCAGCAGGTCGAGCGTGCCCATCGGCCGTTCGCCGCGCAGGAAGCGCCGCGCCCAACCCATCAGCTCGTTTTCGCGATCGGCGTATTGCCGCTCGATTGAGCGCAGCAGGTCCGGCATGTCTTCCTGGTCGTAGCTGAAGGGGTACCGGCGAGCATGGGCCGCGACGGGAAATTCCAGCGCCGGCGCCGGGATATGGTCGAGCCGGATCATGCTCTCGAAGCGCAGTTGCTCGCTGCGCCCGGAAAAGCCCACGATGGCCACGCAATTACCGAAAACATCGTGCATCCAGTGCATGGAACTCGGCGCCGGCTGCACCTCCAGCGACGCCGCGAGCAGCCGCTGGTCGTAGCTGTCGCGCGGCCGGAACATCACCCGGTGATCGCCGAACGCCACTTTCTGGCGGTAGCGGTAGGTGGTGACGTGGCGGACGGTCAGACGCGGCATGGCACGGAATCTGCTCCCCGATAGCCAACAGCAGGATGGCCAACAGCCGGATGGTCTGCAGCTTGGCGGCGTGCGACATCGACGCTGACTCGGCCGTTAGCCCAACCCGATCCAGGCAGCATACCATGCAATGACCGTGCCCGCCCTGCTTGGCCCCGACGAACCGGCGGCCGCCGTGATCTCCAGAGCGGGCGCTGCTTCGCCGTTCCTGTTTCTGTGCGACCACGCTGGGCGCCGGATCCCTCGTGCGCTGGGCACGCTGGGGCTGGATGAGGCCGATCTCGGCCGCCACATCGCCTGGGATATTGGCGCCCGCGGCACCGCCGAACGACTTGCGGCCGCACTGGGGGCCACGCTGATCCGCCAGCGCTATTCGCGCCTGGTGATCGACTGCAACCGCGCGCCCGGGCACGAAACCTCGATTGCGGCGCGCAGCGAGGCGACCGAGATTCCCGGCAACCGGAACCTGACGTGGGGCGAGATCGCTGCGCGCGAGCAGGCGGTTTTTCATCCGTATCACGCGCTGATTGCCGAGACGCTGGATCGGCGCCAGGCGAGTGGGCAGCGCACGCTCGTGGTTTCGGTGCACAGTTTCACGCCGGTGTATCTCGGCGTTGCCCGCTTCTGGGACGCCGGCGTTCTGCATGACCGCGACCCGACTCTGGGCCGCGCGCTGGCGGCGCTGCTGCGCGACGAGAGGCTGCATGTGGGCGACAACGAGCCTTACCGGCTGACGCAGACGTCGGACTACACCATCCCGGTCCATGCCGAGCGGCGGTTGCTGCCTTACGTGGAGCTGGAAATCCGCCAGGACCGGATTGCCACGCCGTTGGGGCAGGCGCAGTGGGCGGCGCGGCTGGCGCGGCTTTTGCCGTTGGCGGCGGCCGAGGCCGGCCAGATTGGGCTAGTTGGCTGGCCCAGCTAGTGCGTGGCTTTCCATTCGCCGGCGGCGGTCTTGCACCAGGTGAAGCGGTAATCGTGGCCGGGTTCGTGGCCGGCGACGACGATGTGGTGCAGGATTTCGTGGCAATCGAGGCCGGCGCGGGACCGGAATACCCGCTTCAGCGTGGATGTGCCGGCGCTTTGGGTTTTGGGATTGTTCCAGGCCTCGCTGGCGCCCACTGTTTCCGGAGCGGTCTGGTTGAGCTTGGCGACGCTGGCGAGCATGAGATCGGTATCGGCCGCCGAGAGGCGCGGGCCGGGGATGGTGCGGAACGGGTTGAAACTGCTTTGCGCGTGGGCCGCCGCGGCCCAGCCGATTGCCAGCGCAACGATATAGGTCGATCCCCGCCGCATCGGTGGCTCCTTGCCTGCGGCCGGTAAGTGACCCGATGCGGGGATTTTGCGCAAGGGTGCGCGGGCCGAGTGCCCGCTCCACCTCGCTTCGCCTACGGGCGGGCGGCTTTGAGGGCGGCGGCGACTTGCGCCACGCGGCGGCCCTGGTAGCGGGCGACCTCGAGATCGTCATCGGTGGGCGGGGTGGATTGCTGGCCGCTGACGGAGGAGGCGCCGTAGGGGGTGCCGGCGCGGAACATTACGGGGTCACCATAACCCAGCGGCACGATGATCAGTCCGAGATGCGCCATGGGGTTGTAGAGCGAGAGCAGCGTGCTTTCGTTGCCGCCGTGCGGGCTGGAGGTGGAGGTGAAGGCGGACCCGATTTTGCCGTTGAGCTTGCCCTGGAACCACAGGCCGCCGAGGCTGTCGATGTAGGCTTTCAGTTCCGCGGTGGTGGCGCCGAAGCGGGTGGGAGTGCCGAAGACGATGGCGTCGGCCCATTCGGCGTCCGCTTCGGTTGGGGCTTCGTAGAGGCCGTTCATGCGCTGCGCGTTCTCGGCCCAGCCGGGGGCTTTGGCCATGATGTCGGGGCCGACGAATTCGCGGGCGCGGCGCAGGCGGGTTTCGGCGCCGGCGGCCTTGGCGCCTTCGGCGATGGATTGGGCGAGCTTCTCGGTGCTGCCGTTGCGGGAATAGAAGGCGATCAGCATTTTGGTCATTGCGGGCTCCTTTGGCCGGTTGGCAGACCCGTCATTGCGGCGGGTTGCACCCATTCGTCGAATTGCGTTTCTGTGACGTAGCCCAGCGCTAATGCGGCCTGGCGCAAGCTGCTGCCCTCGTGGTGCGCTTTGAGCGCGATTTCGGCGGATTTTTCGTAGCCGATATGCGGGTTCAGCGCGGTGACGAGCATGAGCGAGTGGGCGAGGTTTTCGGCGATGCGGGTGCGCGCGGGTTCTATGCCGATTGCGCAATGATCGTTGAAGGCGCGACAGCCATCGGCCATCAGGGCCGCCGATTCTAGCAGATTGTGCAGCATCACGGGCTTGAACACATTGAGCTGGAAATTGCCCTGGCTGCCGGCGAAGGCCACGGCGGCATCGTTGCCGAAAACCTGCACGGCGACCATGGTGAGGGATTCGGATTGCGTGGGGTTGATCTTGCCCGGCATGATGGAGGAGCCGGGCTCGTTTTCCGGGATGAGGATTTCGCCGATGCCGGCGCGCGGGCCGCAGGCGTACCAGCGCACGTCGTTGGCGATCTTCATCAACGCGCCGGCGAGCGTGCGCAGCGTGGCACTCGCCGCCACCATCGCATCGTGGGCCGAGAGGGCGGCGAATTTGTTGCGTGCGCTGACGAAGGGAAAGCCGGTCAGCTCAGCGATGATTTTTGCCACGAGGTCGCCGAAGCGGGGATCGGCGTTCAGGCCGGTGCCGACCGCGGTGCCGCCGATCGCGAGATCGTAGAGGCCGGGGAGGGCGAGGCTGATGCCGTCACGCGCGAAATCGAGCTGCGCGACCCAGCCGGAAATCACCTGGCCGAGCGTGACCGGTGTGGCATCCTGCAGATGCGTGCGGCCGACCATGACCACGTCCATGAATTCGCCGGCTTTCGCATCGAGCGTTTCGCGCAGCGTGGCGAGGGCGGGCAGAAGATTGTGCGCGATCTCCTCGACGGAGGCGATGTGCATGGCGGTGGGGAAGGTGTCGTTGCTGCTCTGGCTGCGGTTCACGTCGTCATTGGGATTGATGGGGGTTTTGGAGCCGAGCACGCCGCCGGCCATCTGGATGGCGCGGTTGGCGATGACCTCGTTGGCGTTCATATTGGTTTGCGTGCCGGAGCCGGTCTGGAACACCACGAGAGGGAATTCATCATCGAGCTTGCCGTCGATGACTTCCTGCGCGGCGCGTTCGATGAGCTGGGCTTTTTCGGGCGGCAATTCGCCGAGTTCGGCGTTGGCGCGGGCGGCGGCGAGTTTCAGCACGCCCATGGCGCGAATGAGGCGGCGCGGGAAGCCGAAGCGGCCGACGCCGATGGGGAAGTTGACGATGGAGCGCTGGGTTTGCGCGCCCCAGAGGCGGTCGGCGGGCACTTGGACGGGGCCGAGCGCGTCTTTTTCGGTGCGGTATTCCGTCATGGCGGGTCGCTTACGGCATATGGACAAAGGGCGGAAGACCGGGACTTGCGGCGCCCTCGCGGCGGCGGTATCGTTGCTTTTCCAAAAGGAGGGATATGTTTCATGCGTCTTCCAGTCGCAATATTGTGCTTCGGCCTCGCCGGCGCCGCCGGCCCCGTTCTCGGTGCCGATCTCACGGCCGCGGCGTATCAGATCACGCCGGCGCACAACGCGGTGATCAAGTTCGGGAGCAGCTGGGGGCCGATGCTGAAGGTGGCCTGGACGGCCGCGCTGGATGGGCCGGCTTCGTACCCGCTTTATGCCGGCGGCTACGTGTATGCGCTGGTTGCCGCCTCGCCTGACGAAATCGTCAAGATCGATGCGAGCACGGGTGCGATCGCGCTGAGGCTTTCCGCCGGCAGCAACAGCAGCGTCGGGCTTGCCTATGACCAGGGCAAATTGTTTTCGGTGAGTTCCAGCGGTACGCTGAGCGCATTCAGCGCCGCGAAGGGACGGCTGCTGTGGTCCGAACAGCTTCCAGGTCAGTATTCGTTCAGCTCCGCGCCGTCTGCCCTGAACGGCATCGTGTATGTCGGTGGCGCCGGCAGCGGCGGCACGCTGTATGCAGCGGACGGCGAGACCGGCAAGGTGTTGTGGACCCAGGCTGTGGCCAACGGCGATGACAGCTCGCCCGCGGTTACGGGCAAAGGCGTGTATGTCTCCTATCCATGCCAGTATTACGATTTCGTGCCGAAGACCGGAAAACCGATTTGGCATGTCAGTACTGGCTGCGACGGCGGCGGCGGCAACACGGTTGTTGTCGGCGCGGGACTTGCATTCGTGCGCGACCCGGTCGGCGCGGACACAATCTATAATGCCGCGACGGGCGCGGCGGCGGGCTCCTTCAGCGCCTCCGCGCCGCCTGCCGTGCCGAGCCAGAAGATCGCCTACTTCCTCGACAACGGCACGCTCTCGGCGGTGGGGCCGAAGACCGCGCGGCTGTTCTGGGAGTTCACCGGGGACGGCGCGCTGAGCACGCCGCCGATCGTGGTGAACAACTGGGTGATCGTCGCGTCCAATCTCGGGTATTACTATGTGCTGAACGGCACCACGGGGACCACGGCGTTCTCCGGGTCGCTATCGGCCAGCATGGGACCGGCGCTGGGCGCGGGCGGTGGGCTGGTGCTGGTGCCGGGGGGCAACACGCTCGTGGCGCTCGCTTCGACGACCTGAGGCGGCGCCCGGCAACGCGGCGGGGTTTGGCGGTGGCCGGTTCCGGCCTACATCGGGGCCGTCGCCATGATCCGCATTGCCGAACTCGCTCTGCCGCTCGATCACCCGCCCGAAGCGCTGGATCGGGCGGTGTGCGGCCGGCTTGGCATTTCGCCGACCGATTTGCGCGGCCTCGCGATCTTTCGCCGCGGCCACGATGCGCGCAACCGCCGGGCCATCCGGCTGGTCTATACGGTGGATGCCGCTGTTGCGGGAGAAGACCATATTCTGGCGCGGCACGCCGCCGATCCGCAGGTGCACGCTACTCCGGATACGCGCTACCGGTTCGTTGCAAGGGCGCCGGCCGATGCGAAGCGTCCGGTGGTGATCGGCGCCGGGCCGTGCGGGTTATTCGCGGCGCTGACGCTGGCGCAGATGGGGTTCCGGCCGATCGTGCTGGAACGCGGCCGCGTGGTGCGCGAACGCACGGCGGATACGTGGAAGCTATGGCGGCGCGGCGTGCTGGATGCGGAGAGCAACGTGCAGTTCGGCGAGGGCGGCGCGGGCACGTTTTCCGACGGCAAGCTGTATTCGGGCATCAAGGACGCGGCGCATCTCGGCCGGCGGGTGCTGGAGGAATTCGTGCGCGCCGGGGCGCCGGCGGAAATTCTGGTGGCGGCCAAACCGCATATCGGCACGTTCCGGCTGGTTACGGTGGTGGAAAGTCTACGCGCGACCATCGAGGCGCTGGGTGGGGAATACCGGTTCGGCGCGCGGGTGACGGATTTGCACACGGAAGCCGGCGCGGTGCGCGGCGTTGTGCTGGCGGACGGCACGGAGATCGAGGCCGAACAGGTGGTGCTGGCGCCGGGCCATTCGGCGCGGGATTTGTTCGCCGTGCTCGTGCGTCGGGGCGTGGCGATGGAACCGAAGCCGTTTTCCATCGGTGTGCGGATCGAACATCCGCAATCGCTGATCGATCGCGCGCGGTTCGGCGATTTCGCGGGCGACAAGCGGCTGGGGGCGGCGGATTACAAGCTGGTTCACCATGGCGCGAACGGGCGGTCGGTGTACAGCTTCTGCATGTGTCCGGGCGGCACGGTGGTGGCGGCGACATCGGAGCAGGGGCGCGTGGTGACGAACGGCATGAGCCAGTATTCGCGGGCGGAGCGGAACGCGAATGCGGGCATCGTGGTGGGCATTACGCCGGCAGATTATCCGGGGCACAGGCTGGCGGGCGTGGATTTTCAGCGCGATTGGGAATCGCGCGCGTTTGCGGAAGGCGGCGGCGATTACCGGGCGCCGGGGCAGTTGTTGGGCGATTTTCTGGGCGGGTGCGCGAGCCGGGAGCTGCGCAGCGTGGTGCCATCCTACACGCCCGGCGTGGTGCCCGGCGATCTGCGCGCATGCCTGCCGGATTTTGCCGTGGCGGCGATCCGCGAGGCGCTGCCGCAATTTGCGCGGCGCATTCCGGGCTTCGATCTGGCGGACGCGGTGATGACCGGCGTGGAAACGCGGACGTCGTCGCCGATTCGCGTTTCACGCGACCGCACGATGCAGAGCGTGAATTTGCGCGGCTTGTATCCGGCAGGCGAGGGCTGCGGCTATGCGGGCGGCATTCTTTCCGCGAGCGTGGACGGCATCCGGGCGGCGGAAGCGATTGCTAGAGCGTGACCGGCTCGGATTGTATCAGACATCGGTGACGGTCACGCTCTATAGCCCGTGCGGGTTTGGCTGCTTCGAACAGCGATAGTTGCTGGGGTGATTCGGTCTGCGGCGAGTGCAGATCGGTTTAGCCCCCTTGGCGTGAGACGGCGATCGAGGTCGAGCCGATGGACGGCGCACGCACAACGCCTGGCGTGCCGCCGCTGCGATAGGCGTCGCGGTGGGAGGCACGCCATAGAATGAACAGGATAGCACGGTTCGTGGCACGCACCGGGAACACAGGCTTGTCTCCCATTATGGTTCAGTCTGCCGGCTACGGCAGCACGCTAAGCAGGCGTATGTGAAAATCAGTCCCCGGGGTGGGGTTCTTCAGCTGGCATATCGTGCCGTCGCTGCTGGGGCCCGGGCAGGCTATGTCGGAGATATGGGCGGACCCGTTCACCGCAGGGGGTGAGTGGTGCGAGGTTGGTGATACGCTACACCGGCCGCCATGATGGCGCGGTGTGATCAGGAGCTTCGGCGATGGCAGAACCACCCGTGCACGTCTCGACGGACGAGGTGGTGGCGGAGCCGCGGCGAACCGGGCATGGGTGGTTCGACCTGGCGGTCGCGGTGTCGGCTATCGTCATTTCGGTAGCATCGCTGGTCATCGCTGTGCAGAACAGCCGCACCCAGCGGCAGATGGTGGCGGCGAGTTCCTGGCCGTTCGTGCAGGCCCAGGTCGATGATCATTTCAAGGGCAGCGCGGTCATCGGCTTGGTCAATTCCGGGATCGGGCCGGCCAAGATCGCGTGGTATGAAGTGTTCTACAAAGGCCAGCCGGTTGACACCAGCGTGGCGCTGCTGCGGCTGTGCTGCGGACTGTCGGACGATCCCGGTTTCAGGCATCGGCAGATTCCGCACGGGTACGGATATGGTAATCCGAACAATGTGGTGCTTCGGGCGGGCGAGACCCAGACCATTCTCGAGATACGGTCGGCGGAGCAGGCGCCGGAACTGCATGACCGGTTCGTCCGGGAGATGGGTTCGCTGCGGTTTCGCGCGTGCTACTGTTCGGTGTTCGATGAGTGCTGGCTATCCGACCTGGTCGATTTGACGCCTACGCGGATGGCGGCGTGTCCTGCGGCCGCGCATCCGTTCGGGTTCGGGGTCGATCCGGGCTGAGGGGCTGGCTTGGCGCGCTCCCCCTGTCGCGTCGTTTATCGGCGCGCTGCTCGATGAGTTCACCGCCACAGAGTGCTCAAACTACAATCGGCACGTCGGATACGGAACTGCAACCTGATCCGAAACTGGTCTAGCTGAGTTTTGACGAGCAACTTTATCGGCGCGCTGACGCGGTGTGTGCGGATGTTGCTCTATTGCGCTGGCGCGGGATCCGACGGATTTCCGGTGTGAAAATTCGCGTCCAGCGGCATGAGCCGGTACCAGACCGGGCCGGACGGCACGGCCGGATCCTGCCAGCTGGGATCGACATCGTTCAGGCAGCGCTGGCAGATGATTCTCCAGCTTCCGGCGGCGGTGGGATCGCTCGATCGCTCCACGGAATAGACGCGCGCACCGGCGGCGCCGCGCCAGCGCAGCTTGCCGTGTTTCGCATCGAGGATCGTGGGCGAATCGACGCTGGCGAAAGGCGGCACGGGAAGACCGATCAGCCGATACGAGAAGCGGCGCACGATGCGGGCGCGTTTTTCCATCTCGGCTTCGTCGGCGGCGGGGGTTTTCGTGCCGGGAAAATATAGCGGCGGCGGCGCATCGGCCCAGGCGGCGCCGGGCAGGTAGCCGCCCTGTTCGGCATGGCCCACGAGATCGGTGACGAGCGCGCCGGCCACCGAATTGTCGGTGATGACGTCGGACAGGAAGGCTTCGAGGTCGGTGGCCTGTTTCCAGTCGCGCGGCGACCAGCTGTAGGCATCGATGAGATAGATCCGGCCGGCGGCGGTGACGGCATCCGCGGCGTAGACCATGTCGGTGGCCGGGGCCTGGGCGGGGCCGGCGGTGGGGCCGATGCGGTCGGCGACGATATCGACGCTGGGCAGCGCGATCTGCGCGGCGGCTACGTGATCGGCGGCCTGGCCCAAGCGGCCGGCGAAGGCGCCGTTTTCGTAGAGGTGATGCGAATCGACGCTCTTGATCGCCTGGCCGAGCTGCTCGGTCCATGCGGCGAGCCCGGGCGCGGGCTGGCCGGCGCCGCAGCCGTCGCAATTCTCCCAGGCGAGAATGGTGGGATCGTTGCGGTAGGGCGTGCCGGTGAACGTGTTCACGTGGTTGAGGATGGCGAGCACGGTGTGCTGGAAATCGGCGCGGATTTCCGGATCTGTGAAGAAGGCGGCGGCGGGTTTGTTGCGCCAGCGCGCGTAGGTGCAGGACGTGCCGGCCACCGGATCGCAACCGGCGCCGGCACCGGCGAGCGGGATGATTACCTTGAGGCCGGCATCGTGCGCGAGCTGCAGCAGGCGATCCACCACGCGGAGCGCGGAGTCGTTCACCGTGCCCCGGCTCGGCGCGATGCATTGTGCGCAGCCGGCGCTGGCCCCGGCGGAAAGCACACGGATGACGGAGCCGCCCATGGCCTGCACGGTGGCTAGCCCGTCCTGCTGCTCGAACTCGGTGGGGTAGCGTTCGCCGGCCGGGTTGCCGGCGTTGGGGCTTTGCGAGTCGGGGTTGCCGGGGTTGGGGCGGAGCGCGGCCCAGCCGAGGTTCATGCCGGCGACGCGGAGCGGGTTGCCGAGCAGCGTGAGGCCGGTGCCGGCGCGCTTGATGAAGTCGCGCGGGTTGGGCTCGGAGGCCATGGTGTCGTAAGGTTGGGCGCTGGCCTGGCCGGCGACGCCGAGGCACAGCGCCGCCAGAAAAAGCGCGTTGCGGGCGCGGAGCCGCGTTGCCTTCATGCCGTGTGTCACCGTCCAGCGAACCGGGGGCCGTCTGCCGCATCCGGGTGGGAGCGGCAATAGCCTGGGCGGGTGAGGCGGCGGTTAACCGCGGGAGCGCGAGGCGTGCGTTGCGGTGCAGCACCGCATATTGTGTTGGCTATCGGCAAACAGGCCACATATTGTGCTCCGGGTCTTGACGCAGCACGCGGAGGGCGAGGCAGGATGGACGGCATGATCGGGTTGGAACTCATGGAGGCCCAATTGCTGGACGACGCGGTGCAGATGCCTGGCCGCCATCAGGTGAGGGTGGACCGCGCGCGGGATGCGCTGCTGACGGATTTCGGGCGAGCGACGCTGGACGACCGCTATCTGCTGCCGGGCGAGGGCTACCAGGATTTGTTCGCGCGCGTGGCGAGCTTTTACGGCGACGACGCAGCCCATGCGCAGCGGCTGTACGATTATATCAGCCGGCTGTGGCTGATGCCGGCCACGCCGGTGCTTTCGAATGGCGGCACGCAGCGCGGGCTGCCGATTTCGTGCTTTTTGAACGAGGCTTCCGACAGCCTGGACGGCATTGTGGACCTCTGGAACGAGAACGTGTGGCTGGCATCGCGCGGCGGCGGCATCGGCAGTTACTGGGGCAATCTGCGCTCGATCGGCGAGAAGGTTGGGCAGAACGGCAAGACCAGCGGCGTGATCCCATTCATCCGGGTGATGGACAGCTTGACGCTGGCGATCAGCCAGGGATCGCTGCGGCGGGGCTCGGCGGCGGTGTATTTGCCGCTATCGCATCCGGAGATCGAGGAGTTCATCGAAATCCGGCGGCCGACCGGCGGCGATCCGAACCGCAAGGCGCCCAATTTGCATCACGGCGTGCTGGTGCCGGACGATTTCATGCGCGCGGTGGAGCATGATCTGCCTTGGGCGCTCCGTTCGCCGAAGGACCAATCGATCGTGCGGCAGATTTCGGCGCGGGCGCTTTGGATCCGGATTCTTACGGCGCGGGTGGAGACGGGCGAGCCGTATCTGGTGTTTTCCGACCATGTGAACAATGCGCGGCCAGAACATCAGAAACTGGCTGGGCTGGAGGTGAAGACATCGAATCTTTGCAGCGAGATCACGCTACCGACGGGGCTGGATCAATATGACAAGCAGCGGACGGCGGTTTGCTGCCTTTCCTCGCTGAACCTGGAGACGTGGATGGAATGGAAGGACCATCCGCTGTTCATCGAGGACACGATGCGGTTTTTGGACAACGTGCTGCAGGATTTCATCGACCGCGCGCCGGAGGGGATGGAGCGGGCGAAATACTCGGCCATGCGCGAGCGTTCGGTGGGGCTGGGCGTGATGGGGTTCCATTCGTTCTTGCAGGCGCTGAGCGTGCCGTTCGAGAGCGTGATCGCGAAGGTTTGGAACAAGCGGATGTTCGCGCATATCCGCGGGCAGGCGGATGCGGCTTCGCGGCTGCTGGCGGAGGAGCGCGGCGCTTGCCCGGATGCGGCGGATTACGGGATTATGGAGCGGTTTTCCAACAAGCTGGCGATCGCGCCGACGGCTTCGATTTCGATCATCACGGGGAGCACGAGCCCGGGCATCGAGCCGATTGCGGCGAACGTGTTTTTGCAGAAGACGCTTTCGGGTTCGTTCTCGGTGCGCAACCGGCATTTGCAGAAGCTGCTGGCCGCGCGCGGGCAGGACAACGAGGCGGTTTGGAGCTCAATCACGCTGGCGCAGGGCAGCGTGCAGCATCTGGATTTTCTGACCGAGGCGGAGAAGGCGGTTTACAAGACGGCGATGGAGATGGATCAGCGCTGGGTGATCGAACATGCGGCGGACCGCACGCCGTATGTTTGCCAGAGCCAGTCGGTGAACATTTTTTTGCCCGCGAACGTGCATAAGCGGGATTTGCACCAGATCCATTATCTGGCTTGGAAGCGGGGGCTGAAATCGCTGTATTATTGCCGGTCGCTATCGATCCAGCGGGCGGATGCGGTGAGCGAGGTGCCGAAGGCGGCGAACGATGTGGCGGCAGTGGCGCCGTTGCCTTTGGTGGCGGCGGCGGCTGGGGCGGCGAATTTTGAGGAATGTCTGGCTTGTCAGTGAGGCCGGAGGATTGATCCTCGCCCGCGCTGCGGGTTGCGGTTCGCGGGCGCCTTTGCCCCCTCCGGCGGCTTTGCCGCCACCTCCTCCGCTTTGTGGGGGAGGATATTGATCGTCCCATCACGAAACGGGAAGTGTTGAACCATGGATCTTTTGACCGAAAACCCGGTGTACAAGCCGTTCCGCTATCCTTGGGCCTATGAAGCCTGGCTGACGCAGCAGCGGGTGCATTGGCTGCCGGAAGAAGTGCCGTTGGCGGACGATGTGAAGGATTGGCACAAGAATCTTACGCTAGGCGAGCGCAACCTGGTGACGCAGATATTTCGCTTCTTCACGCAATCGGATGTGGAGGTGAACAACTGCTATATGAAGCATTACAGCCAGGTGTTTAAACCCACCGAAGTGCTGATGATGCTCTCGGCGTTTTCCAACATCGAGACGGTGCACATTGCGGCCTACAGCCATCTTCTGGACACGATCGGGATGCCGGAAATCGAATACTCCGCATTCCGCAAGTTCAAGGAGATGAAAGATAAATACGACTACATGCAATCGTTCCGGGTAGATAACAGGCACGAGATTGCCAAGACGCTGGCCGCGTTCGGCGCCTTCACCGAGGGCTTGCAGCTTTTTGCTTCGTTCGCCATTTTGCTGAATTTCCCGAGATTTAACAAATTGAAGGGAATGGGGCAGATTGTTTCGTGGTCGGTGCGCGACGAGACGCTGCATTGCTTGTCGATCATCCGGCTGTTCAAGACGTTCATTGCCGAGAACCCGGAGATCTGGACCGAAGCGTTACGGCGGGAGCTTTATGTTGTTTGCGCGACGATCGTGGATCATGAAGACGCTTTCATTGATCTTGCGTTCGAGCTGGGCTCGGTGGAGGGGCTGGACGCCGCCGAGGTGAAAAGCTACATCCGCTTCATCGCCGATCGCCGGCTGATGCAGATCGGCCTGAACCCTCTTTACCATGTCAGCAAGAATCCGCTGTCCTGGCTGGATGAGATGCTGAATGCCGTGGAGCACGCCAATTTTTTCGAAAACCGCGCGACCGAATACAGCCGTGCTTCCACCATCGGAACGTGGGAGGAGGCGTTCGCGGCCCACTCAGGGTTGCAACATGCGCCGCCCGCCGGGTCGGCCGACTAATGCGATGTTCTGCCGGGGTTTTTTCCTTGGCGGAACGCCGCTTGCGCATGTAGCCTCGACGCATGGGGCGGAGCGGCCCGCGGGGTGCGGATGCGCGAACTGAGCGATACGGGACTGATGGAGTTTCGGGACGTGGCGGGAGCGGCGTCGCGCGGGCGCCGGCTTTCCGACAAGATTCTCGTGGCCTTTCATCACGCCTGCGATGCGGGCGATCTGCAGGTGGCGGAGCAATTGCTCAGGACGCTGGAAGGCATGATCACGCGCCGGGGGGTGCCGCCGGAGCAGAATCGCCGCCGCTCGCTGGAGAGCCTGGTCGCGGCCTATGAGCGGCTTTGGCATTTGCGGCACCGCGAGGGATAGGCAGCGCCGCGCCGCCGCGCAGGATGGCTTCGGCCGCCGGCGTGTAGCCGCCATCCGGCCGGTGCAGCACCAGCCCGGGCAGCACGCGATCGGGGCCCCTGCCCTGCCGCACGGCTTGCAGGACCATGAGCTTGGCCGGCACGCCTTGCCGTGGCCAGAGGGGCAGCAGGGCGATTTCGGCGCAATCGGCTTGGCGGAGCGCGGCGCAAGCTTGGCCGAGCTGCGTGCAGGGCAGGATCAGCGTGAGCGTGCCACGCCGGCGCAAGGTGGCGGCGAGTGCCTGTATCCAGACTTGCAGCAAGCCGGGTTGCGCGGCCTTGGCGGTATCGCGGGCCGGGTTGTTCGAGCGGGTTGAGTTGGCGGCGTGCCAGGGCGGGTTCGCCATGGCGTGGTGGAACGGGGCGGCGGGGCGCCAAGCGGCGATATCCGCGATCTCCACCGTGCATCCGGCCCTGGCGTTGGCCGCGAAATTGGCCCGCGCAAATTCGGCCAGGGCGGGATCGCGCTCGATGCCGGTGGCAGCGATGCCGGGGACGCGGGCCGCCAGGCAGAGCAGGGCGGCGCCGGCGCCGGTGCCGGCTTCCAGCACGCGCTGGCCGGGGCGGGCGGCCACCGTGGCGGCCAGCAACACCGGTTCGATGCCGGTGCGGAAGCCGGCGTGAGGCTGAGCATACCGGAGACGGCCGCCGAGCAGGGTGGCCTGGGTCATGCCTCGCCGGCTTCGGTGAGGATGCGGCGGGCCTGGCAGAGATCGCCGGCGGCGACCGCGAGCCTTCTGGGGAACGCGCCGATGCCGCCCTCCATGGCGCTGATATGCGCATCGAGCAGCACGGCCTCGACGCCGCCATCGCGCAGTAGCGATTGCAGGAAGGAAAGCCGCACCGGATCGTTGCTCAGCAGCAGCACTTCCATATCCCGACCCCTCCGGCGTTTGCCTTGACCGGCAGGAAAACCCCGCCGATATGCTCGCGGCAAGCCTGAAACCTCCGGAGCCCCATGGGTCTTGCCGCCAAACTGTCCGCAGCGGCGCCGCCGACGCACGACAACGCGCTTTCCGCACTCGCAGCGCTGGTGGAGGCGGATTTTGCGGCGTGCAACCGGGTGATCGTGGAACAGATGCAGAGTGAGGTGGCGCTGATCCCGCGGCTGGCGGCGCATCTAGTGGCGGCGGGGGGCAAGCGGCTGCGGCCGATCCTGACGCTGGCGAGTGCGCGGCTGTGCGGCTACGCGGGGGGTGTGCGGCATGTGAACCTGGCGGCCTGCGTGGAATTCATCCACACGGCGACGCTGCTGCACGACGACGTGGTGGATGAGAGCCAGAAGCGGCGCGGGCTGGCGAGCGCGAACGCGGTGTTCGGCAACCAGGCATCGGTGCTGGTGGGCGATTTTCTGTTCAGCCGCGCCTTTCAGTTGATGACGGCGGATGGGAGCCTGCACGTGCTGCGGATTCTTTCCGACGCGGCGGCGACGATTGCCGAGGGCGAGGTGCTGCAACTTGTTACACAAAACGACCTATCTACCGACGAGGACCGTTATCTGGAAGTGATCCAGGGCAAGACGGCGGCGCTGTTCGCGGCGGCGTGCCAGGTGGGAGCGGTGGTGGCGAACCGGCCGGCGGCGGAGGAGCGCGCGCTGGCGGAGTTCGGCACGGCGATCGGCATGGCATTTCAACTGGTGGACGACGCGCTGGATTACGCGGCGGACGAGGCGGCGCTGGGCAAGAACGTGGGCGACGATTTTCGCGAGGGCAAGATCACGCTGCCTGTTCTGGCTGCGTATCATGCGGGCACCGCGGAGGATCGTGCGTTCTGGCGCCGGACCATCGAGGAGAGCGCGCAGGACGAGGCGGACCTGGATCGGGCGCTGGTGCTGATGGCCAAGACCGGCGCGATCGGGGCGACGCTGCGCCGGGCGGAGGGGTTTGCCACGCGGGCGAAGGCGGCGCTGGGGGTGTTTCCGGACGGGCTGGTGCGGCGGCGGCTGGCGGATGTGGCGGATTATACGGTGCGGCGGGGCGAGTAATTACGCCGAAGTTCCGGGATCGCGAGCTGTCGGCTGCTTGCCGGAAACCTGAGGGTCTTGCCCCCTCCGTCGGCTTTGCCGACAACTTCCCCCGCTTTTGTCGCGGGGGAGGATTTCGAGCGGCTTGGCGGGGTCGTGAGGGCGGTGCGAGTCGCGATCGGACAGACCCAGTATTACAGCAGCGTTCGCACCAGCAGCGCTATTCCGGCCACGCCGAGCACGGCCAGCGTGAGCATGGTGCCCCCGGCCCGGAACGGATTCGGAACTTTCCGAGCCATGCCCATCGGGTGCAGCACGCGGCCCAGCACAAGTGCGGCCGCAAGTGCCGCCACAAACCACCGCGACCCTCCGGCGATTTCGTTCAGGCCGATCAGGATCAGCGCGATCGGCACGTATTCGGCGAAATTGGCGTGGCTGCGGCAGGCGACCAGCAGCGGCGCGGTGTGTTCCTCGCCCGGCGCGATCAGGCCGGTGCTGCCGTCGCCGAGCGAGGTGCCGGTTTTGCCGCGTTGCTGGATGACGCGGGCGGTGAGTGCCAGATAGATCAACGCCAGGACGCCGGCGGTAATGCTGGTGATGGGCAGCGGTGTCATGGCGTTTGTTTCCGGTTGCGGTTGGTTTATTGCAAGCCCTTCCCGCCTCTTGGCCGCACTATGGCTGGGTTGCGGCCGGGGCGATGGTGGCGCCATGGGCGGCGGACCAGGCGACGGGGTTTTCCAGGAAGCGGCGCACTTCGGCCAGGTCGTGCTGCGGGAAGCCGGGGCGGTCCTTGGCGGCTTCCAGCACGTCCCACCAGGTGCAGAGATGGTGCAGCGTGATTTCCATGCGGCCGAGCGTTTCCAGGCTGCCGGGGAAGACGCCGTAATAGAATACGACGAACGCGTGGTGCACGATGGCGCCGGCATCGCGCAGCGCCTGGGCAAAGCGGATTTTCGAGCGGCCGTCGGTGGTGAGATCTTCCACGAGCAGCGTGCGCAGGCCGGCGGGCACGTCGCCTTCGATGAGCGCGTTGCGGCCGAAACCTTTGGGCTGTTTGCGGACATAGGCCATGGGCGTGGCGAGACGATCGGCGATCCATGCGGCGAAGGGGATGCCGGCGGTTTCGCCCCCGGCGATGGCCTGAATCTGTTCATAGCCGATGTGGCGGAAGATTTTCTCCACGCCGAGATCGCAGATTTTTTGCCGCGCGCGGGGGAAGAAGATGATTTTGCGGCAATCGATATAGACCGGGGATTTCCAGCCGGAGGTTAGCGTGAAGGGCTCCTGCGGCCGGAAATTCAGCGCGCCGATTTCCAGCAGGATGCGGGCGGTGGTGAGCGCCGCCTCGCGGTCCAATTCGCTTGCACCGTTCACCCGTGCCTCCCCCGCAACCCGGCTGTGCCGGCGGCCGTTCTGCTACGCGGGCGGGCTTGGGGCAAGGCGGCGGCGTGTTGCGGCACGGCGCTGCGACCGGTAGAGTGAAGTTTATTGAGAACGATTCTCAACTGGAGGCGGTGTGGCGGAAATCGGGCGGCGATGCGAGCGGGCGGTGGTGACGGCATATCGCGAATTGCGCCGGGGTGGCACCGACGACATGGCGGCGTTCCAGAGCTGCACGACGCTGTACCGCATCCATCACCCCGAGGCTTCGATGAGCGAAGCGCGGCTTCTGGTGGCGGAGTGGATCGACCACCATGTGGTGCGCGGCGATTCGTCACCGACGCGCGGGTGCGATTGCTAAGGCGATTTCGGCGTTTGCGTCACGCAACCCAGAGACCGTGCCGCTTGTGCCAATCTTCTAGCGATTCTGCAGGATAAAGATCGAATTGCGCATCGCCTGGCCGGATGTGCGGCTGCACCCAGTTGGCCTTGAAGCGCAGCATCAGGTGCACGCTGGATGGCGGTTCGGGCAACTCGCTGTCGATTGCGGAGGCGAAAGGGTGGATCAGTTCCGGCCATTCGGGCGAGAACAGCCACAGCATGGTGCCGCAGCGGCGGCAGTAATGGCGTTCACCGCTGGATAGCTCGCAACTGCCGTCGTCGTTGCGGATTTCCGCTCGGAACACGCCGATGTCGGATTTGCGGCCTGCCGTTTTCAGCGTGGCGGTTTGGGCGCCGAGGTTGATGGCGTAGCCGCCGCCGCCATCCACCTTGCGGCAGATCGAGCAGTAGCAACGCTGGTAGGGCACCGGCGTGTGGCTATGGCAGGTGAAACGGACGGCGCCACAGCGGCAGGAGGCTTCGAGGCGGAGCGGCATGATTTCGCAACGCGGCGTTCGGCCCCGCGGTTTGCCGGATTTTTATGCCGCGCTGGCCTGGCGCACCGGATAATCGCGCCGCGTGTGGCCCGTGTAGACCTGGCGCGGGCGGCCGATGCGCTGGCTGGGGTCTTCGATCATTTCCATCCACTGGCTGACCCAGCCCACGGTGCGGGCCACCGCGAACAGCACGGTGAACATGCTGGTGGGGATGCCCATGGCTTGCAGAATGATGCCGGAATAGAAATCCACGTTCGGATAAAGCTTTTTGCTGACGAAGTATTCATCGTGCAGCGCGATGCGTTCCAGTTCCAGGGCCAGGTCAAGCAGCGGATCGTCCTTGATGCCGAGTTCGGTGAGCACTTCGTGGCAGGTGCGCTGCATGATCTTGGCGCGCGGATCGTAGTTTTTGTACACGCGGTGGCCGAAGCCCATCAGGCGGATGTGGCTGTTCTTGTCCTTCACCTTGTCGATGAAATCGGGGATCGCTGCCTTCGTGCCGATTTCGGCAAGCATTTTCAGCACGGCTTCGTTGGCGCCGCCATGCGCGGGGCCCCACAGGCTGGCGATGCCGGCGGCGACACAGGCGAACGGGTTGGCGCCGGTGGAACCGGCGAGCCGCACCGTGCTGGTGGAGGCATTCTGTTCGTGGTCGGCGTGCAGGATCAGGATGCGGTCCATGGCGCGGGCGAGCACCGGGTTCACATGGTACGGCTCGGCCGGCACGGCGTTCATCATGTAGAGGAAGTTCTCGGCGTAACCGAGATCGTTGCGCGGATACATGAAAGGCTGGCCGAGCGAATATTTGTAAGCCCAGGCAGCGATGGTGGGCACTTTCGCGATCAGGCGGAAGGCGCTGATGCGGCGGTGATCGGGGTTATTGATGTCGAGGCTGTCGTGGTAGAAGGCCGAAAGCGCGCCGACCACGCCGCAGATCACGGCCATGGGATGCGCATCGCGGCGGAAGCCGTTGTAGAATTGGCGGAGCTGCTCATGCACCATGGTGTGCAGCAGCACGCCGCGGTCGAAATCGCGCATCTGGTCCGGCGTGGGCAGTTCGCCGTTCAGCAGCAGGTAGGCCACTTCCAGGAACGTGGAATGTTCCGCCAACTGCTCGATGGGGTAGCCGCGGTGCAGCAGCACGCCCTCGTCGCCATCGATGTAGGTGATCTTGCTGTCGCAGGCGGCGGTGCCGCCATAGCCGGGATCGTAGGTGAAGATGCCGAGATCGCCGTAAAGCTTGCGGATGTCCGCCACTTGCGGCCCGATGGTGCCGGGGACCAGCGGCAAGGTGCTGCTCTTGCCGGCGCCGTTCAGCGTGACGGTGATGGAATCCGGATGGGTGGTCATGAGCGTTCGGTCCTGCGTTGCCCGGCGGGCAGACACTAGGGGGGGAACTCCCGGCCGTGCAACCTTCGCACCCGCAGCATTTGCAAGCCCCCGCCCGCAGCGCGGGCCGGAACGCGGATCAGGTATGCTTGGTGCGGCGGCTGCTATGGTGCCGTGTCGGCGTGGTTGCCTTCACCGAGGTGGCGCTGCACTGCACGAAATCGACCGGCTGAACGAGGGGCTGGCTTTTCGCGTAATCCGGCAATTCGGCGGCGGAGTGCAGGCTCATCACCTCGTCGAACATGTTCGGCAGATTGTCGCAGAAGGCGGTGCCGGCTTTCAGTCCGTCCTGCTCCTGCACATTGGCGAGATTGCTGATGTAATCGTCATACGCCTTGGTGCTTGCGCGGCCGTAGGCGCGTTTGAAATAGGCGTGCAGATCGGCTTCCTCCGACGCGACCGCCGGCTGGTAGGTGCGCATGAAGGCGTTGTATTTGTCCTGCTGCTTGCACGCGAGCGCGGTGACCATGAGTTCGCTTTTCAAGCCTTCGACATCGAAGGCCGTGCGGTCATCCGGCGCGGTGCAGCTATCGCCGACCTCGGAGACGGCGTGGGTGGTGTGCTTGCGGGCGAGCGCGGGGGCGGCGATCAGGCTGGCGGCGAGAAGGACGGGAAGCAGGCGCATCATGGGAACTCCGGTGGGCGTGGCGAGCGCTGCATAACAGGCTCCCTCGTGTTTGTGGCAACAGGTTTTGCGAATCCCGGGCTGGCCCCCTATGCCCGGTGTGCCGCCGCGGTCTATGCGGCATTCGTCGTCGTTCTTCCCCCCTCTCCGGAGCCCGCCGTTGCAAGCCCGCTTCTGCCTTCTGGCCTCGATGCTCGCGCTGGCTTCCTGTGCGCACCCGCCACCACCGCCGCCGCCGCCGCCGCCGCTGCCGCCGCATCTAGGGCCACCCGCTGCCGCCGAATGCTCGGTGGCGCCGTTCAAGGTGATCGATGGCGGCACGATGGATGTGCAGATGACCATGAGCAGCGAGGGCGGCTATTGCGCGGCGACGTTGACCGCGGCGAACGGCAAGCCGTTCGATGCGCCGTTGGAGCCGGTGCCGCCGCGCTTCGGTCACGCGCGCGTGATCCGGTATAATGGCAAGACCAGCGTAGAATACACGCCGCGGGGCGGGTTTACGGGCACCGACAGCTTCACGGTGCGGCTTATCGAGCGTGGCCAGGCCGGCTACACGACGCTGAATGTGCGCGTGACGGTGCAGGCGCCGGGCACAGCGCAAGCCGTGCCGGGTGCAACCCAAGCCGGCGTGCCGCCGAAGGCGTGAGGCATGTCGGGGATCGACCGGCTGCTGAGGGACGCCGCCGCCGAGTTTGGTAAATTGCCGGCCATCGATTTTCTCGGGCGGCGCTGGAGTTATGCGGCGCTGGATGGGCTGGTGGATCGGGCGGCTTCGGGGCTGGCGGCGAACGGTGTGGGTGCCGGCGATCGGGTGGGGCTGTGCCTGCCGAATTCGCCTTATGCGGTGATTTTCTATTTTGCCGTGTTGCGCCTGGGCGGCGTGGTGGTGAACAGCAATCCGCTGTACGTGGAGCGGGAGCTGGCGCATCTGATCGACGATTCCGGCATCGCAATCATGGTGACGATCGATCTTGCGATCACGTTGCCGAAGCTGCTGCGCGTGGCGGCGACCCGCGAATTGCGGCTGGTGGTTTGCCCGATGGCCAAGGCGTTGCCGGGAGTGCAGGGCTGGCTGTTCCGCGCGTTCCGGCGGCGGGATCTGGCCGGGGTACCGCGGCGTGGTTCGGTGGTGCGTTACGATGCGCTGATGCGGCAGAGCGGGGCGCGGCCGAGGACAGCATGGCCGGAGGTGGAGGCAGGATCGCTGGCGGTTCTGCAATATACCGGCGGCACTACCGGCACGCCGAAGGCTGCCGAGCTGACGCACGCGAACATCGTAAGCAATTGCGAGCAGGTTCTGGCCGGCATGGGCGAGCTGGCGCCTGGGCGGGAGCGCGTGCTGGGCGTGCTGCCGCTGTTTCACGTGTTCGCGATGACAGCGGTGATGAACCTGGCGGTGCGGGTGGCGGCCGAAATGGTGCTGTTGCCGCGGTACAATCTTCCCGACCTGCTGCGCACGATCGCGCGGGCGCGGCCGACGGTTTTTCCGGCGGTGCCAACGATATATTCGGCGATGGTGGAGGCGGCTGCGCGCGAGAGCCTCGACATTTCCTCGATACGGCTATGCGTATCGGGCGGCGCGCCGTTGCCGGTGGAGACGCGCCAGCGCTTCATGGCATTGACGCATTGCGAGCTGATGGAAGGGTATGGCTTGAGCGAAACCTCGCCGGTGGTGAGCTTTACGCCGCCTGGGCGGCCCTACAAGGATGGGTCGGTGGGCATTCCGCTGCCGGGCACGGTGGTGGAAATCCGCGATCCCGAGACGCCGCATGGCGTGCTGCCGGCGGGCGAGCGGGGCGAGATTTGCATCCGCGGGCCGCAGGTGATGCGCGGCTATTGGAACCGGCCGGCCGAGACCGCAGCCGTGATGCTGGACGGGGCGCTGCGCACGGGCGATATCGGCTATCTGGACGAGGACGGATATTTGTTTCTGGTAGATCGCATCAAGGATGTGATTATAGCCGGCGGCTACAATATCTATCCGCGGGTGCTGGAGGAGGCGCTGTACCAGCATCCGGCCGTGCGGGACGTGGTGGTGATCGGCGTGCCGGACCGGCATCGCGGCCAGGCGCCGAAGGCGTTCGTGACGCTGAAGGCCGGGCACACGGCGACACCGGCGGCGCTGCGGGATTTCATGAAGGACTACGTGTCGAAAATCGAGCTGCCGCGGGACGTGGAGATCCGCGACGGGCTGCCGAAAACGATGATCGGCAAGCTTTCCAAGAAGGAATTGGTGGCCGAGGAAGCCGGCCGCGCGGGCGGCTGAGCGGCGGCTTGCAAGCGGCGTTTTCGGTGCTATATCGGCGTGAGAAGGTTCACGTATAGGTTAGGAGACGGCCCTGGTTCAGGCTGCACTTCGCCGCATGGCGGAGGAGACGGAACGGTTCAGCACGGTGACGCAGCTTGCCCGCGAATTGGGGGTGAGCGCGCGGACGATCCGTTTTTATGAAGACAAGGGGTTGATCGCGCCGCAGCGCGCAGGCAGCACGCGGGTTTACACGTCGCGCGACCGGGCGCGGATGATCTTGATTCTACGCGGCAAGCGGCTGGGTTTTTCGCTGCGCGAGATCAAGGAATATCTTGATTTGTACGACGTCGATCAGACGCAGGCGGAGCAGATCCGGCTGTTGCTGGCCGCGGTGGGCAAGCGGCTGGGTTCGTTGCGCGAGCAGCGGCAGGCGCTGGAGCTGACGATCGGCGAACTGGAGGATGTCCAGCGCCAGGCCGAGGCCGCGCTGCCGCGCACGCGCGCCTTGCACGGAGCGTAACAAAAGCGGTCTGGGGTTGCAGGGCCCCGGCGGGTTGAGGGCGGAGCCCCGGCTTTCTTGGGATCAGGAGTTGTTGGATGACGAACATCGTGATTGCCGGCTATGTCCGGTCCCCGTTCACGTTGGCGAAAAAGGGTGCGCTGGCACGCGTGCGGCCCGACGATCTGGGGGCGGCCGTGGTGCGTGGCCTGATTGAGAAGACCGGTGTGAAGCCCGAGGATATCGAGGATATTTTCGTAGGCTGCGCGTTTCCGGAAGGCGAGCAGGGCATGAACGTGGCGCGGCTGATCGGCTTGCTGGCCGACCTGCCGCTGAGCGTGGGCGGCGCAACGGTCAATCGTTTCTGCGGCAGTTCGATGCAGGCGGTGCACATGGCGGCGGGATCGATCAAAATGGGTGCGGGCGATGTGTTCGTGGCGGCGGGGGTGGAGAGCATGAGCCGCGTGCCGATGGGCGGCTACAATCCGCTGTTCAATCCGGTGCTGGCCGAAAAGCAGCCTGGCGCCTACATGGGCATGGGCGAAACGGCCGAGAACGTGGCGCGCAAATGGCAGATCACGCGCGACCAGCAGGAAGAATTCGCGGTGGAAAGCCAGCGCAAGGCGGCCGAGGCGCAGGCGGCGGGCAAGTTCCGCGACGAGATCGTTCCGATTCGCGTGAACGGCAGCATGGTGGCGGAGGATGGCTGCATCCGGCCGGGCACGACGAAGGAAGTGCTGGCGGGGTTGAAGCCGGCCTTCGATCAGGAGGGCACGGTGACGGCTGGCACTTCCTCGCCGCTGACCGACGGTGCTTCGGCGGTGCTGGTGTGTTCGGAGGATTATGCCGAGAAGCACGGGCTGCCGGTTCTGGCGCGCCTGCGCAGCATTGGCATTGCCGGCGTGGAACCGGAGATCATGGGCATCGGGCCGGTGCGGTCTTCTCGCAAGGCGCTGGAGCGGGCGGGGCTGGCGGGCACCGACATGGACGTGGTGGAGCTGAACGAGGCTTTTGCCAGCCAATCGATTGCGAGTATGAAGGAGATCGGTTTTAGGCCCGAAACGGTGAATTTGGATGGCGGTGCGATTGCGATCGGGCATCCGCTGGGGGCGACGGGCGCGCGCATTGTGGGCAAGGCGGCGGCGCTGTTGAAGCGCGAGGGCGGCAAATATGCGATCGCGACACAATGCATCGGCGGTGGCCAGGGCATTGCGACCGTGCTGGAAAAGGTTTGATCGCCATGGCCGGGTTTGAGAAAGTCGCGGTGATCGGATCCGGCGTGATGGGCGCCGGGATTGCGGCGCAGGTGGCGAATGCGGGCGTGCGCGTGCTGCTGCTGGATATCGTGGCAAAGGCAGGCGGGCGCAATTCGGTGGCGGAGGGCGCGGTTGCGAAGGCGCTAAAGACCGATCCGGCGCCATTCATGTCGGCGGCGGCGGCGAAGCTGATCGAGACCGGAAATATCGAGGACGATCTGGCGCGCGTGGCGGAATGCGACTGGATCGTGGAAGTTGTGGTGGAACGGCTGGACATCAAGCAGGCGCTGTATCGCAAGCTGGAGGCGGTGCGGCGGCCGGGCACGCCGATATCCTCCAACACCTCCACCATTCCGTTGGCGACGTTGACGGCGGACATGCCGGACAGTTTCGCGCGCGATTTCATGATCACGCATTTCTTCAATCCGCCGCGCTACATGCGGCTGATGGAGTTGATTACCGGGCCGAAGACGGATGCGGCGCGGGCGCGGCGCGTGGGCGCGTTCTGCGACGTGGCGCTGGGAAAGAGCGTGGTGGCTTGCCATGACAGCCCGGGCTTCATCGCGAACCGGTTGGGCGTGTTCTGGATGACTGGCGCGGTGACGGAAACGCCGCTGAACGATCTGACAATCGAGGAAGCCGACGCGATCATGGGCCGGCCGTTCGGGATTCCGAAAACCGGCGTGTTCGGGCTGATGGATCTCGTTGGGCTCGATCTGATGCCGCATGTGAATGCGAGCATGGCGGGCGCGCTGGCGAAAAGCGATGAATTTCACGCGATTAATCGCGACGTGCCGATTGCGCGCAAGCTGATCGAGACCGGCTACACGGGGCGCAAGGGCAAGGGTGGATTTTATCGGCTGAACAAGGCGAACGGAAAGCGCGCGAAGGAAGCGATCGATTTTGCCACCGGCGAATTCCGGCCGGAGCGGCGCGCGAATTTGCCGGAGCTGGAGGCGGCGGGGCGCGATCTGCGCGCGGTTTTCGAGGCACCTGGGCGCGTTGGCGCGTATGCGTGGAAGGTGATGGGCCACACGCTGGGCTATGCCGCGAAGCTGGTGCCGGAAGCGGCCGATACGGTGCTTGAAATTGATGAGTCGATGCGGCTGGGCTACAACTGGAAGCACGGGCCGTTCGAGTTGATCGACATGGTGGGCGCGGATTGGCTGGCGGCGAAGCTGCGCGCAGACGGGTTTGCGGTGGCGCCGATGTTGGAGGCGGCGGCGGGCCGGACATTCTACCGCCTGGCGGATGGCAAGCGGCAATATCTGGGGCTGGACGGCGAATACCACGATTTGGTGCGGCCGGATGGCGTGCTGCTGCTGGAAGATATCAAGCGCGGCGCGAAGCCGGTGTTGAAGAATGGCAGCGCGGCGGTGTGGGACATCGGCGACGGCGTGCTTTGTTTCGAGTTCACGAGCAAATCGAATTCGCTCGATGAGCAGATCATGGCGCTGGTGCAGAAAACCATCAGCCTGGTGAAGGAAAAATACAAAGCGCTGGTGGTCTACAACGAGGCGAGCAATTTTTCGGTGGGCGCGAATATCGGGCTGGCGCTGTTTGCCGCGAACATGGCGGCCTGGGCGCAGGTGGAGGCGCTGATCGCCACTGGCCAGGAGATCATGCAGAACCTGAAATACGCGCCCTTCCCCGTGGTGGCCGCGCCTTCGGGCATGGCGCTGGGCGGCGGCTGCGAGTTTCTGCTGCATAGCGACGCGGTGCAGGCCCATGCGGAGACGTATGCCGGGCTTGTGGAATGCGGCGTGGGGCTGTTGCCGGGCTGGGGCGGGTGCAAGGAAATGCTCGGGCGTTGGAGCACGGATGCGAAAATGCCGCAGGGGCCGATGCCGGCGCCGATGCGGGTGTTCGAGATGGTGAGCACGGCGAAGGTGGCGAAATCGGCGGCGGAGGCGCGCGAGATGCTGATTCTCCGCAAGGCCGACGGCATCACGATGAATCGCTACCGGCTGCTGGCGGATGCGAAGGCGAAGGCGCTCTCGCTGGTGGACGGGTACAAGCCGCCGGAGCCGCGCGAGATTGTGTTGCCGGGGCCTTCGGGCCGCGTGGCGCTGGATCAGGCGGTGCAGGGCTTTGCGAAGTTGGGCATGGCGACGAAGCACGATTTGGTGGTTGCGGGCGAACTTGCGACCGTGCTGACCGGCGGCAAGACCGACATCGTGGATACGGTGAAAGAGAGCCGGCTGCTCGATCTGGAACGTGAAGGGTTTCTGCGGCTGTTGCGCACGCCGGGGACGCTGGCGCGCATTGAGCACATGCTGGAGACCGGCAAGCCTTTACGCAACTAATTGGGCGCCAGACAGGAGCAGACCGAATGCAAGTTTACAATGCCCCACTTCGCGACATGCGTTTCGTGCTGCACGAGCTGCACGACAGTGCCGGGCATCTGGAGGCGATTGGCAAGAGTGATGTTTCGCGCGAACTGATCGACAGCATTTTGGACGAGGCCGCGAAATTCGCGACCGAAGTGCTGCTGCCGATCAATGCAAGCGGCGACGAGGAAGCTTGCCATTACGAAAACGGTGTGGTGCGCACGCCGAAGGGATTCAAGCAGGCCTACGACCAGTTCCGCGAAAGCGGCTGGAGCGCGCTGGCGGCGCCGACGGAATATGGCGGCCAGGATCTGCCGGATGTGGTGGGCAAGATCGTGGAGGAAATGCAGTGCTCGGCCAATCTTTCATTCAGCCTGTATCCGGGGCTGACGCAGGGCGCGACGCTTGCCATCATCGGCCACGCCAGCGACGAATTGAAAGCGCGCTATCTGCCGAAGATGATCGAGGGCGTGTGGTCGGGCACGATGAACCTGACGGAAGCGCATTGCGGCACCGATCTGGGCATGTTGCGCACGAAGGCGGTGCCGCAGGCGGATGGCAGCTACCGCATTACGGGCAGCAAGATTTTCATCAGCTCCGGTGAGCACGATCTGACCGAGAACATCGTGCATCTGGTGCTGGCGCGGCTGCCGGATGCGCCGAAAGGCGTGAAGGGCATCAGCATGTTCCTGGTGCCGAAATTTCTGCCCACCGAAGACGGTAGGCCCGGGCCGCGCAATGGCGTGACCTGCGCGGGCATCGAGCACAAGATGGGGCTGAAGGCTTCCGCCACTTGCCAGCTTGTTTTCGAGGACGCAACAGGCTGGCTGGTGGGCGAGCCGAACCGTGGGCTGGCGGCGATGTTCACCATGATGAACGCGGAACGGCTTTCCGTGGGCATCCAGGGGCTGGGCGTGGCGGAGACCGCGTATCAGAGCGCGGTGGCTTACGCGAAGGAGCGGTTGCAGGGGCGATCGTTGTCCGGCGCGAAGCGGCCCGAATTGGCGGCCGATCCGATCATTGTGCATCCGGATGTGCGGCGCACGCTGATGACCATTCGCGCTTATGTGGAAGGCTGCCGGGCGCTGGCGGGCTGGGTGGCGAAGCAACTGGATATGGAATCGCTGGCGGCTGATCCGGAAGCGCGGCGCGAAGCCGAGGATTTCGTGGCGCTGATGACGCCGGTGGTGAAGGCGATGTTTACCGATCTATCTTTTGAAGTTTCCAGCATGGCGATGCAGGTCTATGGCGGCCACGGCTATATCCGCGATCACGGCATGGAGCAGTTGGTGCGCGATGCGCGCATTTGCATGATCTATGAGGGCGCGAACGGCATCCAGGCGCTGGATCTGGTGGGGCGCAAGCTGCCGGCGCATATGGGCCGGGCGCTGCGCGGGTTTTTCCATCCGGTGCAGGCGTTCATCGAGGCGAACGCAGCCGATCCGCGGGTGCTGCCGCTGGCCAAGGCGTTCGGCGCGCTGCAGCAGGCGACTGCGCATATCGCGCAGGCCGGCATGAAGGATCCGGAGGAGGCCGGGGCAGCGGCGACCGATTATCTGCGCCTGCTGGGGCTGGTGGCGCTGGGCTATATGTGGGCGCGAACGGCAAAGATTGCGGAGGAGAAACTGCCGCAGGCGAATGGGGATGCTTCGTTCTACCAGGCGAAGCTGACGACGGCGCAATTCTTCAACGAGCGGCTGCTGCCACAGACGGGTGCGCTTTGGGGGGCGATCCGGGCGGGCAAGGGAAGCACGATGGCGTTGGAGGCGGCGGCTTTTTAAGTTCGCAGTAGGCGGTCGATTGTTACGCAGTGATGGCGGATGGCGCTTCGCTTGTCCGCCCTACGAACTACGCTGCAAGGCGTGCGGGCTCTGCCGTTTCCAGCCGCACCATGATCGGGCGGTGATCGGATGTGTGCCGGTCGAGCGCGGCGGCGCTTACGCAGCGGAGGCCGCGCGTGTAGCAACGGTCTAGCCTTAGCGGCAGCATGTCGGCGCAAACGTGGGTGGGTTCGCGCGGGCCGACATCGGTGAAGCCGGGGAGCAGGGCGGGGCCTAGCAGATTGTAATCGCCCAGCACGGCCGCGCGGGCTGGCAGGTGGCGCTCGATCCAGCGCAATTGCCGCCGGTTCAGCACCTGCCCGTGCGAAAGATGCACGTTGGCGACGGTGAAATCGCCGAGATCGAGAACCTGGCACACGCGGTGCACCATGGCGCCCGAGGGCAGGCGCAGCACGCGGGCGCGCACGCCCGGATCGGGGCTCCAGAAGGCCAGGCCGTGGACGCGGCCGGGCAACGGCGCGCGGGCATAGGCGCCGCCGAGCCAGGTGGGCAGCGCGTCGATCGCTTCCGTGGCCTCCTGCAGCAGCAGCAGGTCGGGGCGTTCGTGCCGGGCCAGGCGCACCACATCGGCGAGCGTGGCGCCGGTGAGGCGCAGCAGGTTCCAGCTTACAATCTTGGTCACGCCCGGCCACTGGCCTCCATCCGATCGCGCTGCGGTATCACGATTGGACGCGCCGACTGTAGCGGAAAGATGGGTCGGCATGGCCTTTCCCGCACGCACCTGCCGTGCAACTCTCCGCCCCTTTGGTTAACGTAAGAGGAAAGCCAGCGTGGCTGCGATCAATCCTGTCACCGACCTGACGCAAGACGGCGAGATTGCCGTGATCACGGTGGATTCGCCGCCGGTGAACGCGCTTTCCGCCGCAGTGCGGACCGGCATTGCGGACGCGCTGGGGCGGGCGATCGCCGATCCGGCAGCGAAGGGGATCGTGTTGATCTGCGCCGGCCGCACCTTCATCGCCGGAGCCGATATCAACGAGTTCGGCAAGCCGATGCAGGGCGCTTCGCTGCACGAGGTGCTGACGAACATCGAGGGTTCGCCGAAGCCGGTGGTGGCAGCGATCCATGGCACGGCGCTTGGCGGCGGGCTGGAGACGGCACTTGCGGCGCATTACCGGATTGCGGTGCCCAGTGCGAAATTCGGGTTGCCGGAGGTGAAGCTTGGGTTGCTGCCGGGCGCGGGCGGCACGCAGCGGCTGCCGCGGCTGGTGGGCGTGCAGCGCGCGTTGGAGATGGTGACCTCCGGCACGCCGATCGGCGCCAAGGCGGCGCGGGAATCCGGTCTGATCGATGCCACGGCCGAGGAGGCGCGGCTGCGCGAGGATGCGGTGGCGTTTGCGCGCAAGCTGGTGGCGGAGGGTGCGGCGCTGAAGCAGGTGCGCGATCTGCCGGTGCAGGCCGAGCCGGGCGTGTTCGATGAATTTCGCCGCGTCAACGCGCGGAAATTCCGCGGCTTCGACGCGCCCGAATACAACATCCGCTGCATCGAAGCGGCGGCGACGCAGCCCTTCGAGCAGGGCATGGAGACCGAGCGGCGGCTGTTCATGGAATTGATGACCGGCGTGCAATCGCGGGCGCAGCGTTATCTGTTTTTCGCCGAGCGCGCGGCCGCGAAAATACCCGGGCTGCCAGAGGATACGAAGCTGCGCGCGATCGCGAAGGTGGGCTTGATCGGCGCGGGCACGATGGGCGGCGGCATTTCGATGAATTTTCTTTCGGCCGGGATTCCCGTGACCATCGTGGAAACCAGCGAGGCGGTGCTGGAACGCGGCGTGGGCATCATGCGCGGCAATTACGAGAACACCGCGAAGAAAGGCCGGCTGACGATGGAGGCCGTGCAAGCGAACATGGCGCGGCTGACGCCGAGCTTGTCGCTGGAGGATCTGGCCGGTTGCGACCTGATCATCGAGGCCGTGTTCGAGCAGATGGACATCAAGAAGCAGATTTTCGCGCGGCTGGATGAAATTGCGAAGCCGGGCGCGATCCTGGCCAGCAACACGAGTTATCTGAACATCGACGAGATCGCGACGGCCACGAAACGCGCTGGCGACGTGGTGGGCATGCATTTCTTTTCGCCGGCGAACGTGATGCGGCTGCTTGAGGTGGTGCGCGGCGAGAAGACCGCGCCGGATGTGCTGGCGACGGTGATGTCGCTGGCGCGCAAGATCGGCAAGGTGCCGGTGGTGGCGGGCGTGTGCCAGGGCTTCATCGGCAACCGGATGCTGGATCAGCGGCAGCGGGCGGCGCATGCGCTGATCCTGGAAGGGGCGATGCCGTGGGATGTGGATCGGGTGCTATACGATTTCGGCATGCCGATGGGGCCGTTCCAGATGTCGGATCTGGCCGGGCTGGATATCGGCTGGAGCCGGGAGACCTCGAAGGGCGAGAGCTTGCGCGACCGGCTTTGCGAGATGGATCGGCGGGGCCAGAAGACGGGCGCCGGGTTCTACGATTACGACGCGAAGCGGAACTTCACGCCTTCGCCGATCGTGGAAAAGCTCGTGCTGGAGCAATCGGCGCGCGCTGGCGTGACGCGTCGGCAGGTTACGGAATCAGAGATACTTGAGCGCTGCATTTATCCGATGATCAATGAGGGCGCGAAGATTCTGGAGGAGGGGAAGGCGTATCGCGCTTCCGATATCGATATCGTGTGGCTGAACGGCTATGGCTGGCCGGCGTATCGTGGCGGCCCGATGTTCCATGCCGATACGGTGGGTTTGCCGAATGTGTTGGCGAAACTGCGAGAGTTCGGCATGGCCCCTGCCAAACTGCTAGAGAAGCTCGCTGTGGAAGAGGGCAGCTTTACGGGCGCCGCGTGATGTGGGCGCGGCAGGCGGCGGTGGTTGCCGGCGCGCTGCTGCTGGCGGCCGCGGCGCCGCCGGAGTTGCCGGAGACGGCGGCGCATTGGCTTGCCGCCTATGCGGCGGGCGACTGGCAGACGGTGCATTCCATGCTGTCGGCGCGGGAGCTGTATGTGTATGGCAGCGAGCCGAACGAATATGCGGAAGGACGACGCGCCTTTCTGCGGCTTTTCGATCTGGAGCAGAAACTGTGGGCGGGCGGCCATCCGGCGTTCGGGCCGCTTTCGGATGTTTCCGGGGTGGGCAGCGGGCCGGTGGAGACGCTGTTTTTCAACACGCCTTTCACGCTGCACGGGCGGACGGAGGTGATGCGTTTTGCCACCGTGTGGCGGCTGGAATACGGCGTTTGGAAGCTGATGCAGAGCAGCCATACCGTGCCGAGCACGGGTTCCGGAGCCGCCGATCTGGTGCGCCGGTAAGGCCGAAGCTCAGCTTCGCCGCAGCCGTTCGATGACGCGGCTCGTCGAGGTTTCCGGCACCAGCTCCGCCAGGATCACGCGGCCGCCGGCGCGTCGCACGGCTTCGGCGCCCACCACCTGATCCATGCGGTAATCCGCGCCTTTCACCAGAACGTCCGGCAGCAGCTTTTCGATGAGGCGCAAGGGCGTGTCGTCCTCGAACGCGAGCACGCCATCCACATGCCGGATCGCGGCCAGCACCTGCGCCCGGTCGGCCAGCGCATTGACCGGCCGCGCATCGCCCTTCAGCCGGCGAACGCTGACGTCGGTGTTGAGCGCCACGAGCAGCCGATCGCATTCGCGCCGGGCGGCGGCCAGCAGGGCGACGTGGCCGGGATGCAGGATATCGAAGCAGCCGTTGGTGAAGCCCACGGCCAACCCCTGTTCCTTCCAGCGCCGGACCATTTCGCTCGCGGTTGCCTCGCCGAGCAAGCCGGCCGCCGGCGCGCTCTCGCCCGTGTCGGCCGCCGCCAGTTCGTGCAGCACCTCGGCGATGCCGGCGGTGGCGGTGCCGGGCTTGCTCACCACCACGCCGGCGGCGGCGTTGGCGATGTGCATGGCCTGGGCGAGCGTGCGGCCATCGGCGTGCGCCAGGGCCAGGGCCGCGATCACCGTGTCGCCGGCGCCCGAAACGTCGAACACCGCGCGGGTCCGGGCCGGGACGGTGGCGACGGCGCCGCCTGCCTCCACCAGCATCATGCCGCGCTCGGAGCGGGTGACCAGCACGGCGCCGGCTTGCGTTTCGGCCAGCACGGCGCGGGCGGCTTGTTCGATTTCGGCTTCGGTTGCGGTGGGCAGGCGCGCGGCGGCGCCGAGTTCGCGCAGGTTGGGGGTGATGCAGGTCGCGCCGCGATAGCGCGTGAAATCGGCGGATTTCGGATCGACGAAAACCGGAATGCCGCGCGCCCGGCCGGCCGCGATGGCGCGCGCGAGCAGGGCCGGGCTGAGCACGCCCTTGCCGTAATCCGAGAGCACCAGCGCGTCGGCGGCGCCGATCCGGGTTTCGATGGCCGCGATCAGGGCGGCCGCTTCCTGCGGATGCGGCGGCGCCAGGCTTTCGTCGTCGGCGCGGGCCACCTGCTGGCGGCCGGCGACGTAGCGGGTCTTGCAGATTGTCGGGCGATGCGTGGTTTCCACCAGCACGGGGGCGATACCGGTCTCCCGCTCGAGCAGGCTGCGCAGCCGGCGGCCGGGCTCGGGGGGGGCGCCGCGGCCGCGGCGGGGGGGGGGGGCGCCGCGGCGGGAGCGATTGGGGGCGGCCGTGG
>CAXUEX010000007.1:4883-6586 GCA_964250215.1 uncultured Acetobacteraceae bacterium | reverse complement strand
GGCTTGAGATATTGCGGGCGACGTTGCCGACCCCGCCGGGCATCTCGCGCGTTTCGCGCACGCGGATCACGGGTACCGGCGCCTCGGGCGAGATGCGCTCCACCTCGCCGTGGCGATAGCGGTCCAGCATCAGGTCACCGGCGCAAAGCACCGTGAGCCGGGAGAAATCCATCCAGCGCCCATTCCGAAAGCGGGCCTTCTTCGGCCATCCGGCGGGCTGGTTCAATGACCGGCGATTGCGTTTCCGGCGGCGCTTGCGACAAGGGCGGGCGCTTGCGACAAGACGGCATGTCGGGGACGCGGAGCTACGGCCGGATTGTCTTTCTCGGGGGGGCGGCCACCCGGGTTCTGGCGCGGTTCTATCGCAGCCAGATCGGCAGCGGCGCGGAGGCGCGGATTGCGGTGGGGGGCACCGGCCTGGCGGCCCGGGTTTCGCTGGAAGGCGCCGATGCGGTGGTTATGGAGGTGGACGACACCGGCGATCCGGTACCGCCTGCCGAGCTGCCATCCGGCGCCAAAATCGTTCGGCTTCCGGCGCTGGTGGCCGACTTTCTTTGGCCGTACGCGGGGCGGCCGCACCCGAAGAATCGCGGCCCGTTTCCGATCCCGGGCGGCCCGTATCCGGCGGATCACGGCGACCGCTTCCTGGACCGCATGATGAGCGAGGGCGTGCCGGAGGACGAGGCGGTGCGGCGCTACCTGGCGCTGGACATCGCGCGGGAGGGCGATCTGGACCGCAAGTTCCAGGCCCGGCTGACGATCACGCGGCAACTGGACCGCGCCTGCGGCACGACGCTGGCACCGTTGCTACAGAAATTCCGGGAGGCACCGCTGTTCGCTTCCCGCACGCGGCCGACCGCGGCGCTGCTGACGCCGTTGACGCAACATCTGTTCGACCGGCTGGGGCTGGAGCGGCCGGACGAGGCGGCGCTGCGCTTCATCGAGCTGCCGACCACGCACCAGCCGCTGCATCCCGGCGTGATCGCCCATTTCGGCCTGACCTATGCGACGCCCGACGCGACCTATTCGGTGATCGACGAAGGCGAGTTCACGTTCGAGGAATATTGCCGGCGGTACTTGAACTTCGCCTGGAACGAGCGGCTGCAGCGCGGCTTCAAGCGTTTTAAGATCGATCCGAAATCGGCGGTGGCCGATCTGGAAGCGGGCCTGGCGAAATCGCCGCGTTCGGCGCGCGGGCGGCGGGCGCTGGAGGCGGCGCTGGATGCGGCCGGGCTGGGGCCGCCGGAGAGCGAAGCGGAGGTGGCGGAAACCGAACCCGCGGCCCCGGAAGCGGGGAAGCCGCCGGTGGCTTCGGCGGCGGCGGCGGTTGAACCGGGGATGCAGGAGACGGCTGCGGGCGTAGTGCGCTTCTCGGCCCCGGCGCGGCCGAGCGTTGCCACGGAAGTCGAGGACACGGAAGCGTTGCGCGGGACTGTGTCTGCCACGGAGGTTCCGCCAGCGCCGCCAGCGCCAACCCCGGAGGCGCCGCAATTCGTGCAGGTGCCGGCGACTTTCTCCGAGGATGCGTTGTCGGAGGCGCTGCCATCGATGCGGCCGGGGGCGGAGGAGACCGAACTCTCGTTTGCCGCGATCGCCGATGCGGCGTTGCGGCCGCCCCTGCCGTTCGATCTGCCACCCGAGCCGCCCATTGCGGCGCCGAAAAAGAAGCCGGGCCTGATCCAGCGGCTGCTGGGCATGGAATA
>CAXUEX010000007.1:0-4783 GCA_964250215.1 uncultured Acetobacteraceae bacterium | reverse complement strand
TCGGCCACCTCGCCCCAATGGCGATCCAGCAGGCCGCGCGGCACATCGTGGCCCTGGGCGACGTCGCCCGCCTCCTTGCCGGCCCAATCGTAAACCAGCCAGTGGATTTCCACCTGCTGCTGCCCGCCCGGCACGTCGCGCAGCGTGACGGTGCCGCGCAGCGTGAAATCGGCAGCGTTGGCGGAACCGACGAGCTGATCGCCGGTCTGCGGCAGCTTGTCGCGCATCTGCCGCGCGAGCGCGAAATTGCCGTCGCCAGGGGCACCTGTTACGCCCGGAAAATAGATGCGCGCGGGACGGTTGAACAGGCTGTTCGGGTCGCTTTGCTTGATGCTGGCATCGACGGATTTCAGCAGCTCCAGCACTTGCGGCGCGGCCGCGCCGGCGGCGGCTTGCAGCACCGCGGGATTGCCGGAAGCCCAGCCGGATTGCGGCACCGGCGGCCCGTCGATCACGCCGTGCTCGGCGCCGGTGGCATCCCGCAATATGTAATGCGGCAGCACGCTGTCGCCTTGCAGCTTGGCGGAGAGCGCCAGTTGCCAGTCGCCGGGCTTGGTCGGCTCGGCGAACGCGGGCACTTCGTCGGCGACCAGCGCGTCCTTCAGGCTGCCGGCCCAGAGCGAGGCATCGGCGGTGGGCAGCAGCGCGTCGTCGGGCACGGGGATGGTGAGGCGGGCGGGCGGCGGATGCGCCAGGCGGAGCGCGGTGGCGCCGGGGTTGCCGGCGAAGGGGCGGGGCAGGTCGCCACAACTGGAGAGGGTTAGCAAGACAATCAAGCACTTCTCTTTTGAAAAAAAGAAGCAAAAAACTTTCTTCGATTTGGGTGCGCAGGACGTTTGCGACACGTTACTTTTTTTTGCCTTGATTAACCCGGTGGCGCAGCTCCTTGCCTGCCTTGAAGTGCGGCACGCCTTTTTCCAGCACGGCCACGGCCTCGCCGGTGCGCGGATTGCGGCCGGTGCGGGCATCGCGGCGCTTGGTGGTAAACGCGCCGAAGCCGCGCAGCTCCACGCGGTCTCCGCGCGAGAGGGCGGCGGCAATTTCATCGAAGATTGTGGAGACGATCACCTCTACGTCCGGCGCCCGCAGATGCGGGTTCGCGGCGGCCAATTCGGTGATCAGTTCCGACCTTGTCATGAGACGAAGGGTGGCCCTATTGCGGATTTCCAGGCTGCCAGATGGCCCAGGCGCCGTCAACGCGAAACGCCTGTTCTGCGGTGGGAACTATTTCGGCCAGGCCGTCGGCCATCAGGCGGCGGAACGTGCCGCGCCTGTCCTGCTCCCGAACCGGCAGATCGGTGCCTACGTGACGCTGCCGGTCGAGCCAGCTTCGCGCCTCGGGCTCGCCACCCAGTTCATCCACCAGCTTCAGGCCCAGCGCCTGCCGGCCGGTATAGGCACGGCCGTCGGCGAGACGGCGCACCTGGTCCGGCGGCATGTGCCGGCCTTTTGCCACGATATCGACGAACTGGTCGAACAAATCGCCGACCAGGCCTTGCAGCACCGCTCGGGCTTCAGGGGTGAGCGGCTTGTCGAGCGCGGGCTGGCCTTTCAGCGGGCCGCTGACGAGCGGATCGGTGGCGATGCCGAGCTTGTTCAGCAGGCCGCCGAAATTGCCGGTTTCGAGGATCACGCCGATCGAACCCGTGAGCGTGGAGGCGCGGGCCACGATGTGCGGCGCGGCGACCGCGATCATGTAGCCGGCCGAGGCGGCCGTGCCGTCCATGACGGCGACCACGGGCTTGGCGCCGGCCAACCGCTCCACCGCGTCGTGGATGCCCTCGCCGCCGGCCACCTCGCCGCCGGGCGTATCCAAATGCAGCACCACCGCGGCCACAGACGGGTCGCGGGCCAATCCGTCAAGCGTTTCGATGGTCTTCTGGCCGTCGCCGATCATGCCGGTGATGCGGACACGCTCGACGTGCCGGCCGACGCTGCCGCTGCGGAACGGCAGGATGGCGATGAGCGCGCCGATCAGCGCCAGGATGGCGATGACGCGCCAGGCCACCAGGCTGCGCTTCAGCCGGCGCCGGTCGATGATGGCGTCGGCTTCCAGCGCCATGACGACTCAGTCCTCCTGCTGGTTCCGCCGGCGGATGGCGGCGCCCAGGATGTCGCCGAGCGAGGCGCCGCTGTCCGACGAACCGAAATCGGCCATGGCCTGCTTCTCTTCCTCTACCTCGCGGCCTTTGATGGTGAGGCCCAGCTTGCGCGCGGCGCGGTCGATGCTGGTGATTTTCGCATCCACCTTCTCGCCCACGGCGAAGCGTTCCGGCCGCTGATCGGCCTTGTCGCGTGCCAGTTCCGCGCGGCGAACGAAGCCGGTGAGCACGTCGTCCACCTTCACGTCGATGCCGTTCGACTGGATGCCGGTGACGATGCAGGTGACGACGTCACCCTTCTTCACGCGGCCCAGGCTGTCGGCCGCGGGATCGGCCTGGAGCTGCTTGATGCCGAGCGAGATGCGCTCCTTCTCGGCATCGATATCCAGCACGCGGGCCTGCACCATCTGGCCTTTTTCGTAGGCCTGCACGGCGGTCTCGCCGGCCTCGTCCCACGACAGGTCGGACAGGTGCACCATGCCGTCGAGCTCGGGGGCGAGGCCGACGAACAGGCCGAATTCGGTGATGTTGCGGATTTCGCCTTCCACGCTGCTGCCCACCGGGTGCGCTTCGGCGAATTCCTCCCACGGATTGCGCTGCACCTGCTTCAGGCCGAGCGAAATCCGGCGCTTGCTGGAATCCACGTCGAGCACCAGCACATCGACTTCCTGGCTGGTGCTGACGATCTTGCCGGGATGGACGTTCTTCTTCGTCCAGCTCATTTCGCTGACATGCACCAAGCCTTCGACGCCCGGCTCCAGTTCCACGAACGCACCATAGTCGGTGATGTTGGTGACGCGGCCGGAATAACGTGCGCCGGCCGGATATTTCGCGGCCACCCCTTCCCACGGATCGGCTTCGAGCTGCTTCATGCCGAGGCTGATGCGCTGCGTTTCCGGATTGAAGCGGATCACCTGCACGCGCACCGGCTGGCCGATCTGCAGCGCCTCGGCCGGATGGTTGATGCGGCGCCATGCGATGTCGGTGACGTGCAGCAGGCCATCGACGCCGCCGAGATCGACGAAGGCGCCATAGTCGGTGATGTTCTTCACCACGCCATCCAGGATCATGCCTTCTTTCAGGCCCTGGATCAGCTCGCTGCGCTGTTCGGCGCGGGTTTCTTCCAGCACGGCGCGGCGGGAGACCACGATGTTGCCGCGCGCACGGTCCATCTTCAGGATCTGGAACGGCTGCGGCGTGCCCATGAGCGGCCCCACGTCGCGCACCGGGCGGATATCCACCTGGCTGCCGGGCAGGAAGGCGACGGCGCCGCCGAGATCGACGGTGAAGCCGCCTTTGACGCGGCCATAGATGGTGCCGTTGACGCGCTGCTGCTGTTCGAACGCGCGTTCGAGCGTGGTCCATGCCTCCTCGCGCCGGGCTTTTTCGCGCGAGAGCACGATGGAGCCGTCGCGGTCTTCGTAGCGCTCGACGAACAGCTCGACCATGTCGCCGGGGGCGATTTCCGGCTTCTGGCCGGGGGCGGCGAATTCCTTGAGCGCGACGCGGCCTTCGGATTTGAGGCCGACATCGACGATGGCGAATTCATCGGTGAGCCGCACGACGCGGCCGGTGACGACGGAGCCTTCGAAGCCGCTGTCGCGGCCGAGCGTTTCGTCGAGCAGGGAGGCGAAATCCTCGCCCGCCATGTGCGGGGCGTTGCGGTCGGTTCCGGCATAGGCAGGACGTTCCAGCACGCGTACGGCGCTTGATGCCATGTGAAGCTTGTGTTCCTATTCGATGACAGCCCGATCGCGCGGGCTGGTCGGGTGGTGGGCGCGCGCGAGCGGGGCGCACGGCTTGCCGGCGAGCGGGCCGGCCGGTTGATGGGCGGTAGGCAAAGCGGAAGCGGGCGCTGGCCACGCGTGGCCGGTCGCTGGCCGCCAGAGATACGCGAAGGTATTCCCAAGTCAAGCGCTGCGCGCAGAGGCGGGCTTTGCGCGGGTTGAGCGGGTCGGTGGACACTGCGCGCGAGCGATATCTAGAAGCTGACGATGGCTCCTCACATCGTCGCGATGGCGGCATGGTTGGAACGGGGAGCGGGGCGGATTGGGTCCTCCGGAGTTGGAAAATGGTCGTCGCGTGAGCCAAGCTTCGGAGGCCGGGCCTGCTGGGCCGCAGGACGAGATGCCGGAGGAGCGGGCGCAGGCGCTGCGCTTTGTGGCGGCGCGCACGGCGCGTTCGGCGTCGATGCAGGAGGATTACGTCGAGCTGATCGACGATCTGCTGGCGGCGCATGGCGAGGCGCGGGCGACGGAGCTGGCGAAGCGGCTGGGGGTGACACACCCGACGGCGCTGAAGGTGCTGGCGCGGCTGAAAAAGGAGGGGCTGGTTACCTCGCGGCCGTATCGCGGGATTTTCCTGACGGATTCGGGCCATGCGCTGGCGCAGCGGGTGCGGGCGCGGCACCGGCTGGTGGTGGAGCTGCTGCGGGCGGTTGGGGTTCCGGCGGAGGTGGCGGAGGTGGATGCGGAGGGGATGGAGCACCATGCTTCGGACGCGGCGCTGGAGGCGTTTGCGCGGTTTTTGGAACGGCAGAAGGGCGGGGGTCGCTAATGGATTGCTTCGTCGCAAGCGCGCCTCGCAACGACGGTGACAGCGCTGGTCATGCGCAACGAGACACGGCAGTCGTTCTGATAACGGAACAATATGGGCGTGCATAGGCCCGGGCCGGGTTCAGC